>JAFUMU010000082.1 GCA_017482495.1 Clostridia bacterium | reverse complement strand
GCGAACGTTCAGCGCACCGAATAACATTCATCACTATTCAAAGTTCTCTGGAGGGGGCGGCCGGGGTTCCCCAATGCGAGCTTGCCGAGCCTTGGGGGTTCACGGCTCGGGGGAAGCCTCTCTGCGAAAGAGAGGTTCCCCCGTCAAAACTCCTCCCCGAGGGGCAAAATAAGTTGACAAAAAGGGGTAAATGGTATATAATTAGTAGAATAAATAAAGTAATATTGACGGAGGCGTTATGTCTTCAGATCTGACTGAAATTATCGACCTGGCGATGCCGGGTCTTTCCAAAGGACAAAAGAGAATCGTTGAATATATAAAGGAGCATCCCGAGGAAGCTGCATACATGACGGCGGCGAAATTGGGAAGCATGGCGGGGGTATCCGAATCCACCGTTGTAAGATTTGCCATTGAGCTTGGCTTCAGCGGATATCCTGAGCTTCACAGAGCGATGCAGGAATCGCTTCAGAAGAGACTTACAAGTGTGCAGAGAGTCAGAGTAGCAAACGACAGACTTCCTGATGATGGTTTGCTTGATGCTGTGCTTGAACGAGATATGGAGCAGATACGCTCCACACTGGACACCATTGACAGAAAAGCATTTGATGCGGCAGTTGAAGCGATACTGTCCGCAGGCAAGATATATATTATCGGAATGCGCTCATCCTTTGCTATTGCAGAATTTCTCGAATACTATCTTTCACTTATATTTCCCAATGTACAGCTTGTGCGTAACGCAGGCGGAAGCGAAATATTTGAGCAGATGATGAACATCTGTGACGGAGATACCGTAGTTGCCATCAGCTTCCCCAGGTATTCCTCAAGGATCGTAAATGCCGTAGATTTTGCATGCAGAAGCGGAGCCAAGGTCGTTGCCATAACAGACAGTATGTCCTCTCCCATAGCAAAGCCTGCATTTGCTACACTTTGCGCAAAAAGTAATATGGCTTCTTTTGCTGATTCTCTGGTAGCTCCCCTTTCTATAATAAACGCACTTATCGCGGCTATCAGTAAGAAAAAGCACAGCGAAATATCCGCCACACTTTCCCGACTTGAAAATATTTGGGACGAATATCACGTTTACGATAAAAAAAGATCCGGAGAAGTATAAATGGCTGAAAAAATAGCAGTTGTCGGCGGAGGTGCCGCAGGAATGATGGCGGCTATCGCCGCCCTCGAAAAGGGCGCGTCAGTAACACTGTTCGAGCCCAACAGAATACTTGGTAAAAAGCTGCGCATAACAGGTAAGGGGCGTTGTAACGTTACAAACGACTGTACCCCTCAGGAGTTTATGCAGAATATCACCCGTAACGGTAAATTCATGTACAGCTCAGTCAATCGCTTTAAGCCCGCCGACGTAATGGAGTTTTTTGAAGGGTGCGGAGTGCCGCTGAAAACAGAGCGCGGACGCAGAGTTTTTCCTCAGTCTGACAGAGCAGCAGACGTTGTACTCGCCCTTGAAAAAAAGCTGAAGGCACTCGGCTGTGAGATACATCAGGAAAGAGTCATGCATATCAAAGCTGAAGACGGTGCTGTACGCGGCATTGTTACAAATGCAGGTGAATACGTCTTTGACGCAGTCATTCTTGCAACGGGCGGCGTGTCCTATCCCGGCACAGGATCAACAGGCGACGGCCATAAAATGGCACAGGAGCTTGGAATATGTGTAACGGAGCTTAAGCCCTCACTTGTGCCCGTAGTAACTAAGGAAAAAACTGACGAGCTTATGGGACTTACCCTGAAAAATGTCACCTTAAGCGTTTTTCGCGGGGAAAAAGCTGTATTCAGCGAAATGGGCGAGATGCTCTTCACCCACTTCGGAGTATCAGGTCCCCTTGTACTCTCCGCCTCAGCTCATATGCAGACAGGAAACGTCAGAGATCATAAAATGACAGTTGATCTTAAGCCTGCCCTGTCTGAAGCAGAGCTTGATAAAAGAATACTTTCGGATTTTGAAAAATATGCCGCAAAGGATTTCGTCAATTCATTGGGAGATCTGCTTCCGAGAAAGCTTATACCGTCAGTGGTGAGAAAAAGCGGCATCCCCGAAAGGATCAAGGTCTCCTCTGTCACCCGTGAAATGAGAAGCAATCTGGTTTCACTTCTTAAGGAATATCCCATCACCCCCATAGCCTTCCGCCCCATCGACGAGGCTATCGTCACCTGCGGAGGCGTGTCGGTACGGGAGCTTGACCCTAAAACTATGATGAGCAAAAAGGTTCGCGGACTCTTTATTTGCGGAGAGCTCGCAGACCTTGACGCATATACAGGCGGCTATAATCTGCAGATAGCCTGGTCAACAGGTAAAGCGGCAGGCGAAGCAGCCGCAGAGCTTTAATTGAATCAAATTTGCAACAAAACTTATTTACATTAAGAGGTATAACAATGGATAAGATAAGAATTGCCATCGACGGCCCCAGCGGAAGCGGAAAAAGTACACTTGCTAAAAAGCTTGCAAAGGCGCTGAGCCTGGTCTATGTTGATACAGGAGCGCTTTACCGCTCTGTGGGACTCTATGCTATGAGAGCAGGAGCCGATCCCAAATCTGCCGCTCAGGTAACAGCCCTGCTTGATGATATCAACCTTGAGCTTGTGTATACTGACGCAGGACAGAGAGTGATCCTGTGCGGAGAGGATGTTTCCGACCTTATCCGTACTAACGAGATCTCAATGTACGCTTCCTCTGTTTCAGCTATACCTGCAGTACGCAGATTCCTTCTCGAGATACAGAAGAAAATGGCAGCAAACGGTAACGTGGTTATGGACGGACGCGATATCGGTACAGTTATAATGCCGGATGCCGACGTTAAGCTTTTCCTTGAGTCCAATACTAAGGCAAGAGCGCACAGACGCTATCTTGAGCTTCTTGAAAAGGGTCATAACTACTCCGAAGAAGAGATCTATAAGGATATCGTTAAGCGCGACGAAAACGATTCCAACCGCGAGATCGCACCCGCCATTCCTGCTGATGACGCAATATTCCTTGACAACTCAGAGCTTGACCCCGATCAGACTCTTGAGGCTGCTATGGATATTATCAAAGAGAAGCTGAAAAGAAAGAAATAATTCCCATTCTAAGTTAAGGGAAAACGGAGGTAAAAATGTCCTTCTATAACGGTATGTATAAATTACTCGCCAAACCTCTTCGTACTATCTTCAAGCTGGAGGTCAAGGGCGTAGAAAATCTTGTGCACGGCAAAGGAGCTCTACTCTGCGCCAATCACACAAGCCTTCTTGACGTTATCGTTATCTCCATCGGTATCGACAGACAGGTCAGATATATGGCCAAAAAGGAGCTCTTCAAGATCCCGCTCCTTTCTCAGCTTGTAACAGCGCTGGGAGCCTACCCCGTGGACCGAGGCGGCGCTGACGTAGGAGCTATAAGAAAGACAGTTTCCATGATAGAAAAGGGCGAGCTTGTGGGAATATTCCCTCAGGGAACACGTCATCCCCACGTTGACCCAAGAACAACAGAGGTAAAAAACGGAGCAGGAATGATCGCATACAGAGCGAAATGCGACGTAATACCTGTGTATATCAAAGCTAAAAATAACAGAACACTCCTTTTCAGAAAGGCTACAGTGATTTTTGGAGAGCCTGTCAAATATGAGGAGCTTGGCTTTGAAAACGGCGGAACAAAGGAATATAAGGCTGCAAGCGAGCTTATTTTCCATAAGATATGTGCGCTGGGAGAGGCTGAAGGATAATGAATATAACTGTAGCAAAGCACGCAGGCTTCTGCTTTGGTGTCAGACGTGCCACAGATGCCGCTGAAAGGGCACTTCTCCAAGGGGAAGGCAGAATATATACACTTGGCAGACTTATCCATAACGACGGATATACAGAAGGGCTGCGGCGCAGAGGCGTTTCCGAAATCTCAGCAGAGGATATCGACTGCGTCTGCAAAATGGCCGAAGCAGGAGAAAAGGTTACCGTTATTATCCGCGCCCACGGAGAGATAAAGGAAAATGTGGATAAGCTGAAGGCGTGCGAGGAAAAGCATCCCAACCTTAAGGTGCTTGATTGCACCTGCCCCTACGTTATCAAGGTCAGAAAGATAGCAAGAGAAAATTCAGGGGACGGAAAGCTCTTTATTCTTATAGGCGCAGAAGATCACCCCGAGGTCAAGGGTATTATGAGCTGCTGTGTCGGAGAAGGTAAGATTTTTTCAGGTGCAGAAGAGTTAGACGTATGGCTCAAGTCCGATAAAGCACCAAATAAGGAAGAAGTTACCATAACTATGGCAGCTCAGACTACTCAAAAGCTGTCAGAATGGAAAAAATGTTTGGAAATTATCAAAAAAGTATATACAAATGCTCTGATTTTTGATACAATATGTAATGTTACGGAAGAAAGACAGACAGAAGCGGCAAGACTTGCGGCAGAATCTGATGCTATGATAGTCATCGGAAGCCGCGGCAGCTCCAATACAATGAAGCTGTATGAGATATGCTCCGGTGTCTGTAATAACACTTTCCTGCTTGAGGACGCATCTACCCTCAGAGAAGTGAATGTTCCCCGTTGCGAAAATATATCAATTACTGCCGGCGCATCGACGCCGTACAGTGTAATACAGGAGGTTAAACAAACAATGAGCGAAAAGAATTTTGCTGAACTGCTCGAAGAGTCAATGAAAACATTAAATACAGGAGATATCGTTACCGGTGTTGTTACATCTATTTCCCAGAACGAAATTACACTCGATCTCGGAACTAAGACAACAGGCGTGATCGTTCATGATAAGCTTACAGACGATGCATCTGCAAAGCTTGACGAAATGTTCAAGATCGGCGATGAGGTCAAGGCTAAGGTAATCAGAGTAAGCGATGTTGAAGGTATCGCAATGCTTGATAAGCTCCGCGTTGACAGCGAGCAGAACTGGTACGGAATCGTAGCTAAGTGCGAGTCCGGCGAAGTAGTAGAGGGCAAGATCGTAGAGGTAGTTAAGGGCGGCCTTATCATCTCCATCGACAGCGTTCGCGTATTCATCCCTGCTTCCCTTTCCGGCGTTGCTAAGGAAGCAGGCCCCGAGGCTCTTCAGGCTCTCGTTGGCACAACACAGAAGGTTAAGATCATCGAGATCAAGGAAGACAGAAAGAGAGCTTTCGCTTCCATCCGTGCGGTACAGCGCGAGGAGCGTAAGGCAAGAGAAGAGGCTTTCTGGAGCCAGGTTGAGGTTGGTCAGATCTTTGAAGGTCCCGTTAAGGGTCTCACAAACTACGGCGCATTCGTAGACCTTGGTTGCGTTGATGGTATGGTACATACAAGCGAGCTTTCCTGGAGAAGAATCAAGCATCCCTCCGAGGTTGTTTAGGTTGGCGACGTTATCAAGGTATACGTTAAGGCTCTTGACCGTGAGAAGGGAAGAATCTCTCTCGGCTATAAGACAGAGGATATGGATCCCTGGAACATCTTTATGAGCAAGTACGCAGTAGGCGATACAGCAAGCGTTAAGATCGTATCTCTCATGCCCTTCGGCGCATTCGCAGAGGTGGTTCCCGGCGCTGACGGCCTTATCCACATCAGCCAGATCGCTGATCACAAGATTGCTACTCCCGCTGAGGTTCTTAAGGTTGGCGACGTTGTAGACGCTAAGGTTACAGCTATCGACGAAGAAAACCGCAAGATCAGCCTCTCTATCCGCGCTCTCATTGATGACGCTGCTGCTGAAGCTGATGCTGCTGCAGAAGAAGTTATCGCTGAAGCTGCTGACGCTGAATAATTTTATGATTTTAAAAGAGGTGCTTTCTAAAGAGAGCACCTCTTTTTTGTAGGGAAATTTGAGGAAATCCACACTCCCCCAAACCTTTTATATAGTTCTCTTGGTTTCGTTTATGGGTGTTGCCGTATTACTAAAAAGCTTCAGAGAGATACCAGGGCTTAAAGAACATAATCTTAATTACCTTCAAATCCCACAAGGATACCGCCCTCTTCGGCATAGAAGGAACAGAGAGCACCGCACTCATTGATCTTGATTGAAGCATCTGCGAACTGAGATTTTATATAAGAAGAAAGAGCGCATGCATTAGCCTCGGCAATGCAATGACTTATAATTACCTTACCGCCGTTATAACCCATTTCCTTCATATAATCAAGTATTTCAACGATAGCATTTTTATCCCCTCGGGGTTTTGAATGCATTTCAAGCTCGCCCACATTACTTGCGCGTCCAATTATTCTTAGATTCAGCAATTTAGATATTTTAGCTGCTGTTCCGCTGACTCTGCCGTTATTAACAAGATTGTTAAGTGACTTAAGACAGAATATAAGCTTGGTCTTCTCAGCATATTTTTCGATTTCTGTACATATAGTGTCAAAATCCATGCCGTCAGCAATAAATTCCGCCAGCTTCTCTGCTATAAGCTCCATTTCACCGCCTGTAGAAAGGGAATCTATAACATAAACCTTGCGTTCAGGGTGTTCACTTTCATATTCATCCTTAGCAAGTCTTGCTGAATTGTAGCTTCCTGACAAATGCGAAGTGATGGCAATACAGAAAACATACTGTGCATCTCCAAATGCAGCAAGCCAGTCCTCCGTACCGGGACACGAACTGCCCGACCTGCCCTTATATGCACTGAGGTATCCAACCATTTCGTGAACATCAAAGCTGTCATTATCTATAAACTCTCTCTCGTCAGTACCTACCTTGAGAGGCACAGTAATTATTTTCCCGTCTCTGATATTAGAGGAGGAATCCGCAATTATTCTGTACATAACACGCCATCCTTTAATTAATATCGCACAATCGGTTATCCGAAAACCGATGTACCGTTTTAATATATCAGTTTTTCAATACCCTGTCAAGAGAATTTCTATAACTTATTGACAATTATATAAAATTCGTGTAATATAACCAATATGGAAACAAAAAATATGACTGTAGAAAATATAGTGGAGTTTCGCCTTCCACGATACAAAGAGCTGCCCGATGTAGGGCTGTACCTTGAGCAGGTTACCAAATATATCAACAGCTTTCTTGAACCGCTTGGTTGCATGGAAATCACGCCATCCATGATAAGCAACTACGTGAAAAAGGGGCTTATCAAAAGCCCTGTCAAGAAGCAATACGATGCTTCACAGCTTGCGGAGCTTTTCTTTGTTGTGCTTGCAAAGAGTGTTTTGTCAATAGATAACATCGGAATTATGTTTGATATGATGCAGGAGAAGTACACCCACCCTGTGGCATACGACTATTTCTGCACGGAATTTGAGAACAGGCTTTTCTACGTTTTCGGTATCAAGGAGGAAGTAAAACCCACAGGTGTAACCAACTCAGAGGTCAAAAGTATGCTTGATGAGATAATTACGGCAATGACCAACGTTATCCATCTTGAATTTTGCTTCAGCTCCTACCACGAGCATGAGGACAAATAAAAAATCAGGTCACTCCATTATTGGAGAGGCCTGATTTTTTTATTCAATTAATATCATACTGCGTAAAGAAGATAGGCTGTGTAAGCAACATAGCCAAGCACCCAAATAATACCGGAGACTCTGTTCAGCTTCTTTGACAGTGCGCACCATATCAGCATAACGAGAGTCATAACAAAAAGGATGATGCAGTTGATAATACCGGCAGCATCCACCGCAATAGGAGCAAGCGTTCCGGAGAGACCGAGGATAAACATAATATTGAAAATATTTGAACCTACGACGTTACCCAGAGCAAGACCGCTTTCGCCTTTGCGCGCTGCAACAATACTTGTCACAAGCTCGGGAAGGCTTGTACCGATAGCGATAATGGTAAGTCCGATAAAGGTTTCGCTCCAACCAAGCTCATATGCAATACTCTTAGCATTTTCAACAACAAGATTGCCGCCGAAAATAATTGCAGCCAGACCGCCTACGATGCAGACAATACTGAGAAGGGGGGACATTTTCTTAACATCCTCGCCTGTTGTCTCTCTATTCTTAAGCGCAGCACCAACTACCCATACAAGATATGCCGCCATCAGCACAAGAATGATGACAGAATCTATACGGTCAAGCTTTCTTCCTATAAGGATCATTATAAGAAGCACCGCACTTGCTGCAAGGTTAACAGGAAAATCACGCTTCATAATGTCGCGGTCCATCTCAAAGGGCTTTATAGCGGCACAAACGCCCACTACCACAAGCATATTGAATATATTTGAGCCTACTACATTACTTATGGCTATCTCGTTGCTGCCCGAAATACCGGCAGTTATGCTGACAGCAGCCTCCGGAGCGCTTGTACCCATAGCTACAACGGTAAGTCCGATAACAACTGCAGGAACTCCCAACAGCTTAGCAACTGAAGAGCTTCCGTCCACAAAGAAATCTGCACCCTTGATGAGAAGCACGAAGCCCACCAAAAGAAGCAGAATGTTTACTGCCATTTCCATAATAAACTTCCTTTCGATTAAAAAACTATTGTCGCAAGGGGTTAGAAGGCTAAAAAAAATAGACCCCTACTGCGGACATACGCAGTAAAAGTCTCGTTTCAAAACAAAGTTTCGTTTTGGGCACCCACCGGTATTTCTACGAGATGACGACAGGCACCGCAATTTCCGCAGGAAATTGCTGACTACTCCCTTTCACTAACATAATTATAATGTCAAAATTTGCAAAAGTCAAGGATATTTTTTCATTACCGCACAATCTTTACCCTTAATATGATATAATAAATACAAATATTCATCAAGGAGAGCTATATGGAGCTTAATGGACTTAAAGCAAACTTTCTCGGAGACAGCATAACTGAGGGATACGGCGTTGCCGACCCCGAGAAGATATATCTTAACGTGTTGAAAAACGAATACGGTCTCGCTGAAGCACGCAACTACGGTATCGGCGGTACTCGCCTTGCAAGAGAGCTGGCAAATACTTGGGCAAATAATAACGACGATAAAAACATGTGTGCTCGCAGTCTTGAAATGGACCCCGACGCTGATCTTATAGTCCTGTTCGGAGGATCTAACGATTTCGGCCACGGCACCGCTCCAAGAGGGCTTCCCACCGACAGAACACGTGACACCTTCTGGGGTGCCTGCCACGAGGTCATGAGAAATCTTATAGAAAGATATCCCGATGCCATTATAGTGGTACTGACTCCCCTTCACCGCCATAACGAAAATGATCCGCACGGAGACTTCCGCACCTATGATCTTGATACCCTCTCTGTTTACGCTGATATTATCCGCACGGTAGCCGAATATTATTCTCTCCCCGTGCTTGACCTCTACAAAAACAGCGGTATACAGCCGGAGATACCTGTTATGCGCGAAAAATATATGCCTGACGGTCTTCATCCCAATGATGCCGGTCACCGCAAGATAGCAGAACGTCTGGCTAATTTTCTCAGAACCTTATAATAACCGAAAGGAAACGGTAATATGAAATACTTAACTCCCGAAGCAGAGCACGGTCGTGTAAACAATCTGAAAAACACCTGCTTCAAGTACAACGGCTGGCCCAGCGTTTGCCGCGACGACCGCGGAGTTCTCTACGCTGTTGCATCCTCTATGCGTATGTCTCACGTTGACCCTACAGGCAAGAACTGTATGTACGTAAGCTTCAACGAGGGCAAGACCTGGACTCCTCCCATCGTTGTAAACGACTCCTATGCCGACGACAGAGACATGGGTATCGTTTATATGGGCGACGGCAAAATGCTTATCAGCTGGTTTACAGAGGCGCCTGACGACTATATGGATCAGATCCAGACCTACGACTGGTTCGATCCGGTTGACAAGGCTATTGCAGGAGGCTTCTCCGAGGCTTGGAAGAAGCTCCCCCCCGACGTTTACAAGGCGTGCAATGCGGCTTTCGTTAAGGTTTCCGAGGACTACGGTGTTACTTGGACAGATCCCATCAGAGTTCCTGTAACTGCGCCTCACGGCCCCTCCCTCTGCGCTGACGGTACTCTTGTTTACATGGGCAAGCAGATGGATCCCGACTACCTTGCGCCCAATCCTATTCTTGTTTACTCCAGCCACGACGGTGGCTACACCTGGGAGCATACAGGTACAGTTCAGCCCTCCGCTGACATCACAAACGAAAATATGCACGAGCCCCACGTTATCGAGCTGCCAAACGGCCGTCTCCTTGGTGCTATCCGCGTTCACGGCTTGATCGGTAACAGTACGGAATGCGCTGAAACCATCTACACAACCTTCTCCGACGATAAGGGTAAGACCTGGTCCGATCCTGTTCCTACAGGAGTTGAAGGTCTTCCTCCTCACCTTATGGTACACTCAAGCGGCGCCGTTATCTGCTCCTACGGATGCAGAGTCAACGGCAAGCGAGCTGAACGCGCTATTGTCAGCTACGACAACGGCGAAACATGGACAGAAGATTATATGATAAATAACAAGCTGGATGACTTCTGCGATATGGGATATCCCTGTACAGTAGAATTGTCCGACGGCTCTCTTATGACTGTCTATTACCAGAAATGGCCCGGCGAATGGTGGACAAGCGTCCTCTATTCCAAGTGGAGACTTAATGACAAATGATAGGTTTATTTAAGGGGGAACTCTCTTTCGCAGAGAGTTCCCCCTTTGCCCCCCTCAGAGAACCTAAAATAAAGGTGGCGGTTATTTGATGCGCTGAAGGTTCGCGCATTCCCGCCCAAATGCGCGGCATTTGGGTCAAGGTAAAGAAAAAGGAGATCAAAAAGGAAACAAGCTTCCTTTTTGATCTCCTTTCCCTTTCCCCCGCGACATACGTCGCTTTCGGGAATGTTTAGTTTATCTCTATCTACAGTGGGTTCGTCAAACCCAAGCCTCCCTCCGTGAGGGAGATATCACGCTTTACGTGACGAAGGGAGTATGCGTAAAGTAATAATTATCTTTATCTTCATCCCCTTGAGCTCTAAAGATGCCCATTTCGGTGAATAAACCCAAGAGAAACGCCTTCCCGAAAAAATGCGAAGCATTTTGTCTAAGGAAAGAATGAGGGAATGAAAACAAAAGCTCGCTTGTGTTTTCATTCCCTTGTTCTTTCCGATGCGACCTTGGTCGCAATCGGGAAGGCCTTCACCTTTCCCGAGGGCAAGATAATGCAGAATTGCTACGTGGATACCTATTTCGCTTACAATATCATTTAGCTACAGAATATCCTAACCACCAAAATAAGCGTTAGTTTAAAAGGTTTGGGGGCGTGGGGGACTTTCCTTAAAAGTCCCCCACAAAATAATATATAATTGAAATTATCTTGCAACCTCTTCCATAATGAAGGCTTCGAGAACGTCACCTTCCTTAAGGTCGTTAAACTTTTCGAGACCGATACCGCACTCGTAGCCACTCTGAACTTCCTTAACATCGTCCTTGAAACGGCGGAGAGATGAGATCTTATCCTCAAATACTACAACGCCATCGCGAACGACACGGATGTTGGCACTTCTTGTGATAGTACCGTTCTGAACGTAAGAGCCAGCGATAACACCAACGTTAGGCACTCTGATAGTCTGACGAACCTCAGCCTGACCGAGAAGCTTTTCAACATATTCGGGAGCAAGCATACCCTTCATAGCGGCTGTGATCTCTTCGATACAGTCATAGATGATACGGTAGGTACGGATGTCAACGCCCTTGTGCTCAGCGGAATCAATAGCACCGCGGTCGGGACGAACGTTAAAGCCAACGATGATAGCATTGGAAGCATCAGCAAGCATAACGTCGCTCTCTGTGATACCGCCGGCAGCAGAGTGGATAACGCGAACGCGAACCTCGTCGTTTGAGATCTTTTCAAGGGACTGCTTAACAGCCTCGGCACTACCGCCAACGTCAGCCTTAACGATGATGTTAAGATCCTGAACACCTTCCTTGATCTGAGCGAAGAGGTCATCAAGGTTGACCTTAGCATTAGCCTTGAACACTTCCTCCTTAGCCTTAGCTCTACGCTGATCTGCAAGCTCTCTTGCCATTCTTTCATCTTCAACACCGTTGAATTCGTCACCGGACTGAGGAACCTCGGAAAGACCGATGATCTCAACGGGAACAGAGGGACCGGCCTCACGAAGGAGCTTACCTGTATGGTCTGTCATTGCACGCACACGACCAACGGAAGTGCCTGCGATAACGATATCACCGTTACGGAGAGTACCGTTCTGAACGAGAACGGTTGCAACGGGACCGCGACCCTTATCCAGCTTCGCCTCGATAACGATACCCTTTGCACGTCTGTCGGGGTTAGCCTTGTATTCCTTGACCTCTGCAATAAGAAGAACACTTTCAAGCAGATCCTCGATACCCATTCTTGTCATAGCGGAAACGGGGATGCACATAACGTCACCGCCCCACTCCTCGGGAACAAGGTCATAGCTTGTAAGCTCTGTCTTAACTGCATCGGGGTTAGCTGTAGGCTTATCCATCTTGTTGATGGCAACGATGATCTCAACGCCTGCAGCCTTTGCATGGTTGATAGCCTCAACTGTCTGGGGCATGATACCGTCGTCAGCGGCAACAACGAGGATAGCGATGTCAGTAGCCTGAGCACCTCTTGCTCTCATTGCTGTAAACGCTTCGTGTCCGGGAGTGTCAAGGAAGGTGATATCCTTACCGTTAATATTAACTCTGTAGGCACCGATATGCTGTGTGATACCGCCTGCCTCGCCGCTTGTTACGTTTGTATGACGGATAGCATCAAGCAAGGATGTCTTACCGTGGTCAACGTGACCCATTACGCAGACAACAGGTGCTCTCTCAACCTGGTTTTCGTCTCTGTCCTCTTCCTCGTTAAAGAGCTTTTCCTCGATAGTTACAACTACCTCACGTGTAACCTCTGCGCCAAGCTCATCGGCAATAAGATATGCTGTATCAAAGTCGATAACCTGGTTAACTGTTGCAAGTGTACCCATCATCATAAGGCGCTTAACTACCTCAGCGGCAGTAACCTTAAGTCTGGAAGCAAGCTCGCCAACGGAGATCTCGTCGGGAACTGTGATCTTGAGAGTCTGCTTCTTTGCCATCTGCTCCTTGCGCAGACGTTCCATTGCGGCACTTTCCTTATTGCGGCTCTTGGAGGAACGCATATCTCTTGTGTTCTGCTTCTTGAGCTTCTGCTTGTTGGAAGTGTTATCACGGTGGAAGTCGGGAGCGAATGTTTCGAGTCTCTCGTCATATTTGGAAAGGGCAACAGAGCTTGCTCTTGTGTCAACTACTCTTGTTGTACCTGTGCGCTTACGCTCGCTTACGGGAGCTGCTGCCTTGTTCTTCTGCTTGCCCATTGTGGAGGCATCAGGTGTGAAACTACGGTCGTTATGAGGCTTGGAAGTATCAGAGGGTCTTGCGCCCTGAGCTGCCATAGGCTTGTTAGCTCCGCCTGCGGGTCTTCTGTCGTCTCTTGCGCCTCTGTTGTCCTGGTTGGGACGTGTCTGAGGACGGTTGTCCTGTCTTGACTGACTCTGACGGTTGTCTCTGTCAGCTCTGCTACCGTTATCAAAGCGCTCGGGACGATCTCCCTTGCGCTCGCCTCTGTTATCACCCTTAGCTTCACCTCTGGGCTGCTGACCGTCTCTGGGCTGCTTTGCACCCTGGCCCTGCTGAGGCTTACCGGACTTCTGAGGCTCTTTGCCCTCAGCCTTTGCCTTAGCCTTCTCTTCCTTAGCTCTTGCTTCAGCCTCTGCTCTTGCCTTAGCTGCTGCTGCCATTCTCATAAGAGCGGCATCCTTTTCAGCATCAAGATTCGCAGTTGTAATTGCAGGCTTCTCGGCAGCCTTCGCCGCCTTTTCAGCTTCAGCCTTAGCCTTCGCCTCTGCCTCTGCTTTTGCCTTTGCTTCAGCTTCAGCCTTAGCTTTAGCCTCTGCTTCTGCTTTCGCTTTAGCTTCTGCCTCAGCCTTAGCTCTCGCTTCAGCTTCTGCCTTTGCTGCCTTTTCAGCCGCAGCTTTTTCAGCATTTTCTGCTGCAGCCTTTATCTTTTTCTGAGAGGGAATGCTGGTCTTGCCGTGAACATATCCGTCAATATCGGTGATCTGCTTTCCCTTTGTAAGTGCATCGAGGAAAAGGTTGAATTCATCTGCCTCAAGCACTGTAGATGTTTTCTTGCCGGAAATCTGGTTCTCCTCAAGAAGTGTAATAATATCCTTGCTCTTCATGTCAAGGTCTTTTGCAAGCTGATTAATACGAGACATGGGGGCTTGTGCCATATTGTTCGTACCTTTTCACGCAACAGTGGATGCGTGATCCTTTCCTATCGGTATATCTATGATGTTAATTCGATGATCTTTTCCGCTATGCCACGGTTTGTAATGGCACATGCGGATGTCAATGAGCTTTTGCCCAGTGCGTCGGAAAGCTCCGACATAGTCATATTGAGCTTTATTAGCTTAACCTTATAATATGCACATTTGTCAGTGACCTGCTTCTCTGTTCTCACCGAAGCATCGGAAGCAAGAAGCATAACGAAGACCTTCGCAGGATTCTTTCTCACGGCACCGATGGCAAGCTCGCTTCCACAAACTGCACTTTTTGACGCCGCTGAAAGTCCGATATATTTACTGAGCTGAGTGTTCATTTGTCCTCAGCCTCCCATGCTGTGATCTCCTCCTCAAGGGCTGCGAGCACCTCCTCGGGGATATCACATTCAAGATTGGTCCTGAATCTGTTAGCCTTTCTCGCCTTTTTAAAGCACTGTGCATTTTTACAAACATATGCGCCGCGTCCGCTTTTCTTTCCTGTAAAGTCGAGAGATACCTCTCCCTCGGGACTTCTGACAACGCGGATAAGGTCACGCTTAGGAAATGACTCCCCACATCCCGTACATTTGCGGAGGGGGACCTTTTTCGCCTTTGTATTCACGTCAGTTTCCCTTAATGTCTATCTTAAATCCTGTAAGTCTTGCGGCAAGCCTTGCGTTCTGACCTTCCTTACCGATAGCAAGTGAAAGCTGATCGGAGGGAACTGTTACAGAGGCACTTCTCTCGCCTACAAGCTCAACATTTATAACCTCTGCAGGTGAAAGCGCGGATGCAATGAATGCACAGGGATCCTCGGAATACTCGATAATATCGATCTTCTCGCCTCTGAGCTCTTCTACGATCTCTGCAATTCTGCGTCCTCTTTCACCGATACAAGCACCGATAGCCTCAACGTTTTCATCTCTGGAATAAACAGCGATTTTGGAACGGCTGCCTGCCTCGCGGGAAATGTTGTGAATGATTACTGTTCCGTCCTGGATCTCGGGGATCTCCATCTCGAAAAGACGCTTAACAAGATTGGGATGTGTTCTGGAAAGTGTAACGATGGGGCCTGCCTGGCTTTCGCGTCTTACCTCTGTTACAAAAACCTTGATTCTGTCATCCACTGCAAATGTCTCACCGGGGATCTGCTCATCATAGGGAAGAACTGCTTCACTTGTGCCTGTATTGATAACGATATCGCCGGATGCATCTGCAGCCTTAGTAACGATAGCTGTGATGACCTCTTCCTTCTTCTTCTCATATTCACGAATCATACCCTGACGCTCAGCCTCGCGGATACCCTGAATGATGACCTGCTTTGCTGTCTGTGCGCTGAGACGGCCGAAAGTCTTTGTCTTAACTTCCTTCTCAACCATTGCGCCTAAAACATATCTGCGGCTGATAGCCTTAGCATCCTCAAGGGAGATCTGAGTTGCGGGGTCTTCAACGGTCTCAACAACTTCTCTGCACTCGTATACCTTAACGTCCTTCTTCTCGGGGTTGATAACAACACGTACATTAGCTGTACCGTATTCCTTCTTGAAGGCGCTGATAAGAGCTGCCTCAACCTTTTCGATCATATATTCCTTCGGAATGCCCTTTGTTTTCTCAAGGAGATCAAGAGCGTTGAAAAATTCCTGATTCATTTTCTATGTTACCTTTCTTTGTAGTTATTATATTACCAATCAAAAACTGTTGAAAGCTTCGCACAAGCAGACTTCTCAAGAGCTATCTCTTCACCTTCAACATCAAGGGTAAATGTCTTTTCATCTGCTGCACAAAGTATTCCTGTCAGCTTCTTCTGACCGTTGAGCGGTGCATAAAGCTTCGCCTCAACCTTCTCTCCCATGCAAATCTCAAAATGCTCGGGTCGGCTGATGGTCCTTTCAACTCCGGGGGATGAAACCTCAAGTCTGTAGGCAACCTCTATGGGGTCTGCCTCGTCAAGAACAGGGTCGATGGTCTCGTGCATCTTAACACAGTCGTCGATATCGATTCCTTCTTCCTTGTCGATGGTGATTCGGAGCACCATTTCAGCGCCCTCCTTCACGTACTCAACGTCCCAAAGCATGAAGCCAAGCTCCTCTGCTATGGGCTCAAGAAGATCACGCACAGTACCGGCAATGTTTTTCTTCTGCTTTTCCATTATTACCTCTCTCGTTTTTTCAAAAACAAAGAGTGAGTTCTTTCTGAAACTCACTCCTTTTTGCTTAATTATTCTTACTATACGCAGTATATCACGTTTTTATCAGTAAAGTCAAGGGCTTTTCGTAAATTTCTTCGGATTTATATTCGGGGGAACTCTCTTTCGCAGAGAACTTCGTTTTTTTCGGGGGACCCTCTCTTTCGCAGAGAGGCTTCCCCCGAACCCCCTCCAGAGAACTTTGAATAGGGTGAATGAATTTGGTGCAGCTAAGCTTCGCGCATTCCCGTATGCGACCGCAGGTCGCGCAGAAAAGAAAAGGATATAAATAAAGGAAGCTCGTTTCCTTTATTTATATCCTTTTGCTTTTCTTTATCCCCAATGCACAGCATTGGGGCGGGAATGCTGACCGATCCCAACCGCTCCGAATCCCGTTTAGCTGCAGAATATTCTAACCGCCTATATATGCGTTATTTGAAAAGGTTTGGGGGGCGTGGGGGGACTTTCCTTAAAAGTCCCCCCACATATAAAACGCTCATATCGTCTTAGCAGTCAGCTTGATTATCTTGCTGAGATTATCGGGCTGGACCTTAGCCTCGTGAGCAGCCTTGTTGCGGCGGATAGCGCCGCACTTGGTGCACTTGTGGATAATGATATAGCCCTTTTTAGCATCGGGAACGGCAGAAACAGGCTCCATAAGCGCCATGCATTCACTTGCGCGGTCGCCGGGATTTTCATCCAGATGGCGGGACCATAAGCAGAAGGGGCAGTGATTTCTCGATGTATAACCGAGAGGGAGCACTTCCTTGCCGCAGTGTCCGCAAATAAAGCTGTTGTCGTTCTTGGTGAATCTTTTCTGCTCCATTATACCAGCTTAAACTCCGTGCCGTCCTTGGTGTCCTTGATAGCAACACCCATAGCAGCGAGCTCGCCTCTGATCTCGTCTGCTCTTGCATAGTCCTTGTTCTTCTTAGCATCAAGACGCTCAGCAATAAGAGCCTCGATCTTGGCAAGAAGCTCGGGATCGATATTGGACATAGCATTTGCCTCTCTCACCTTAGCCGCAGCGGAAAGAAGGTTGAGACCCATAACGTAGTCCAGCTTGTCAAGAGCAGCAAGCTTGTCGGCATCAGCCGCATCGCTCTTAAGGATGTCGTAGATAGCAGTAACGGCAAGGGACGTGTTCATATCGTTGTCCATAGCCTCTCTGAAGCCTGCAAGGAGAGCATCGACCTTGGCATCGTCGGATTCGCCGGGTGTAAGCTGAGCGATTCTTGCAATAAGCTTGTCGTATGCGATCTTGGCATTGTCAAGATTCTCATAGGAGAATACAAGACTCTTTCTGTAGTGAGACTGCAGGCAGAAGAAGCGGTATACGATAGGATCATAGCCCTTGGACTCAAGGAGAGAAACTGTGAGGAACTCACCCTTGGACTTGCTCATCTTGCCGCTGTTTGTGTTAAGATGCAGAACGTGGAACCAGTAGTTGCACCACTTGTGGCCAACGTAAGCCTCGCTCTGTGCGATCTCGTTTGTGTGATGGGGGAAAGCGTTGTCGATACCGCCGCAGTGGATATCGAGATACTCACACAGATGCTTCATGGAGATGCAGGAGCACTCAATGTGCCAGCCGGGATAGCCAACGCCCCAGGGGCTGTTCCACTTAAGCTCCTGATCGTCAAACTTACTCTTTGTGAACCAAAGAACGAAGTCTGCCTTGTTCTTCTTGTTTTCGTCCTTCTCAACGCCCTCGCGAACACCGTCCTGAAGATCCTCCTCCTCAAAATTGTGGAAGGCATAGTAGTTGTCCATCTTGGAGGTGTCGAAATAGATATTTCCGCCTGCCTCGTAAGCATAGCCCTTCTCAAGAAGGCCCTTGATAACCTTGATAAATTCGCCGATGCACTTTGTTGCAGGCTCTACAACGTCGGGGCGCTTGATATTGAGCTTGCGGCAGTCCTCGAAGAAAGCGTCTGTATAGAACTTTGCGATCTCAAGAACTGTCTTGTTCTCTCTCTTTGCTCCCTTGAGCATCTTGTCCTCACCCTCGTCGGCATCGCTTGTAAGATGACCGACGTCTGTGATGTTCATAACGCGCTTAACGTCGTATCCGTCGAATCTGAGATACTTTTCAAGCACGTCTTCCATAATATATGAACGGAGATTTCCTATATGAGCAAAATGATAGACCGTAGGTCCGCAGGTGTACATAGACACCTTGCCGGGCTCATGGGGGACAAACTCCTCTTTTTCATGACTGAGTGAATTATACAGCTTCATCATTTTTATCCTCTTTGTAAATTGGTTTTGAAATAAAGAAATACGCAACAAACACCAATGCAAATCCCAGCGCTACGTTAAACACTGTAAGCTGCATAAGTCCGGATTCCATATCAATGAATTCGTACAGATAGTTTGTAGCATTAAAGCCTGCATGAAGAAGAATAGGCACCCACAGGCTGTTATATTTTTCATAAAGCAATACAAGCACCACGCCCAAAAGCGCCGCATAAACAAGCTGAACGCCGAAGGAATGTGCTGCACCGAAGGCAAGGGATGAAAATATCATAGCGGCTGCTTTCGGCATTGCTTTTCTCATTCTCGTATAAATAAGTCCTCTGAACACAAGCTCCTCTATTATGGGAGTTGCAACTGCTGTCATGACAAATTGTGACAACACAGAGCTATCCTTGAACATAATATTGTACATCTCATCCGTTGCTGTGGCATTTTCGGCAATAGCAGGATTAAGGGCGCTGAGAAACGCTATAACAAAGGTCGTAACGATCTGAAGTGCTATTCCGAAGGCAAATGCTGAGGGAAGCGAGGCAAACTGAACACATTTGATATCCGTCTCACGCCACAGTTTCTTCCTTCTGCATGCAAATATAACCAAATACACAAGGAATATAAGCGCATATGTTCCCACGCTCATCCAACAGAAATATTTGGAAAATACATGCCAATATTCTTCGCTGAAGCCCATATATCCTGACTGGCTCATTCCCATATTAGGGAAAAAGAACATGAGGGCTACCATATACACTACCTGCACTACGGACATAACACCATAGAAAACGGCAAAATAACATACTCCCTTAAGGAGTGAAAGAAAAAATGCACCGATTCCTGATTTCTTCTTGGCAGGCTTAGGCGCCTCACAAAGCTGTCTGCCGCATTTCAGGCAATACATCTGCTCCGGAGCCACAAGCGGTGCACCGCAAAATCTGCAAAACATAATAACCTCTTTATCTGTTTTCTTCCATCCGACGGAGCTTCTCCTCAAGAGCCTTTATCTTATGCTGGATAAGGCAGATATCCTGAGAAACGGGGTCGGGAATATGGACCTGGTCAAGGTCCACCTCTGTTTTTGGCTTTTCACCGCCTACCCTTACTACGTGCGCGGGAATGCCTACTGCTGTTGCATTTTCGGGAACAGGTCCGAGAACTACCGCACCTGCGGCGATCTTTGCGCCATCCCCCACCTTAAAGTTACCAAGGACCTTAGCACCTGCGCCTACCATAACATTATCGCCGAGCGTTGGGTGACGCTTACCTGTGTCCTTACCTGTACCTCCGAGAGTAACTCCCTGATAGAGAGTACAGTTATCACCGATGATGGTTGTCTCTCCGATAACGACTCCGCTGCCGTGGTCGATAAAAAGTCCTTCTCCGATAGTTGCGCCGGGGTGGATCTCGATACCTGTCAGAAAGCGCGCCGCCTGAGAGATAAATCTTGCGGTGGTATATTTTTCTTTTTTATAAAATTTATTGGAAACACGATAGAGAAGTATCGCATGAAGTCCCGAATAGAGAAGCGCCGCCTCGGCTCTGCTCTTAACTGCAGGGTCTCTCTGACATATTGCGTCAATATCGCCTGATATCTCGTCTGCAAAATCACGGACAGACGCCGGCAACTTTCCCTTTGCCTTATGGAGCGATCTTGCCACTTCTTCGCGGTTAAGTTCAACCTTTATCTTCATAAATAGTCCTTTGATCTGATTTATTCAACAGGAACGCTGATATCCTCGTCTGTGCGAACGATGACGCCGTCCTCAAAATATCCGTCCTTAAGAATTCTTCCGTCAGGCCACTGATATGTGCCTACGCCCCACATTGTATTGCTCTTGAATTCACCGGTATATTTCTCGCCGCCTGCCCACAGATAGGTACCCTTACCTGCTCTTACGTCGTTTTCGAAGCCTCCCTCATATTTATCACCGTTGGCATAAATATAAGTGCCCTCTCCGTGCTTTTTATCCTCCACATAAGTGCCGTCAAAGGTAGAGCCGTCTGCCCAAGACATAACGCCCTTACCGTTTTTTCTGTCATTTACATATGAGCCCTCGTAGGTGGAGCCGTCTGCCCAGGTATATTTACCCTCGCCGTTTTTTGCACCCTTGAGAAAGCTTCCCTCATAGGTGTCTCCATTAGCGTAAGTCATCTTACCTGCACCGCTTGCTTCGTCAGCAACGAATTCACCCTCATATATGCGCCCGTCAGCAAAGGTCAGCTTACCGTTTCCGTGGCGGAGCAGGTCCTTAGTCTGACCCTCGTAAACATCTCCGTTGGAATACACGATCTTACCAGTTGCACTGTCAACAGAAGCAGAAAGTCCGGATTTTTCTCCGCTGTTAAAGGTTATCCTGCCGCTTACAGGCTGATTTTCTCCGTTCACCTTACCTACAAAGGTTACGGAATAGCCCTCAGCAAAATTATATCTTGTATATCTGTAGCCCATAAGATAGATCACGCCTACAGTAAGAGCCACAGCAAGGACTATGCAGAAAATTACGATTATTATATTGGTTCTTCCCGTAAAGCCGCTTTTCAGCCTTCTTTTTTTCTTCGGGACAGTTATTTCACTCATTTTTTAGCACGTCCTTTCACGGTTTTGCTCACTCTCATTATCTGAGATTCTTATACATTGTGATAACGGAGTCAATAAGGTCATAAAGATAGGGGATACAATTTACTACAATAACAGCAACAATAAAAGCAAGAAGCGCACCCACAAGGATCACCGGAAGTGATGTACCCTTAGCACTGTAGCGTATCTCAGCCTGTATTCTCTTCTCTTCGGGAATGTATACCTTCAGCTTATATGCATCATACTTCTTTTTTCTCGCACGTCCGAACATTTTACGGATACCGCTTATTACAGCCGCTTCCTTTTTATCGGGAAGCTCCGCCTGCTCACCGTTGGCAATCTTAACATATTTGGAAAGAGGATTGTCCCCTGTTATGGCACGTACACGAAGCCATCCGGGCTTGAGCCCCAGCTCTCCGAAGGTGACTGCCTTATCCTGAGAATTCGCGCCCATTTTTACAAGAGCGCGAATTACTGCTCCGAGATAGTTTTTATTATAGTACGACAGAAATCCTGCAATGACAAATCCGAAATAAAGCCCCCACACAACGGCGGTCATGGTCATCAGCGGATTGTCAAAGGAGAAGTTCTCATAGTAGCTTGAAAGAAATATCTTCATCATCAGTCGCGGCGAAGTACGTCAACGCCCAGATACTTTCTGAGAACGTCGGGAACGTTTACGCTGCCGTCAGCGTTCTGATTCTGCTCAACGATAGCAGGAAGGATACGGCTTGTTGCGAGACCGCTTCCGTTAAGAGTATGGACGAACTCTGTCTTATTTGAACCGTCTCTCTTAAAGCGGATGGAGCCGCGGCGAGCCTGGTAATCTCTTGCATTGGAAACAGAGGAAACCTCTTTGTAGCCATCCATAGAAGGGATATGGATCTCAACGTCGTATGTTCTTGCCATAGATGCAGAGCAGTCTGCAGCCGCAAGCTTAACTGTTCTGAAGTGGAAGCCGAGACCCTTAACAAGTGCCTCTGCCTTACCTACAAGCTCCTCAAATGCCGCATCGGAATCCTCGGGCTTAGTATACTGAACCATTTCAACCTTATTGAACTGGTGACCTCTTACCATACCTCTCTCGTCTGCACGGTAGGAGCCTGCCTCACGGCGGAAGCAGGGTGTGTAGGAGATGTACTTACGGGGCAGGTCTGCCTCTGTAAGGATCTCGTCACGGTGGAGAGAAACAAGAGCTGTTTCAGCTGTGGGAAGCATAAAGAGACGGCGCTCGTCTTCCTTTTCTCTCTCAAGCCAATAAACCTCGTCTTTGAACTTGGGGAACTGACCTGCTGTCTGTCCGCACTCGTAGCCAAGCATATGGGGAACGAGAACAAGCTCGTAGCCGTCTGCAAGATGAGTATCGATAAAGTAGTTGAGAAGCGCCCATTCAAGACGTGCGCCCATGCCGCGGTAGATCCAGAAACCGTTACCGGAGAGCTTTGTACCTCTCTTATAGTCGATAAGTCCGAGATCTGTACAGATATCAACGTGGTTCTTAGGCTCGAAGTCGAAATGGTGGGGCTCGCCGAAGTAGCGGATAGGCTCGTTATTTTCCTTGCCGCCGGGCTTGAGGTCTGTATCGGGAAGGTTGGGAAGTCCAAGCATAAGCTCGTTATACTCCGCCTCGATCTCTGCAAGACGGGCATCATTTGCCTTGATCTCGCCTGCGAGCTCCTTCATTCTTGCAAATACGGGAGCAACATCAGCGCCCTCCTTCTTAAGACGGGGAATGTCCTTGTTAACCTTGTTCTGCTCTGCCTTCTTCGCCTCGTTCTCGGAGATCATCTGGCGGCGGAGACCGTCCAGCTCAACGATTCTTTCAACCTCACTTCTGGCTTCCTTGCCCTTAGCTGCAAGGCGGGCGATAACGTCCTCTGTATTTTCTCTGATAATCTTGATATCTAACATTTTCGTATTTCTCCTGAAATTTATTATAAAATTGAATTGTTTACTTTATTCTGCTGTAACGTCCTTGCCGCAAAGCACGGAAAGAACTGCTTCAAGGTCGCCCTCTCCGCCGTATTCGATGGAGATAGTCTTTCTTGCGCCCTTGGTGGATATCTTGCAGTATCTGCCTGTAAGAGCAGTTACCTTCTTCTCAAGCTCCGCAACGTAGTTGACGGAAACAGGAGATACCTCGGGTTCTTCACTTTTTACCTTGTTTGCCTGACGCACAGCCGCCTCAGCCTCGCGAACAGACATATTGTTGTTAACGATCTTCTCTGCCAGCGCTCTCAGCCTTGAGCGGTCGCGGAGACCTAAAAGCGCCTTGCAGTGACCTGCGCTGAGCCTGTCGCTCTGAAGAAGATCGGATATCTCTTCGGGAAGCTCAAGCAGACGAAGGGAGTTGGTAATAGAGCTTCTTGATTTGCCCAATCTGCCTGCAACCTCTTCCTGAGTCAGGTCAAATCGGTCAATAAGCGCTCTGTAGGCTTTAGCCTCTTCATATGCGTTAAGATTTTCACGCTGTATGTTTTCAATAAGCGCTATCTGCGCTGTTCTGAGCTCGTCTGCCTCCATAATAATGGCGGGGATATCTGTTAGTCCTGCCAGCTTGGATGCTCTCCAACGGCGCTCGCCTGCGATTATCTGATAAAACCCGCCCTCTGCCTCACGAACAAGGATAGGCTGAAGCACACCGTTTGCCGCAATGGAGTCCGCAAGCTGGGACAGAGCTTCGTTATCAAAATTCTTTCTGGGCTGATCAGACTTGGGCTCAACATCAGAAATGCGAAGAGTTGTAACTCCGCCTGCATTTTCGCTTTCAATGGAGTTGTCATCGAATATAAAATCGAGACCGCGTCCGAGACCTGCTTTTTTAGCCATTTTATTCTCCTTTAATAAACTCGTTCAATAAGCTCTTTTGCAACGTTCATATATGCCAGAGAGCCCTTGGAATATTTGTCATGATAATAAATGGGCTCGCCGAAGCTGGGTGCCTCTGACAGCTTAACACTTCTTGTGAT
>JAFUMU010000081.1 GCA_017482495.1 Clostridia bacterium | reverse complement strand
TCATCTTCATCATCCTCATCTTCTTAATCTTCATCATATCGGTCACCATCCCGATCAGGCACGTCAACAAGCAGCCACAAAAGAGCACATCTTCCCAGCATACAACAGGTTGTTATCAAAGCTGCTATGCACAATATTATCTTTATATACTTTTTCATATTTTTCCTGACCTATGCTCATTCCTTCACGCCAATATTAACTCCGAAGGAAGTAGTGCTGTCCTTTACAATGTCCAATTCTAATCCGATATAGCAATTGCCTTCATATTTAAAGGAGCTTCTGAAATTCCCTTTCACTGTGCCGTTACTCAAATTATAGGAATAATGTGCACTCATGAAATTATTAATATCCTCCCATGTTATCTCCTCAGCGCTCTTACCGTACTGATATGCAACCACAACATAAGCTGCTGCTGCAGAGATAGCCATATCATAATCCTGCATGGGGATAGCGCATTCATACGTATAATATTCACTGCTAAAGAAATTCTTATATTTTGATGTTGTTGAAGCTGCAATAGTAGATATCGTGCTTGAGCCATGCTGCTTTATGCATGCAATTTCTCCTAATTCTACATCGTGTAAATACATCTTAATACAGTATCCATCACCTACATCGTATTTCTTTTCAGTGTAGGTAAGGATGATTTCCTTATCAGAGAGGATATTGTATCCTGAAAAAGATTTTAAAGCTACCTTGGGTACTACATTATTAAGTACATACGCAAGATCGTTTTTATAGTCCAAAAACTGAGGATAAACCTCGCCGAAGGGCTCCTCTGCTGCAAGCACAGGTATCCTTTCTCCCAGCTTCTGCTTATAGCTCTCAAAATAGCTTACAAAATCCTCCGTAGAATATGTAAGCTCCTCATATCTCCATACAAGCACATCGTCACCGATAACCAAGCTGCCCTCTTCGTTTATATCATAGTCATCGCCGTCAAAGGATACTATTCCCTTTTCATAGTCGTATTTTACTTTTTTCTCTTCAGGCTCAAATCCAAGTTTGTTTATATATCCGGGCAGGTCAAGAAACTCTACGCTGTATAGCTTCAAGGTATCCTTTATAAGCTTGTCCATATCCTCTCCTTCGGGAAAGAGCTCTTCAAATCTGACAATCTGTACCGTATTGCCATCTATCATACAGATCATGCTCTCACCTTCAAAGGTGCCCTTCATATACTTCTTCATGGCAGCTTCGCTCTCAAATTTCATATTTTTTGATGCAGGTGTGCATCCTGAGAGCATTCCGCAAATAATAGCCGTGACAAGCAACACACTTATCCACGCTGTCTTCTTTTTCATATGTTCCTCCTATTTCTGCCGATAAATGTCGGTATTTTTTACTATTGTACCATCATTAATGCTTTTAGTCAAGTTTTTTGTCTTACGGTGCGTTTATTTAATTTATAAAATGAATTAAAATTGTATATAATCAATTTATAATAGGTATTAATATGTCAGAAATAAACTACATTTCCCTTGGAAAAAGGATCAGACAGGCACGTAACAAAAAAGGCATGACTCAGGAAAAGCTGGGTGAGGTGTGCGCACTATCAACAGCCCACATAGGTCATATTGAAAGAGGTACGCGCATCCCCTCCCTTGATACAGTGTTCAGAATATCCACTGAGCTGAATGTGAGCATTGACTGGCTGCTTCTTGACAGCGAAACAGAGGTTGACAACGTTTTCAGGACAATAAGCACTGAGCTTGAAGGTAAAAGCGAGGCACATGTAAAGACCTTCGTTGCTGCAGTCAAGGCACTTGCAGACAGCATCGACCTTATTTGATATTATTGTAATGCTTTTTTCATGTCTTGTCCTATGCTGAGAGCATAGTAAAGCACCGAATGTGGCACCTTCCTTACGGAGGGTGCCACATTCGGCGCTTTTTTATTTCGAATTGTTTTCTGAAATTGTCGTTGACCAAAAGCATTATTTGTGATAGACTTATAACACAAATGCGGAAGAAAGGACAAATTATAATGAAAAAGGACACTGCCGACCTTCTTGAGGAATTGAAGAGCTGTAATGAATTTACCTGCTTTTACCGTGAAAACGAGGAAGAGCTTCTGAAAAAGGAAGCGCTCAGCCTTTACCTCGGGCGTCTTGTAGAAAAACACGGCATCAAAAAATCAGAGGCTATCAGACGCTCAGAGCTGTCAGAGGTATATGCATATCAAATATTCTCAGGCATCAGAGTCCCTGAACGCAAAAAGCTGCTCAGCCTTGCCATAGGTATGGCTCTTCCCCTTGACGAGATACAGAGCCTGCTTAAATGTACAGGGTATGCACCTCTATATGCAAAGGATCCTTTCGACTGCATTATAATTTTCGGAATATGTAAAAAGCTCAGTGTAGCTGATATCAACTTTATTCTCTTTGACTATGAGATGGAAACACTTGGATAACAGAGGTATTTATGAAAATATGTCCCTTTTGCGGAGGTAAGGTGCAGGAAGAAGCCGCGTTCTGTCTGTACTGTATGCAAAGCTTCGAGGAAAAGACCGTCGTTACACCGCCACCCGTTAAAATTAATAAGGCTGTTATAATAACTGCATCCGCCTGCGCACTTGCAGTGCTTGTAATAATATGCTTTTTCCTTATTGGAGGTTGCTCGGGAGGAAAAGGCAATGATACTGAGCCTGAATCTACCGTAAACATATACGAGCCTCCCATCTTCCCTGACGAGGAAACTACAGGCAGCTCCGAAGTGGAGACTGAACCGGTTACAGAAGAGCTCTCATCTGAAGAGGATACTACTGCTGATGAAACTACAGACGGGGCAACGGAAGAATTGACAACAGAAGAGGAAACAGAAAAAGAAACAGCGCCTGAGGAGACCGAGCCGTCTGAGACAGAACCAACGGAAACTGAACCTCTCGAAACCGAACCTCTCGAAACTGAGCCTACATACAGCAATGCAGAGTGGGAATATACCCTCATTAGCCGAACTGAAATTGCTGTTACAGGCATAATAAGCGGTGAAGGCTCTGAATTTTATATTCCCGAAACTATCGACGGAAGAATAGTTGTTGCCATAGAATTTGACGGGGATCACCATGACGAGTCGTGGAAAGGCATCAAGCGTCTTCATCTCCCCGATACGGTCAGATACATAGGAAAATATGCTTTCCAGAACAGTAGCATTGAACATATTTCGCTTCCCGAATATCTTGAGTACATCGAGGAAAACGCCTTTGAAAATACACTTCTCAAGGAGATAAAAATTCCCAAGGGCATAACTGTCCTCAAATACAGCACCTTCTACGCATGCGAAAAGCTTACCAAGGTCAGTTTGCCTTCCACCTTAAAAACCATATCGGACGGTTGCTTTGTGGGCTGTGATGCACTTGAAGAGATCACCATTCCTGCTTCCGTTACAGAAATAGGAAGTGACGCATTTAAATGGTGCAAAAAGCTATCGGAGGTAAATATCCTATCAAGTGATATACTTATATGTGAAGATTCGTTTGACCCTGAGTACAGAACATCCATGCTTATTATCAATATGACACCTGCTATGGTTGAGAAATATTCATCCTACAGTAAAAAATGGGACGCGTATGTTTTTCCCCTTTCGTAATAATTCCGTACATTGTCAAATAAACATGTTATAAATATAGATCGAGGTGTTTTATGAGATCAAACAGCAGTATGATCAACGCAGTAATATCCATCGTAACAGGTATTCTGTTTATAGTAAAAAAAGGTGAGGTCATCAGCCTTATAACGACTCTTCTCGGAGTTGCAGTGCTAATTATGGCTATAATAGACCTTGTTGGCAGCAAACTCACAAAGGGCATTATTGAAGCTGCCGTTGCAGGCGGAATTATGATATTCGGCTGGTTTTTCGTCAGCATAGCGCTTTATATCATAGCCGCCGTTATTATAATATCTGCTATAACGGAGCTTGTTGAAAACTACAGATGTAACAGCTCGCCGGCTTGCTATATCGTGCCTCTCATAGGACTTGCGGCAGGCGTGTGTCTGTTCTTTAACCAAGGGGGAGCAGTAGCATTTGTATTTACGGTCACAGGTATACTGCTTATTGTCAGAGGAGCAGTTAAGCTTATAAAAGGTTAATTGAATACAAAACAAGGAGGACTTTGGAAAAAGTCCTCCTTATTTTGTCGCTCTGTCATTGGGCTTGTTTTTTGCGTTTTGCCGCGATACTGATCATTACTACACCAACAAGCATTATCATCGGGAATATAGCCCCTGTAAGAATACCGCACCGCAGTGCCGTATCAGTATTTTCCATTCGCTCAGACACTATGCCTGTGAGAAACGGGCCAACAGAGCACCCCACATCTCCGCCGAACGCAAGAACAGCAAACATAGATGCGCCACCGCCCCGATACTGCTCTCTTGCAAGTGAGAGGATCCCGGGCCACATAAGGCTTATGCCCATTCCCGAAAGTCCGAGAGAAATAAGAGAGCCCAAGGGTAACCTTACAAACACAGCAGCCACAAAGCAAATAAAGGTTACTATAGCAGACAACGTAAGTGTAGTTTTTATTCTGAGCTTTCCGCCCGAGTTGCCGTACAGTGTTCTTCCCAAAGCCATCATTAATGCAAAAATGCAGGGACCCACAAGGTCTCCGGTAACCTTAGGAACGCCAAGTCCCACCTCTGCATAATAAGACGACCACTGTGCCATTATCTGCTCTGCCGAGCCTGAGCAAAACATCATAAGGAGAAGAAGGGCAAACGCTTTGCATTTAAAAAGCTGACCCATACCAAGTCCTTCCTCGTGACAAGTCATTTCAGGCATAGGCACTGTTGCAAACCTTCTTGCACACCAAAATGGGATCAAAGACCAAAGGATCGGCACGAGAAACCAAAGAGCGTCGCCTAAAATACCAAGTACACCGGTGGTTATAAGTATAACTGCCACGTGTCCCCAAGAATAAAAGGAATGAAGTATAGAAAGAGATGAGCTTCCCGTTTCATGCGGCAAAGCTTCAACAAGAGGAGACAGAAGCACCTCAGACAATCCTCCGCCTGAAGAATAAATGACCGCCGCTATCAAAAGACCTACTTCAGGTCTCATCACAAGAGGAAGCACTCCAAGCAGCATAAGTCCCATGCCTGACAGCAATTGACTTATAACAGCAAGCGCTCTGAAGCTGACCTTTTCCATGAAAGCGGCGGCTGAAATATCCATTATTATCTGAACTACAAATGTAACAAGAGTGAAGGCCGCAAGGTATCCCAGCGACAGGTCATATGTGCGCTTAAGACAAGCAAACAAAAGCGGTGCAAGGTTGACCGAAACTGAATGAGTTATATATCCCACATAGCAAGCGGCTTTCGTTTTTTTGAAATTCACTGAAGATCAAGCTCCCTTTGGGAGATTTTCTATCAGCCAAACAGCACGGGAATAACTGCGGGAACACCGCTAAGCACCATAAGCGCCACCAAAACTATAGCTATAACACGCACTATTATCTTAGCTGATCTGTTATTCATTTCAACTTCCCTTTCCTTTCATTAATTGAATCCCAACTGCATTTCTTCAACGTCAGGTATCGTAAGAGGATTACCTGTTGCAGGTATCTTTATTTTTCTGCATTTTGCAGCTCCCTCATATTTCGCCATTCTCTCTCCGCTGACTGCAAGAACTACCTTTTGATTTTTCTTAAGAGTAAAGAGGGTCACGCCTCCTGCGGTTCTTGTTGTCTTCTCGGGAATAAGAGACGATTTGATAAGTATACCGCGTCCTGCATCGCTTCCGATGAGCACATCACATACTTCGCTTTCATATATTGCGGCAACTATTGGAGAAGCATCGCTGTAAGCGCTTGTGAGTTTTTTGCGGTTAGACTTTGTTTCGTATGCACAAAGAGGTATTCTCACGCCCTTGCCGTTTTCGAAAACGTAGATTATATGATGCTCCGCCTTGAAGCTATCGTTTACAGCCTTGATGAGCAAGGGCTTTTCTCCGTCCTCAAAGTCCAGCTTTGCGGGAAGATAATCACCCATAAGCGATGCCTTAACAGCGTCAAAGGAGGAAAGCTTTGCCCTGTAGATATGGCATCTGTCAGTTACGACAAAAATATCGTCAACATTCTGAGCATCCTCTGAGCATATGATCTCGTCTCCATCCTTCAGTTTATGCTCGTCGTTACCTCTTAGTGACTGATGAGTAACCTTTTTGAAATATCCGTCACGGGTAAGGACTATACGGCAATTATAGTTTTCGACCTCCTCTGTTTTGGGTGACTCAACTATATCGTCTGCAAAAATAAGCTGGGTTTTCCTTGGCTTTGCATACTTTTTCTTGATCTCCTTAAGCTGAGAAGCAATAAGCGCCTTTAGCTTGATATCGTCGGAAAGTATATCTTCGATCTCTTTTATCTCATTTCTGAGGCTTTCTATCTCCTTGACACGGTTGATAAGATATTCGTGGTTAAGGTGGCGCAGCTTGATCTCAGCCACATATTCTGCCTGTACCTTATCTATATCAAATCCCTCCATCAGGTTGGGGATAACGTCAGCTTCCTTTTCCGTTTCGCGGATTATCTTGATTGCCTTATCAATATCAAGAAGTATCTTACTGAGAGCCTTGAGCAGGTGGAGCTTGTCCTTTTTCTTGCCAAGGTCAAATGTAAGCTCTCGTGTCAGGCAATTCATTCTGAAGCGTATCCACTCCTTCAGTATATCGATCACACCCAACTGACGCGGGGTGGAGTCAATAAGCACGTTGAAGTTGCAGGAGAAGTCGTCTTGAAGTGTGGTAAGCTTATAAAGCTTTGCCATAAGGGCATCAGGGTCCACTCCGCGACGAAGGTCGATAGTAAGGCGGAAGCCCTCCAGACCTATCTCGTCTCGTATATCGGTGACCTCCTTGAGCTTGCCCTCCTTAATAAGATCTACTATCTTTTTGATAATGACCTCAATTGAAGTGGAATAAGGTATCTGCAGAATATCGATACAGTTATTTGCCTTATCGTAGCTGTAGCGTGAACGAAGGCGTACACTTCCCCTTCCCGTTTCATATATGCTTCGCATCTGCTCCTTATCGTAGATCAGAAGCGCACCGCCTGCAAAATCGGGAGCCTTGATAAGCTCCATCATACGGTCGGTAGTTATCTTGGGGTTTTTAAGTAGTGCTATTGTACCGTCGCACACCTCACCCAGGTTAAATGAGCATATCTGAGACGCCATACCTACTGCGATACCCATATTGGGAGTAACCAAAACATTGGGAAATGTTGTGGGAAGCAGTCTTGGTTCTGTGGTAGTATTATCATAGTTTGGCACAAGGTCTACTGCATTTTTATCAATACCGTCAAATATTTCTGCACAAATAGGGTCAAGCTTTGCCTCAGTATATCTTGAAGCGGCAAATGCCATATCTCTGCTGTACTGCTTACCAAATGAGCCCTTGGAATCGATAAAGGGATGTAGCAGACTCTCGTTACCTCTTGTAAGACGTACCATGGTTTCGTATATGGAAGCATCGCCGTGAGGGTTAAGTCTCATGGTCTGTCCCACTATGTTTGCGCTCTTTGTTCTGGGGCCGCTGAGCAGACCCATTTTATACATAGTATAAAGCAGCTTTCTGTGAGCGGGCTTGAAGCCGTCGATCTCGGGGATGGCCCTTGAGATTATAACGGTCATAACATAGGGCATATAGTTTGTTTCTATAGTTTCCGTTATAGGCTGATTCACCGCGGGAGCTTCAGGAAGCTCTACTTTAATTTCCTTTTTCTTTCTTGCCATTTACTACCTCTTTATTATGTGCCGAGACGGACTACAATGCCGCCGCATGCGCGTATCATTCTGTTATATACTGCAAGGAAATCGTCTGTTTCGGGGGGGAGATTGGCATATATTATCTCGGCATCTGCCGCTTCAACATCACGAAGCGCCTTGAACAGATTATGCATCTGGCTGTGCGCATCATCAGCCGCACCGATGTCGATAACGTATGCATTCTCAAATTTATCAGCATCCTCGCTGTATGCAAGAACTGCTGTTTTTTTAGTTTCGTTATTGACGTATGCCACCGCTTCCTCTCTTGAGCCTGAAAGAAGCACAAGAGGCTTTGAGGGAGCATAATGCTTATATTTCATTCCGGGAGACTCAGGCTTATCGCCTGCTGCAGAGGGTACCTTTACCGCCTGTGCCACAACTACATCGCCAACGATGCTGTAAAGCTCACGGGGGATGATCTCTCCGGGGCGAAGCACTGTGCATACATCTCCCGTAAGAGATATGACAGTACTCTCAACGCCTATCTCACTCTGACCGCCATCAATGATCATATCTATACGCCCCTCAAGGTCGCTCATAACGTGCTCTGCCGTTGTGGGTGAGGGGGAGCCTGAAAGATTGGCTGACGGCGCCGCAATAGGCACTCCTGCCGCTCTAATAAGCTCAAGAGCAACGGGGTGTCCCGGACAACGTACCGCAACAGTTTTGATACCTCCCGTAACCGAGTCGGGCACTATATCCTTTTTGGGAAGAACCACAGTAAGGGGGCCGGGCATAAAAGCCTTTGCAAGCTTATAATAGGTATCATTTGTATAAGCGATAGCCTCCGCCTCGGAAGGGTCTGCTATATGGACTATAAGAGGGTTGTCACCGGGTCTGCCTTTTGCCGCATATATTTTCCGTGCCGCCTGAGGGTCAAGGGCGTTACCTCCGAGACCGTAGACCGTCTCTGTGGGAAAAGCAACAAGACCGCCCTCTCTCAATATTTTTCCCGCCCTTTCATAGGCATACGCCCCGGGCTTAACAAGTTCTGTTTTCAATTGCTCCACCTTTTACTGCTGTGATGCCTCACCCTTCAGCTTTTCTGCTGTATCCGCTGTGGCAAGTGCGTCTATTATACCGTCAATATCTCCGTTTACAAAAGCATCAAGGGTATACACAGTAAGTCCTATTCTATGGTCTGATACTCTGTTTTCTCTGAAATTGTATGTTCTTATACGCTCGCTTCGGTCGCCTGTTCCCACCTGTGAACGACGCTCACTTGCTATTTTGTCCGCCTGCTCTCTCTGCTTCATATCAAAGAGCTTTGCGCGAAGCAGCTTCATTGCCTTATCCTTATTCTTAAGCTGGCTTCTCTCGTCCTGACATTCCACAACGATACCTGTCGGCTTATGGATGATCCTGATAGCCGACTCGGTCTTATTGATATGCTGACCGCCTGCGCCGCTACTCTTACAGGTCTCGATCTCAAGGTCGCTCTGATTTATCTGCACCTCAACGTCCTCTGCCTCGGGAAGAACGGCAACAGTGGCAGTTGACGTATGGATTCTACCGGAGGACTCTGTTTCGGGAACTCTCTGAACTCTGTGAACGCCCGATTCGTATTTAAGACGGGAAAATGCTCCCTCTCCGTCTATCATAAAGGATATTTCTCTGAATCCTCCCAAGCCTGTTTCGTTTGCGGAGATAAGCTCTGTTTTCCATCTTTTGCTCTCTGCATACATGGAATACATTCTATAGAGCACTCCTGCGAAAAGTGCTGCCTCGTCACCGCCCGCACCAGCTCTGATCTCAACAACAACGTTCTTATCGTCATTGGGATCGCGAGGCAAAAGCAATACCTTTAGCTCCTCTTCTATTCTCTGCAATTGATCACGTCCGCTATAGTATTCCTCTGCCGCCATTTCTCTCATTTCGGCGTCAGATTCCTCCTCCATGATCTCTCTTGCGCCCTCAACGTCGCTGAGAGTTTTTTCATATTCTCCGTATTTTTCAACTATAGGTGCAAGATGCTTGTACTCCCTCATCAGCTTTTTATAAAGCTCATTGTCGGAAGCAGTTTCCGGAAGAGCCAAACGCGCTTCTATTGATTCAAAATTAGCTTTAACTTCTCTTAGCTTGTTTAACATTAAATTCTCCAATCAGGATTATTTACAAAATGCACGAAACGCCTTATGTGTTTCATAAAGGTCTCCTTTGGAGATGACTTCAAAGGGTGCGTGCATTGAAAGAACGGGAACTCCCAAGTCCACCGTATCTATATTACAGTTGGCAACGTATTTGGCAACTGTTCCGCCTCCGCCTGCATCGATTCGTCCAAGCTCTGCTGTCTGCCACAGAACTTCTTCTCCGAACATATCTCTTATTTTACCTACAAACTCTGCTGAAGCGTCATTTGTGGAATACTTACCGCCACTGCCTGTATATTTGCTCATTACAACACCGCAGTTGACTATAGCACAGTTTCTCTTTTCAAAAACATCGGGATAAAGAGGGTCGAAGCCTGCATTGACGTCGGCTGACAGGCACATAGAATTTGCTCTGCACACTCTTGAGTCCACGTTCATAGAGATACACAGTTCATCTATGAGATCGGAAAGAAGGCTGCACTGCATACCTGTTGTACCGTCGCTTCCGGTTTCTTCCTTATCTGCAAGAACGCACATTACTGTATGTACACTGTTATCAGTATCAAGAAGTGCTGTGAGAGCAGGATATGCACACACCTTATCATCGTGACCGTATGCGCCCATAAGCCATCTGTCAAGACCGATGTCGACTGCCCTTCCCTTAGGAACTGCGCAAAGCTCTGCGCACATAAAGTCGCTTTCAACTATACCGTATTTTTCGTTAAGCATTGCCATAAGGTTAAGCTTTACCTTTTCGTCGACCTTGGTAACAGTACCGTCCTCCTCATAATAGGGAGTTGAACCGATGAGAAGATTAAGCCCCTCGCCTGTGAAGGCTCGGTTCAGAGTTTTGGCATCCTGCTCACGGCTCAGGTGAGGAAGAAGATCTGTTATAACGAAAACGGGGTCGCCCGCATCCTCGCCGATAGTTATCTCAACTGTTTCTCCTCCACGCTTGGTTACAACACCGTGAAGTGCAAGCTGTATGGTGGGCCACTGATATTTTCTTATGCCGCCGTAGTAATGGGTTTTAAGATATCCGAAGCCATTATCCTCAAAGAGGGGATTCTGCTTAAGATCAAGTCGGGGACTGTCGATATGCGCCGCACATATACGTATACCCTCGGAAAGCATCTCGCTTCCCATTCTGAAGGCAAAGATGCTCTTGCCTCTGTTATTAAGATAGTATTTGCCTCCGCATACTACCTTATCACCCATTTTATATTCGGTATATCCTCTGTCCTTAAGAAGTGCTGCTGTTGTTTTAACAGCTTCCCTCTCTGTTTTTGAATTATCAAGATACTGAGCGTATCCCTTAGCATATTCTCTCGCCTCATCAAGCTCTGCAATGCTTCTCACATCAAACAAGCTCTGCTTTTTATAGAAAAGCTCATCTCTGAGCATTTCACCTTTAGTCTTTTCACTCATGATCATTCTCCTGTTGATTCTGTATAATACAGCCTTTCATATATCTCGGCTGCTTTATTTACTTTTTTAACGTAATTTGCTGTCTCCTCAAAGGGAATATCGTCCAGCTTTTTTGCTCCTGACTCAGAAAGCTTATCTCCCAGCCATTTATCCACATTTCCCTCTCCTGCGTTATATGCCGCATAGACCGTCTCCCATGAGCCGTATTTACGGTAGAGGTAGGAAAGATAGTATGTTCCGTATTCAATATTTGTCTCGGGATCGTAGAGCATCCCCTTATCGTGGTTATCCTTCGTTTTGGTAGTAAGCCATGTGAAGGTATCAGGCATCATCTGCATAAGCCCCACAGCCCCTGCATCCGACACAGCTCCGGACTTGAAATCGCTTTCAGTTTTTATCACTGCGTACACTATATGAGGTGGCACGGAATACTCATAAGAGTATTCCTCAACATAGTCGGAAAACTCTCTTGGATAGGCGCTTCTCTCATATTTGTCATATAAAAACTGAAACAAAAGTCCGCAAAGCACAGATAGTATCAGTATAACTATAATTACCATACTTCGCCACAGAGCTTTTTTATAATTCATAACAGTCTCCCTTAAAGCTTCTCTTTATTTGTCAAGCTGATATTTCTCTATAAATTCTTTTATCTGAGCAATAATATCTGCACTGCCGTCATTTACTATCTCATAGTCACAAAGCTCTCTGAGACGCTCTGAGCTCATCTGATTTTCGAGCCTGCGCCTTGCTTCAAATTCAGGTATACTGTCTCTTTGGCATATCCTATCAAGAAGTATATCGTCCTCTGCAGTAACACACAGCTTTACATCGCAATAGTAATCAAAGCCGCTCTCAAAAAGCACAGGTGCATCAATTATCACCGCACGCTTTCCTTGCTTTTTATATTCCGAGCATATTCTGAGCGTTTCGGCAAGGATATATTTATGAGTTATCTCATTGAGCATCTTAAGCTTATTTTCCGCTCCCTCTGCAAATACTATATTTGCAAGACGTCTGCGAATGAGCTTCCCTTCTTCGTCAATAATTGACGAACCGAAAGCTGATACAAGCTCTCCTACGCATTCTGTAACTGCTCCTCCGCTGATTATGTCTCTGTACACTGCATCAGTATCAACCGAGGGAATACCGAAAAGCGAAAACAAACGACTGACATATCCCTTGCCTGAGCCGCTTCTCCCGCAAACTCCTATTATTGTTAGTCCGTCGAACATCATATCATCTCTCTGCAGCCTGTTTCGTCGCTTCTGTATGCCGCCTCCATAACAGCCTGTATGTGAGCAGCATCGTCAAATGAGGGTGAGGGCTGTCTTCCCTCGTTTACAGCGGAAAGGAAATTATACATGCTTCCAACGTGGCCTCGGAGCCAGCCTATGGGAGCCTTAACACCGGGGAATACTCCACCGGGAGCAGGATATCTTCCGCAGCACTCAACCTTGGTATAGCCTCTTTCAGCTTCTGGCTTCTCTGCATCGTAGAACCAAAGGAAATTCGGCTCCATAAGGTCGAACTTTATACTTCCCTTAGTACCGAATATCTCAAAGGAGTGATCGTCGTTAGTTCCGTGCATTATCTTACCTACAGATATAGTACCGCAAGCACCGTTCTTCAGCCTTGCTGTCATATAAAATGCTTCATCAGCGTTGGTTTCCCACTGCTTGCCATCCATGCCTGCTCTTGTTTTGTAGGCTATCTGACTCATACCTGAAACACTTTCAAATTCTCCGCCCAAAAAATATATCAAGTCGATTATATGTGAGCCAAGGTCAAAAAGAACACCGCCTCCGCAGATATCCTTATTCTGTTTCCAGCCTGCAGGCTTTTTGGGGTCCGCAGAGCTTGAATGAAGAAATGCTCCCCTGAAGGAGATAACATCTCCGATGCGCCCGTCGTCCACAAGCTCCTTAGCACGCATGACGGGAAGCAGGAATCTTGTATTGAACACTACTGCACAGATAACTCCCTTTTCACGTGCCAATCTCGCTATCTCCTCTGCCTCTGCCCTTGTAGTGCAAAGAGGCTTCTCGCAATAAATATGTTTACCTGCCGCTATAGCCTTCTTAAGAGTTTCATAGTGGCAGGTGTTGGGAGTGCAGATATCGATCACATGGATATCGGGATCGGCTATCATTTCGTCCTCATCACGGTAGGCTCTGCCAACGCCATACTGAGAGCAATATGCTTCGGAGCGCTCAAGGCTTCTTGTGCAGATACCTGCTATCTCGGCTTTAAAACCAAGGGGCGAGTAGAAATATTTAAGATTTTCTATAGAATATGCGTGGGTCTTTCCCATGCTTCCGAATCCGATTATACCGATCTTCATATTTGTGACCTTCCTTTTGCATATGTGTTTAAGCATACTCTTACATTATATCACATCGCAAGCACTTTTTCAAGAACACTTATACTAAATATACATATTATTAATATTCTTTTAAAGATCACACATCAAAAAGCTCATGCCCGTCATAAAAAACAACACTGCCCGTATCTGCTCTCAGCGAAACCACAGAACGCTTGTCGCCAAATACAGCTCGATAGCTTACAATACCTTTTTCGTCAGATATCTTTTCGAAATATGACCCCTGACCCTTTACACCTCTGGGCAGATTTCTCAGCGCAAATGTTGTTGCTATAGCCATTAACTGCTCATCTTTATATTTTTTCTTTCCTGCCTCACACTCATAAAACATAAAAACAGGACACAAGCTATTACTGTCAAGCTCCATATAAATATTTTTTGTATAACACACCATTACATTCCCATTAGAGGAAACATCCGCTATCTGCATTTTTATGCTGCTGTCTAAAATGCGTTTCGCGGCACTTTTGGCATCATTTAATTGTTTTTCATTATATTTTACACCTGCATAATCCACTTCTTCAACTGCATAAAATGCATTTGCATTACGTGATATATTTTTTACAATTGAATAAATTTCACAAGCACCAACAATTCCCATTACCGACAATCCAATTAAAACCACAACGCAAGTAAATCGTTTCAAGCATTTTTCCTCCTCTCACTGTTAATATCCTTCCCACACATCTCTTTTTAATATCAGGAAACATAAAGCTCATATTCCCCCATATGTTTTGTTTGACAATCTGTTGTTTTTTTGATATAATATTCTTTGTAATTATTTAGACTATAGGTGTAGCCTATGAATGACAAAAAAATATTTCCTGCGCTTATTGCAAACGAAGCAATAAAAAACCTATGCGGCAAAGATATTCTTCGCTCGCATATCTCACACGCATATATAATCGACGGACCTGACGGAAGCGGAAAGCATACCGCCGCCAAGCAGATAGCCATGGCTATACTTTGCGAAAACAAAGGAAAGAGCTCTGCGCCCTGTCCCTGCGGAGTATGCCCCTCCTGCAAGAAAGCCGCCGCAGGCTTCTCCACCTGCATAGAATACGTAAACCGAGGAAGCGCGGCAACCCTTCAGGTAGAGACTATCAGAAAAATGCTGTCAGCAGTCAGCTATCTTCCGGAGGACGGCGACCATAAGATATATATTATTGAGGACGCCCACAAAATGACAACTGCAGCGCAAAATGCCCTTCTGCTCACTCTTGAGGAACCCCCGTCCCACGCAGTATTTATTCTTCTAACCAGCGATAGCGGCGCTCTTCTTGAAACAGTCAGAAGCAGAGCACTTGTTTTGAAAACGGAGCTTCTGTCAGTACATTCCATACTGTCCGCACTTACCTCTATGGTCGACATGGGAAAGATACCCGATGTTGGTACAGAAAAAATGAAAACAGCCGCCTCCGCATCCTCAGGATGTCTCGGACGCGCAGTTGAGTTTTGTACAGCCTCCGAGGATAGCGGAAGCATGAAGCTTCGCAGTATCGGCGAAAAGCTGACTGATACCTTGCTTTTTGCATCTGCTGCCGAGGCTATCATGTACTGCCGCTCGGTAGATCTTAAAAGACCCGAATATGAAACGGTCTTTTATTACGCCATGGCATTTTTAAGAGATTATATTGCCGTCAAAAGCGGAGCAGACGAGACTATTGTCAGCATCGATACAGACAAATGCAAGCAAACAGCGGAGAGACTGGCATTACCAAGACTATACCGCACATATGAGCTCCTGAGAGCGGCTGAGGAGGATATCACTAAGCGCAACGCTTCCCCCTTGGTAGTGCTTTGCACTCTTGCCGCCAATGCAACCAAATAAGTATTTAAGCCCAGTGGCACCGAAAGGATATAAAATGGAAAACCAAAACATAAATGAAAACGAAAATGTTATAACAGAAGAACAGCTTCCCGAGGAAGCGGAGGTTGTCGGCGTTAAATTCAAGGCAGCAGGCAAAACATACTTTTTCTCACCTGAAGGCATGAAATTTCAACTTGATGACAAGGTCATAGTAAGGACCTCTCGCGGAATCGAATTCGGGTTTGTAGCAGCAGAAAATAAGATCGTGCCCTATTCTGAGATAGTCCCTCCGCTGAGAAGCGTAGAAAGGATCGCAACCGAGGAAGATATCCAAAGATATGAAACAAATAAACAGCTTGAAAAAAGCGCATTTGACGTATGCGTTAAAATGATCGCAAAGCATAAGCTGGACATGAAGCTTATCGAAGCTGAATATACATTTGACAACAGTAAGCTTCTCTTCTACTTCTCCGCCGAGGGCAGAGTTGACTTCAGAGAGCTTGTTAAGGATCTTGCCTCAGTGTTCCATACAAGAATAGAGCTCCGCCAGATCGGTATCAGAGACGAGGCAAAGATGATGGGCGGAATCGGCGTGTGCGGCAGACCCTTTTGCTGTGCAACATTTCTTTCAGACTTCGTGCAGGTATCGATCAAAATGGCAAAGGAGCAGAATCTCAGCCTTAACTCAGCCAAGATTTCAGGCACCTGCGGCAGACTTATGTGCTGTCTCAGATATGAGAACGACGTTTACGAGGAAGAGCTTAAGAGAACTCCTCCCGTTGACAGCAAGGTAAAAACTCCCGACGGAATCGGCTACGTTCGAGAGATCGCTCCCCTTACAGGCATCTGCAAGGTAGTTATCCCCGACCGAGGCGGCGAGATCATCAAGAGCTTCCACCGCGACCAGCTTACGGTTCTCCAGAAAAAAGCAAAGAATAACGACAGAGTTCAGAGCTCAGATACGTCAAACGAGGACTGAGCATAATTATTTCACTTATTTTTTGACTTTTTTCAAAAAAGCCCTTTTCAAAGCTGATTTTATGTGCTATAATCATATGACAAAATAAACGGAGGTATTTTACAATGGCATATGTAATTTCCGATGAATGCATCGCTTGCGGCGCTTGCGCCGGTGAGTGCCCTGTTGGCGCTATCACAGAAGGCGATGGCAAGTTTGAGATCAACGCTGACGAGTGTCTGGACTGCGGTGCTTGCGCATCCGTTTGCCCTGTTGAAGCTCCCAAGGCTGAGTAATCAAATAATAACCTTTAAGGCGGAGCTCCGGCTCCGCCTTAATAAGTTTTAGAGAGTAAGAAAGCAATGAACAATATAAATCTTATGCCCGACGAAAGGCTCGACACCATCAACGAAAACCTGTCTCTTATTCAGAAAAAGGACGGGCTCACCTTCGGAACTGATGCCTTCCTCCTTGCGTCGTTTATGAAATACAGAGTGAAGAGTGCAGCAGATCTCGGAAGCGGAACGGGAGTCGCCTCACTTCTCTGCCTGTCAAAAAACAAGGCTGATAAATTCTACAGCTTCGAGGTGCAGCCCTATTTTGCAGAGCTTTCCGAGAGAAACGCCGCTTTAAACGGCTTTGAAGAAAGAATGAAGGTCATCTGCAAGGACGTGCGCGATGCTCGCCCCGACGATACCGGCGGCTGGATAGACGCAGTGATCTCAAACCCTCCCTACCTTAAGGCGACAGAGGGATTTGCCAATAAGACCGACGAGATGAATATCGCCAGACGAGAGATGAACGGAACCATATACGATTTCTGTAATGCGGCATCAAGAGTGCTTCGCCACGGCGGTCTTTTCTACGCAGTGTACCGCCCTGACAGACTTGCAGAGCTCATTCATGCAATGAAAGAAAACGCCCTTGAGCCAAAGCGTCTTGTAACGGTATATCCCGACTCCCGTTCACACCCCAGCCTTGTGCTCATAGAAGCGAAAAAGGGGGCAGCCCCCTCTCTTCGCATAGCCCGTCCCCTGTTCACATACCGCGACGGCACAAGAGAATATACTGACGATATGAACACCATTTACGACACAACATCACTGGACTTTTTATTTTAAGGACAAATAAATGGAAAACATCAAGCATTTTGATACACCCGCAGTAAGCGACGAAAAGAATAAGGTCATAGGCGGAATGCTCTATCTTGTAGCAACTCCCATAGGCAACCTTGCCGACATCAGCGAAAGAGCAAAGAAGGTGCTGTCTGAAGTTGACTTCGTTGCGGCTGAGGACACGAGAAATTCCGGCCTTCTCCTTTCAAGATACGGCATCAAAAAGCCCTTTGTAAGCTATTTTGAGCATAATAAAAGAGAGCGTGGCGAATATATAGTTTCCCGCCTTAAAGAGGGAGAATCCTGCGCTCTTATAACAGACGCAGGTATGCCTGCAATAAGCGACCCGGGCGAAGATATAGTACGCCTTTGTGCCGAAGAAAACATAACCGTGACCTGTATTCCCGGTTGCTGTGCCGCTGTGACCGCACTTACGCTTTCTTCCCTTGCAACAGGACGCTTTGCATTTGAGGGATTTGTCACCACCAACAAGGGCGAGCGAAAGGCCCTTCTTGAAAAGCTTAAGAGCGAGGAGCGCACAATGATATTCTATGAAGCGCCCCACAAGCTTCGCCAAACTCTTGAAGATATGCTTAAATATATGGGTGACCGAAAAATAACCCTTTGCCGTGAGCTGACCAAATTAAACGAGGAGATAATACGCACTACTCTTTCGGGAGCAGTAAGCCTTTATGAAGAAAAGGATCCACGCGGAGAATACGTTCTCGTAGTTGAAGGCGGTATTGCAGAGGAAAAGAAAGACGAATATCCAGAGTCCCCCGAAGAACACGTCGCAATGTATGAAGCAGGCGGTATGGCTCATATGGACGCAATCAAAGCAGCCGCAAAGGACAGAGGAATGTCCAAGGGCGCATTCTATAAGCTTCTGATCAAGTAAATTTTGACAATCTATTGAAAATACAGTAGAATTGGTATATAATATAAGGTAACGTTCCCACTTGAGAGGTAAATCATGGAAAAAGAAAAATTTTATATAACAACGGCCATCGCCTATGCTTCACAGAAGCCTCACTTCGGCAATACCTACGAGGTCATTATGACTGACTGTATCGCAAGATATAAGAGACAGAGAGGCTACGACGTATTCTTCCTTACAGGCACAGACGAGCACGGCCAGAAGATCGAAAATAAAGCAGCAGAGGCAGGTATCTCCCCCAAGGAGTATGTCGACAGGGTTGCAGGAGAGATCAAGGGCGTCTGGGATCTTATGAACACAAGCTACGACAAGTTCATTCGCACAACAGACGACTATCATGAAACAGCCGTTAAGAACATCTTCAAGAAGCTCTACGACAAGGGCGATATCTATAAGAGCTCCTACGAGGGCTGGTATTGCACCCCCTGCGAATCCTTCTTCACAGATACACAGGCAACAGACGGCAAGTGCCCCGACTGCGGCAGACCTGTTGAAAGAGCGAAGGAGGAGGCATACTTCTTCAAGATGAGCAAGTACGCAGACAAGCTCATAAAGCATATCGAGGAGAATCCCGAATTCATCGAGCCCGAATCAAGAAAGAAGGAAATGGTTAATAACTTCCTTAAGTGCGAGGGCGGTCTTCAGGACCTTTGCGTTTCCCGCTCCTCCTTTAAGTGGGGCGTTCCCGTAAGCTTCGACGACGGTCACGTTATCTACGTTTGGATCGACGCACTTTCAAACTATATCACAGCGCTTGGCTTTGACCCCGACCACGCAGAACAGCCTGAGGGCTACAAGAAGTATTGGCCTGCAGACGTTCACATCATCGGTAAGGACATCCTCCGCTTCCATACTATCTATTGGCCCATCATCCTTATGGCGCTGGGCGAGCCCCTGCCTAAGAAGGTGTTCGGTCATCCCTGGTTCAACTTCGGTCAGGATAAGATGAGTAAGTCCAGAGGCAACGTTATCTACGCAGACGAAATGGCTCGCCACTTCGGCGTTGACGGCGTCCGTCACTATGCTCTCTCCGAGATGCCCTATGCTACAGACGGCTCCATCACATATGAGTCTGTTATCACAAGATACAACAACGACCTTGCCAACAATCTTGGTAACCTTGTTTCCCGTACACACGCCATGACAAAGAAGTACTTTGACGGCATTATCCCTCAGAGTGCAGGCGACGAGGGCACAGACGGCGAGCTTAAGGATGCTATCGCTAAGGCTATAGAGGTGTTCAAGAAGAATATGGATGCATTCCGCATCGCAGATGCTCTTGACGCTGTTTATACAATGCTTCGCCGTGCTAATAAGTATATCGACGAAACAACTCCCTGGGTCCTTGCAAAGGACGAGGCTAACAAGGCAAGACTGGGCACAGTTATCTACAACCTTCTCGAGACTATCAGAATTGCTGCAGTTCTTCTCACTCCCGCTATCCCCGCAACCTGCGAATCTATCTTCGCTCAGATAGCGACCGACAAGTGCGACTATGCCTCCATCGAGACGTTCGGCGCTCTTGAGGCAGGTAAGGCTCTTGGCGAAGCTGCAATGCTCTTCTCCAGAATCGACGAGGCTAAGCTTCTTGAGCAGCTCAATGCTGAAATGGAAGCAAAGCAGAAGGCGGCAGAGGCTGCGGCTAAGGCTGCAGAAAAGCCCGAGGGCTGTGCTCTTATCGGCATCGAGGACTTTATGGGCGTTGAGCTCAGAAGCGCTCAGATAATCGGATGCGAAAAGATCAAGAAGGCGAAGAAGCTTCTTAAGCTTGAGGTCGATCTTGGCTACGAAAAGAGACAGGTTGTTTCCGGTATCGCTAAGTACTACGAGCCCGAGGCTCTTATCGGCAAGAAGATAATTCTCGTTTGCAACCTCCGTCCCGCTACTCTTTGCGGAATCGAGTCCAACGGTATGATCCTTGCTTCCGGCGAAGAGACAATTCGCGTTGTATTCCTTGATCCCGAAACTCCCCTTGGAGAAAGAATCAGATAATATCTGCTGTAAACTGAATTTACTTAAGAGGGGCTTTATTTAAAGTCCCTCTTTAATTAGGAGAATCTATGAAGCTGTTCGATTCACACGCACACTACAACGACCACAGATACGCCGAGGAATTCGAGGGCGGTATGGAGGGTGCCATAAGCGCCGCCATGAACGAAGGCGTTTGCGGCTTTATTTGCGTTGGCACAGAGCCCGACAACTGCCGCCGAGCTATTGATATCGCTGAAAAATATACGAAGGGGTTCGCCGCTGTTGGTCTTCACCCCGAGGATGCAAATATGTTTCCCCGAGAGAAGCTTCCCGCTGTCATTGACGACATTGCTTCCCTTCTCTCTCATCCAAAGGTAGTTGCTCTCGGTGAGATAGGACTTGATTATCACTGGGACACACCTCACGATCTTCAAAAGGAAGTATTTGAGGCTCAGCTCTGCATTGCAGAGGAAAAGAAGATCCCCGTTATAATCCACGACAGAGAGGCTCACGGAGATATATTTGATATGCTTCGCGCTCATCCTGACGTTAAAGGAGTTATGCATTGCTACAGCGGTAGTGCTGAGATGGCAAAGGACTACGTGAGACGCGGATGGTATATCTCTTTCGCAGGCCCCGTTTCCTACAAGAATGCTGAAAATGTACGCGCCGCTTGCCGCGCAGTCCCTCTTGACCGTATACTTATCGAAACAGATTGTCCCTATCTTACCCCGGTACCCTTCCGTGGAAAGATCAATCACTCGGGATATATGAAGTATACCCTTGCGGCAATGGCACAGGCACGAGGAGAGGATGAAGAAACACTTGCCCGCGCTACCATCGAAAACTCTATGAGACTTTTCGGAATTGAGCTTTAACAAAAGTAGCTATATCTTATTGAGGGAATCGTTTCTTGAACGAAGCGATTCCCTCATTTTTTTGTTCCGAAAAATGTTGTGAAAATTAAAAAAATATGGTAAAATAGTTGTAATTACAATAAAAGGAGAATCATATGGAATTCAGCGTCAATCATCCGATCCTGTTTGTTATGGTCGGAATACTCATTGCCGTTGTGCTTATGCAATCGGTATACTTCCTTGTGCGAGCTGTAAAGCGTGCAAAGGAATTAAAAATGGACAAGAAAGTCATATCTAAAACTATCTCATCCGCAGCTATCTTCACAATAGCACCTGCAGTTGCAATTCTTGTCGGAGTTGCTACACTTTCAAAAAGCCTTGGTATCGCTGTCCCCTGGCTTCGTCTTTCTATAATAGGCTCTCTCTCCTATGAGACGATCGCCGCCAACTCTGCGCTTGAAGCACTTAAGCTCAATACTGCGACTCAGATAACAAATGCTTCCGATTTTGTAACAGTTCTGTCTGTAATGACCGTAGGTATTGCTGTGGGACTTATCTTTGTGCCTTTCCTCACAAAAAAGATACAAGGCGGTATCAAAAGTATTGAAAAGAGAGACAAAAAATGGGGAGAGATCTTTTCCAACGCAATGTTTCTTGGTATGATAAGCGCCTTTCTTGGATACGTTTTCTGTGACGTGTCAGGTGCCTTCAATGGAGATTTCACAGGACTTATCCCCGTTTGTGTAATGGCAGTATCTGCATTTGTTATGGCAATATGCGGCATACTTGCAATGAAAGTCAAGCATATGGGCTGGATGAATGACTATGCACTTCCCATCAGCCTCATATGCGGCATGGCTGCAGCTATACCGATAGATAGCTGGCTCAGATAATGGAGGTATTGAAATGAAGAAAAATAATTTAACATATCTTGACAGCGTTCACCGCGACGGTCGCATTTGGGGTATTGCTATCTGTCTGCTGATACTTCTGTTCCCCGTTGCTGTCTGCATTATTTTCAAGGCTGTTCCCAACTGGAATGCATTTCTTTCCGGCGCTCTTGCAGTTATGCCTATGTATTGGGCAGTTGGTATAGTTGAAATGTTTACATACATCCCCATGCTTGGCGCAGGCGGTGCGTATCTTTCCGTTGTAACAGGTAATATTTCAAATCTTAAGCTCCCCTGTGCTCTTGATGCTATGGAGCGTGCAAACGTAAAGTCAAGCTCTGAAGAGGGCGAGATAATCTCAACAATTGCCATCTCAGTTTCCAGCATCGTTACAACTGTTATCATAATTGTAGGCGTTATACTTCTTGCTCCCCTCACTCCCGTGCTTGAAAGCGAAATACTTACACCTGCATTCGAGCAGATGCTTCCCGCACTTTTCGGCGGACTTGCTGTTGTATTCGTATCTAAGAACGCTAAGCTGTCTATTGCTCCGATCATCCTTATGCTGGCGCTGTTCATCTTTGTTCCTGCACTTAATAAGGATACAGTCGGTATAATGGTGCCCGTGGGAGTTGTCTTCACTCTTATCGTTGCAAGAATCATGTATAAAAAAGGAATAATCTGATGAAATACTTACTTATCATACTCGTACTTCTTATAGCATTCATAGCGGTATTGCTTATTAGAACAGCAGCATTTAAGCCAAAGGCAGGTGCCAAGATCATCGAAGGCGAGGAAGAGCTTGATCGTAACGCTATCGTTCACCGTCTTTGCAGTCTTGTAAAATGCAAGACTGTTTCCTATAGAGATGCTTCTCTTGAGGATGACGCTGAATTTGAAAAGCTCATTGATATGCTTCCTGAGCTTTATCCCAACGTATTTAAAAAATGTACTCTGAACCGACTGCCGGACCGAGGTCTGCTCTTTAAATGGGAAGGAAAAAATCACGGCGATCCCGCAATTATGATGGCACACTACGATGTAGTTCCCGTCAACGAGGATATGTGGGACAAGCCTCCCTTTGAGGCCATCATTGAGGACGGTGTTATTTGGGGGCGCGGTACACTTGACACAAAAGGTACCTTCAATGGAGTTCTAAGCGCCGCCGACAAACTCATCAGTGAGGGCTTTATCCCCGAAAACGATATGTATTTCGCTTTCTCAGGCAATGAGGAGACAAACGGTCAGGGAGCTATCAACATCGTTGACTGGTTTGAGGAAAACGGCATCACCCCCGCGCTTGTTGTTGACGAGGGCGGTGCAGTTGTTGAAAACGTATTTCCCGGAGTTAAAGTTCCCTGCGGCGTTATCGGTATTGCGGAAAAGGGACTTATGGATGTTGAATACAAGGTCAGAACAAACGGAGGCCACGCTTCTGCCCCCGCCCCTCACACTCCTGTGGGAATTCTGTCCAAGGCTTGCTGCAAGCTGGAAAACAAGCCTTTTAAATCTCATCTTACAAAGCCCGTTGCTGAAATGTTTGATACTCTCGGCAGACACTCAACCTTCCTATACAGAATGATCTTTGCAAATCTGTGGTGTTTCTCAGGCGTACTTGATATGATCTGCAAGAAATCAGGCGGAGAACTCAATGCTATTATGAGAACAACAGTAGCTTTCACTCAGATGAAGGGAAGCTCTGCTTCAAACGTTATTCCTCCTGAAGCAACTATGGTCTCAAATATGCGACTCAACCCCGAAGACACTATAGACTCTGCTCTTGAGTACCTCAAAAAGACTGTTAATGATGAGAATGTTGAGATAACTCTCTTAAACGGTATGAATCCCAGCCGCATCTCCGAGACCTACTGCCCTGCATGGGACAAGGTTGCAAGTGCTGTGGCGTCCACCTG
>JAFUMU010000080.1 GCA_017482495.1 Clostridia bacterium | reverse complement strand
CGTCGCTTTCGGGAATACTTACTTTGTCTCTGCTTACAGTGGATTCGTCAAACCCAAGCCTCCCTCCGCGAGGGAGGTGTCACGCTTTGCGTGACGAAGGGAGTAAGCGTAAAGTAATATTTATCTCTATCTTCACCCCCTTGAGCTCTAAAGATGCCCATTTCGGTGAACAAACCCAAGAGAAACGCCTTCCCGAAAAAATGCGAAGCATTTTATATAAGGAAATAACGAGAGAGTGAAAACAAAAGCTCGCTTGTGTTTTCACTCCCTTGTTCTTTCCGCCGCGACCTTGGTGGCAATCGGGAAGGCAAAGACCTTGCCCTCGGGCAAGGTAATGCAGAATTGCTACATAGATACCTGTTTCGCTTACAATATCATTTAGCTACAGAATATCCTAACCACCCAAATAAGCGTTACTCGAAAAGGTTTGGGGGGGTGTGGGGGACCTTTCCTCAAAAGGTCCCCTGCAAAAAACATAGGGGATTCCCTTAAAATCCCCTCACATATTAATATTACCAAGGAATAATTCTTGACTACGAGGGGGGATTGATATATAATTATAATGTATATTTATTTTCATTTTCAAATAATCAGAAAGGTTTAAGATACATATGGCAGCAAAGAAAAAGGTGGCTGTTACTCCCGCAGAGGACAACAGCGCAGAAAATAAGAAAAAAGCACTTGCCACTGCGATCTCACAGATTGAAAAGACATATGGAAAGGGAACGGTTATCAAGATGGGTGAGAGTCCCGAGATGAACGTTTCCGTTGTTTCCACAGGATCCATAGGACTTGACCTTGCGCTTGGCGTTGGCGGATTTCCTCGCGGACGAATCGTAGAGATCTACGGTCCCGAGTCATCAGGTAAGACGACTATCGCGCTTCACGCAGTTGCAGAGGTACAGAAAATGGGCGGTGAGGCGGCATATATTGACGCAGAGCATGCTCTTGACCCTCAGTATGCTAAGAATCTTGGAGTTAATATCGACGAGCTTCTTGTATCCCAGCCTGATTCCGGTGAGCAGGCGCTTGAAGTTTGTGAGGCTCTCGTACGTTCCGGTGCTATTGATATCGTTGTAATCGACTCTGTTGCGGCACTTGTGCCTCAGCAGGAGATCGAAGGCAATATGGGCGCATCCCACGTTGGTCTTCAGGCACGTCTTATGAGCCAGGCACTCCGTAAGCTTTCAGGTACTGTAAACAAGACGAACTGTATCGTTATCTTTATTAACCAGCTTCGTGAGAAGGTGGGCGTTATGTACGGCAACCCCGAAACAACAACCGGTGGACGTGCGCTCAAGTTCTACGCATCCATCCGTCTTGATATCAGAAAGACAGAGGTCCTTAAAGCAGGAAGCGAGCCTTACGGTAACAGAGTTAAGTGTAAGGTGGTTAAGAATAAGGTTGCTCCCCCCTTCAAGGTGGCAGAATTTGATATTCTCTTCGGTAAGGGTATATCCAAAATGAGCGAAATGGTAGATATGGGAGTCGAAACAAGAGTTATTGAAAAAAGCGGTTCCTGGTTCTACTATAACGGCGAGCGCCTCGGTCAGGGTAAGGACAACGCACGTGCGATTATCGAGTCCAACCCTGAGCTAGCGGCTGAGATCGAAGCAAAGATCAAGGCGGCAATGACTATGAGTGAAGATGACGAGCCTATCGAGCTTGCAGACGATGAAGAGCTTGAGATCGACCTTCTTGAAATGGATCTTGACGAATAATAACACCTCGGTGAAAAAAATTGATCTGTAAAAGAATCTCATATAAGAATTTCAGAAATATAGAAAATGAAGAGCTTGAGCTTTCTCCGGGGGTAAACGTTATTCGCGGAGAAAACGCTCAGGGAAAATCAAATATGCTTGAGGGACTTTATTTTTTCGCCCGCGGGCGCTCCTTCCGTGCTTCAAAGGATAAGGAGCTTATCCGTTTCGGTGAAAATGAGGCTCAGCTTTCCATCGATTATTCAAGGGATGAAAGCAGCCTTACCTCAACGCTGACAGCATCCATCCCCTCCCAGGGAAAGAAGCTCATCACCCGAAACGGAGCACGGCTTTCCTCTCTTAAGGAAATGATAGGCTCCTTCAGAGCTGTGCTTTTTGCACCTTCGCACCTGACCCTTGTGGACGGCGGACCGTCGCTGAGACGAAGCTTTATGGATATAGCCCTTTCACAGCTCTATCCCGCATATCTCGACAGCCTTGCTCAGTACAATAGAGCACTGGGTCAGAGAACAGCACTGCTTAAGGAGGCGGCGTCGGGAAAAAGAATAGACTCCTATATGTGGGAGATATATGCCGATCAGCTTGCAGCATCCGGTGCAAGGATAGCCGCAAGAAGATGGGAATATTTAAGCGGACTGTCAGAATCTGTGTCGCAGTTTTTTTCTGAGATGACAAGCGGTAGGGAAACTCCTTCACTGGTGTATAAAAGTGACGCTGTCTCAGAGGGAATGACATATGAGGAAATAGTGGCAGAAGGCTCAAAAATACTTTTTGAACAGATAATACTCTCCCTCGAAAAGGATATAAAATACGGTATCAATTCTCACGGCATCCACCGTGACGATATATCCATACGTCTCAATTCCAAGGACGCAAGGCTTTATGCCTCCCAGGGACAGAGGCGTTCCCTTGCCCTTTCAATGAAGCTCTCCGAGGGAGAGATGGCAAAGCGTATCTGCGGAGAATATCCCGTTTTCCTCCTTGACGATGTACTCAGCGAGCTTGATGCAGGCAGACGGTCGTTTATTCTCGGATGCCTAAACCAGCGTCAGATAGTAGTCACCTCCTGCGAGGACGAGCATTTTGACCGCGATGGAGTAAAATTCATAACCGTAAAGGACGGTCGGATCATATGAACACCTACTGCATTAAAAATGTTTTTGAGAGCAGACGTGGAGTTGGTATTGATGTTTTTCCCGATGATATCTGCTCGGAAATCCGAACTTTCTATGTAAGCCCATCCTTCGCTAAGCAGCATTGCATCGTCAAGGGTATGTCCTTTGACGAGGTGCTTTATTCACAGATCGAGGAGGAGCATCTGCTGAGAATCGCAGTTTTTAAAGCGGCAGATATTCTTGCAGGCGGAGATCATAGCACTGCAAGGCTTCAGAGAAAGCTGACGGAAAAGGGTATTTCACGGGAAACCGCCGAAAAAGCCGCACTTTATATGGAAGAGCGGGGCTATATCCGTGAGGCAGAAAGCGCTCAGCGCGCGGCACGCTTTATGCTTGAGAGCAAAATGCGCGGAAAAAAACGCATTATGGCTGACCTGCTGGCTAAGGGATATAAAAAGGTGGCCGTTCAAAGCGCTGTCAATTCAATTTCAAAGGAAGAATATTACGAGGCACTATGCCGTAATCTGAATTCCAAATATAAATCTCCCGCAGTTGACCGTCGGGAAAAGGAAAAACGTGTCGCCGCTATGATGCGCCAAGGCTTCGACGCAGGCGATATACTGAAAGCAATGAATGAAGAGGAATAATGCAAGGGACTTTTTAAGGAAAAGTCCACCTGCACCCCCAAAACCTTTAAATAGGGTAACTTCTTTATTATTGCGCTAAACTGATATTTAACCAAAGCCTTTGTTTGAAAAGGTTTTGGAAGAGTTTGAGAAACCTTTTCCTCAAAAAGGTTTCACAAGAAAGGCTGAAACTATGAATAAGAAAATGAGAGCGGGCAAGAAGGTTGGATTTATTTCCCTTGGTTGCCCTAAAAATCAGTGTGACACAGAGGTCATGCTTCATAAGCTTATGAGCGCAGGATATGAAATAACAGCAGAGGAAACAGAGGCTGATGCTGTTATCATCAACACCTGCGGCTTTATTGAAAGTGCAAAAAAGGAATCTATTGACAACATTCTTGACATTGCGTGGCTCAAGGAAAACGGAAAGCTGAAGGGCCTTATCGTTACCGGCTGCCTTTCCGAGAGATATAAGGAGCAGCTTACAGAGGAAATGCCTGAAATAGACGCGATCCTCGGCGTGGGCGCTCTTGATAAAATAACAGATGCCGTTGACGAGGTGCTCTTCGGAGACGGCAATTACTGCTGTATTCCTGCAAAGGATGCCTGCCCACTGGGCGGTGACAGGATCATCACCACAGGAGAGACCTTTGCTTACCTTAAGGTCAGCGAGGGCTGCGATAACAGATGTACATACTGCGCTATCCCCTCCATCCGTGGCGGTCTGCGCTCACGCACCATCGAGGACTGCGTTGCCGAGGCAAAGGACCTTGATGCAATGGGCATAAAGGAGCTTGTTGTTATTGCACAGGATACAACAGTATACGGACGCGATATCTACGGTGAGCTGGCTCTGCCTAAGCTTCTTCGTGCTATCACCAATGCCACAAGCATTCCTTGGATCAGAATACTTTATTGCTATCCAGATAAGATAACGGACGAGCTTATCGCAGAAATGAGAGATAACGACAGGATAGTTAAATATATCGACCTGCCTATCCAGCATATAAGCGATCATATGCTCAGCGCCATGAACCGTCATGGAGACAGCGCATGCGTAAAAGATGCAATAAAGAGACTTCGCGATAATAGCCCCGGTATCGTTATCCGTACAACAGCCATCGTGGGCTTCCCAGGTGAGACAGAGGAGGATTTCAGCGAGCTTTGCGAATTTGTAAAGGAAGCAAAGTTTGAACGCTTCGGAGCCTTTACATACTCAAGAGAAGAGGATACTCCCGCATACGACTTCGAGGATCAGATCGACGAGCAGGTGAAGCAGGACAGATACGATATCCTTATGCGCCATCAGCTTGAGGTCAGCGGAGACTATAACGAGCAGTTTGTTGGAACAACACAGACAGTACTCTGCGAGGGCTTCGACCCCGTTTCCGAGGCGTATCTTGGAAGAACATACCGCGACGCCGCTGAGATCGACGGCAAGGTGTGGTTTACAGCTCATCGCGAGGTAACAGAGGGCGAGATGGTTTCTGTTAAGATAACAGAGGCTCTTGACTATGACCTTGTTGGAGAAGTAATATTCTGATGCTTAGAGTAGCAACACTTTTTTCAGGCTCATCAGGCAACTGCACACTTCTACGGACAGATAATACTGCTATTCTTGTGGATTGCGGAAAAAACTGCAAGGCTGTCTGCGAGGCTCTGAAAATCGAGGGAATGGATATTGCCGACATCGATGCCATATTCGTTACGCACGAGCACCGCGACCATATCAGCGCACTTGATGTTTTGATGAGAAAGCGTGCTATACCTATCCACGTTACTTCTCCCTCCGCACCTGAGGTGTGCAAGGGAAGAAGCGCGGCGGAGAATGTAGAAGTACATTCGGGGCTTATTTTTGAGCAAAGAGTGGGAGATATAACAGTTTCCTCATTTCCCCTGCCTCACGACAGTGCGGCACACGTGGGATATACGGTAATGAGCGACGACGGGGATAGAGCAGGCGTTGCAACGGATATGGGCTATGCCACAATGGAAGCCTTCAACCGACTCTCGGGCTGTCGCCAAATAGTCCTTGAAGCCAATCACGATATTGCAATGCTGAAGGGCGGCCCCTATCCCTACTACCTTAAGCAGAGAATACTCAGCAGAAGAGGTCATCTATCAAATGAGGAATGCGCATCACTGTGCCGTGGGCTTGCGGAGAAGGGATGCGAGGCTTTTATCCTCTCACATCTCAGCGCGGAGAACAATACTCCCGACCTTGCGCTCACCGCTGTGCAAGAATGCCTTTATGCCGGAGGACTTTCTCCTGCAGTAACAGTTGCCAAAAGAAGCGAGGTCACAGATATCTGATATGCTTAAAATAAAATTTATAGTTATGGGCTCCCTTAACGAAAAGCATTGGAGGGATGCCTGCGATGAATACAAAAAAAGATTGGGAGGCTCCTTTCAGGTCACAGAGGTCCAGCTCAAGGAGGTGCCTACCCCTAAAAACCCGTCGGACAAGGATATAGCGGCAACCCTTGACCGTGAGGCACAGATGATAATGGAAAATGTTTCGCCCCGGAGCTGCCTTGTGGCAATGTGCGTTGAGGGGAAACAGCTTTCATCGCCCCAGCTTGCGGAATTTGTAGACAGCCGCGCAACGGGAGGCGTTTCCGAGATATGCTTTGTTATAGGCTCATCTCACGGACTTTCCGACAAAGTAAAAAAAGCGGCGGCACTGAAATTGTCAATGTCGGCGCTCACATTCCCTCATCAGCTTGCAAGAGTCATGCTCTATGAAGCTGTTTACAGAGCAGGAGAAATAATAAAAGGCTCACACTATCATAAATAAGGAGGTTGCAAGTGAAGGATCTTTTCAGTAAAATACTTTTCCATGTAAAGGTAAGAATACCTGCCATCGCAGTTTGCGTATTGCTTTTTTTGACCTTCGGACTTTACTATCTTGGACTTTTTGAGATATCCTTCATAAAGCGACCGGAGGCTTGGAAGGATAACCCCTCTAAATTCTACGAAGCAATAAATACTATCATGGGTAAGGATGAATCAGACGAAGGTTTCTCTGACGAAACAACATCACCCACCGAGGATAGCACAAATGCTCCCGACGATACAGATGGCGGCAAGGTGCCGAATAAACGCCCCACAGGCGAGGATGGACCCATTTCCGCTGATAAAATGACATCCACAACAGTTCTTCCTACCTTAAGTGAGCTTGCAGCAGAAGGATATAAGACAACTGATACATTCTTCGGAGAAGGCAGCAGATTTGCACTTCTTGAAACAAGCTATGCCCTTCCCAAAAAGTTTTCATTTACCAAAAAAACATATGATAAGCAGGTATCTGTTTACTACGATGACGGCCGTCCTGCAGAGGTGGAGATAAAAAGCATTACAGAGGACCGTCCCGCCATCGAGCTCTATATGGGCTATATAATTTTCGACGACGCGGGAACGAGATACCTTGTTGCACCTAACGGCACCCCTCTTTCAAAATATAACGAAAAATTCCTCCCCGCATTTACAAGAGATAAGGAAGGCAGACCTCTTTTCTATCAAACTTATAAGGAAAAGGTGAAGTATCCCACAGAGGTGGGAGAGCCGGATGAAGAGGGCAATACACCTTGGATATCAGAGGCGGAAGTGAAGATAGAACGTAAAAAGTATTACTATCTTGACACAAACGGAGTCACCTTCAGGGAAAGCGACTACAACGATGCCTCTGATAACAGAGGACTTTACTTTGATTATCCCGCTTACTACGGAGTCCCCACCAAGGAGGATACCAAAAATGAGCTTACAAGATATTATAAGGAAACTACCAAGGTAGTTACTAGAACAGACAAAAACAAAAAGATAACTGACGTTTTTGCCGAGCTTAAATGGCTTTTCAAACAGATAAATGACGACACCTTCGATCCCGACAGCGAGGAAACACTGTATCCCTATACATCAGCCTATAACTACAGCGAGGGATATGCGGTAGTAAAAAGCGATATTTCCTGGTTCTATAATTTCGAGGACCTTGACGGAGACGGAGAAAAGGATAATGTGGAAATGAAGGATAGCGAGCTCTACGTTATCAACGAGGAAGGCAAAAGAATGTTTGAGACAAGGAAAAACTTTCTCAGCGACCTTGGATGGAACGCAAATGAATACTACTGCGAGCCCCTTCTCCGCGATATATCCTCTATCGGAAGCTACTATTTCGATCACGGACTCCTTCGAATACGCCTTGTTTCCTACGATCCATATCAGCTTGTAAAGTATGACGTTTTCAAGGTCGGTACTGATGATGACCTGCTTGTGCATCCCGATGGCTCAAGGTTCTATATCCCCTCAGGCTATAAGCTGGAGGCTTATTCAGACGGTATGATACTTCTCTCACGAGACGGTAAGTACGGATATATGGACTACACAGGCAAATGGGTCGTGGATATGGGTCTTAAGTCTGCCGCTCCCTTTGTTGAGGGCGTTGCGGCAGTGCAAAGGGCAAACGGTAAATTCGGTATGATAGATACGGCGGGTAATACAGTTATCCCCTTCAGATATGATTATATCTCCAATGCTTCAAGCGGACTTGTTGCGGCATATTCCGAGGACAGCGGATGGGAGATATATACCAAAATGGCTAAATAAGGAATTATACAATGTCAGTTTACGAATACGATATAATTGTTGTGGGTGCAGGACACGCAGGAATCGAAGCGGCACTTGCCTCTGCGAGAAGCGGACTTAAAACAGCACTTTTTACCATGAGCCTTGACTCTCTTGCCAATCTCCCCTGTAACCCATCCATAGGCGGTACAGGAAAGGGACATCTGGTTTTTGAGATAGATGCTCTGGGCGGTGAAATGGGCTTTGCGGCCGATGCGTCCACCATACAGTCACGTACTCTCAATACAGGTAAGGGCGCCGCAGTGCGCTCTAAGAGAGTTCAGGCAGACAGACGCTACTACAGCGCCTTTATGAAGACCACTATTGAAAAAACTGAAAATCTTCACCTTATTCAAGGAGAGATAACAGACATCCTTGTAGAAAAGAACGGCGAAAAAAGCAAGGTGTGCGGAGTTGTAAGTGCACCGGGCGGAGAGCATAAGGCGAAGGCGGTTGTTATCGCAACGGGAACATACCCCGGCGGTACGACCCACGTGGGAAAGGTAAAAAGAATGAGCGGCCCCGACGGGCTTCTCCCATCTGCATCACTTTCCGAATCGCTCGAGAGCATAGGTATAAAGCTGATGCGATTTAAAACAGGTACTCCCCCAAGGATCCACAGAGACACCATCAATTTTTCCGTTCTGGAGGAGCAGCAGGGTGAGGAGCATATAACCCCCTTCTCTGTCAGAAGCGACAGCTCCAAGCTTAATTCTATAGAGCAGATACCGTGCCACATAGTTTATACTAACGCAACTACTCATCAGATCATCCGAGACAATCTGCATCTTTCCCCTCTATATAGCGGACAGATACACGGCACAGGCCCCAGGTATTGTCCCTCAATTGAAGATAAGGTGGTAAGATTTGCAGATAAAGAGCGTCATCAGCTTTTTGTTGAGCCTATGGGACTTGATACGGACGAGATGTATCTTCAGGGCTTTTCGTCCTCACTTCCCGCAGAGGTGCAGTATAAAATGCTTCGCTCCCTTCCCGGCTTTGAAGAAGCAGAAATAATGAGATATGCCTATGCTATCGAATACGACTGCTGCGACCCCACTCAGCTTTTGGCAACTCTTGAGTTTAAGAATATTTCGGGACTTTTCGGCGCAGGACAGTTCAACGGTTCTTCAGGATACGAAGAAGCAGCTGCACAGGGGCTTGTGGCAGGAATAAATGCTGTTTGCTACGTTAAGGGAACAGCGCCCCTTATCCTTCCCAGATATTCTTCTTATACAGGAACGCTTATAGACGACCTGGTTACCAAGGGAACAAGAGAGCCCTACAGAATAATGACGTCAAGAAGCGAATACAGACTCCTTCTCCGTCAGGATAATGCCGACCTCCGTCTTACACAGATGGGACGCGATATAGGCCTTATCAGCGATGAAAGATATGAGGCGTTCCTTGAGAGAAAGAGAAAAACAGAGGAGGAGATACAGCGCCTTGAAAAGACAACGGTATCCCCCATTTGGGCAAATCCCGTTCTCGAAGGATGCGAAAGCACACCTATTACAACAGGAGCAAAGCTGGCAGACCTTCTCCGCCGTCCCGAGGTGTCATATGAAGCACTTAAAGAGTGCGACCGAGACAGAGAGTCGCTTCCCGATAGGGTTTGTGAAACTGTTGAAACGGAGATAAAATACGAGGGATATATAAAGCGCCAGCTCTCTGAAGCTGAAAAGCAAAAGAAAATAGAGACAAAGCGCCTTCCTGAAGATATCGACTACACAAAGATAAAGGGGCTTCGCCTTGAAGCAGCAGCGAAGCTGCAGGAAATGCGTCCCGTAACGCTGGGACAAGCAGCGAGAATATCAGGCGTTAACCCGGCTGATATATCAGTTCTTGTTATTTATTTATCGCTGAAATGAAATATTCAAAGGTATATGTTGAAATAACCAATATCTGCAACAAAAGCTGTACATTTTGCCCTAAAAATAAAAGGATCCCCCGACGTATGACGGAGGATGAATTTAGAAAAACAGCAGAAATTCTGCAAGGCAAAACACAATACTTATATTACCACGTAATGGGAGAACCGCTGACTCATCCTCTGCTTTGCGACTTTATCGGCATTGCAAATGAAATGGGATACAAGTCTTGCATTACCACCAACGGCTCTCTTCTTGAAAAAAAGGGAGATGAGCTTATAGCAAGCGGAGTTTATAAGGTGAATATCTCCGTCCACAGCTTTGAGGACGGAAATAAAGAGGAGCATATCAAATATATAGATTCCTGTATCCGATTTGCTGACAAAGCAAGCAAAAACGGCGTGCTTACAGTCTTCCGCCTCTGGAACAACGGTCACGACGGCGGACTCAATGATGACACTCTGTCTCTTATGCAGGAAAAACTAAAGGGCGAATGGAAAAAGGGCACAAGAGGCTACAGGATCCGACACAAGCTTCATCTTGAATACGGTGAAAGGTTTGATTGGCCTGATATGGGTGCCGAAAACGGCGGAAAGAACGTTTTTTGCTACGGACTAAAGGATCATTTCGGTATCCTTTGCGACGGCACAGTTATCCCCTGCTGTCTCGACCATGAGGGAGATATAGATTTAGGAAATATATTTGAAATGCCTTTAGATGAAATATTATCAGGCAATAGAGCCGTCAGTATTAAGGAAGGCTTCCAAAACCGCTGTGCGGTGGAGGAGCTGTGCCAAAAGTGCGGATATGCAAGAAGGTTTTGAATTGTATGTTTGGTATTTTTGAGGGGGACTTTTTAAATTTGTTTTTGTGGGGAGCCTGCCCCGGAAAGTCCTCCACGCTCCCAAAACTTTTAGGACAGAGAATTTTATGCAAGGGGGATTTTAAGGAAATCCCCCCTGCCCCCCCAAACCTTTTCGACTAACGCTTATTTGGGTGGTTAGGATATTCTGTAGCTAAATGATATTGTAAGCGAAATAGGTATCCACGTAGCGATTCTGCATTATCTTGCCCTCGGGAAAGGTGAAGGCCTTCCCGATTGCGACCAAGGTCGCATCGGAAAGAACAAGGGAATGAAAACACAAGCGAGCTTGTGTTTTCATTCCCTTGTTCTTTCCTTAGACAAAATGCTTCGCATTTTTTCGGGAAGGCGTTTCTCTTGGGTTTATTCACCGAAATGGGCATCTTTAGAGCTCAAGAGGATGAAGATAAAGATAATTATTACTTTACGCATACTCCCTTCGTCACGCAAAGCGTGACACCTCCCTCACGAAGGGAGGCTTGGGTTTGACGAACCCACTGTAGATAGAGATAAACTAAGCATTCCCGAAAGCGACGTATGTCGCGGGGGAAAGGGAAAGGAGATCAAAAAGGAAACAAGCTTCCTTTTTGATCTCCTTTTTCTTTACCTTGACCCAAATGCCGCGCATTTGGGCGGGAATGCGCGAAGTTCAGCCGTACATTGTGGAGTACACCCTTATTCAAAGTTCTCTGGAAGGGGTTCGGGGGAACCTCTCTGCGAAAGAGAGGTTCCCCCGAATAATCCAATAATTAATTAATGATTCAATACCTTCTCTTTACCTTTCTTCCGCGGAGAAAAGCATTGCCGAGAATATAGATCACAGTCAACACCACTGCAGAGACGACAGTTGCAATAAAAAATTTGCTTTTTGAGAATTGTTCAATTTTATGGAATGTATAAAGCAGCTCGCTTCTTGCTACATCAGCCGTTGCAACAATGTCAGATGTACCGAGAACTCTGTCCTCGTATATAGCGGTAACACTGCCAAGCACCTGTCCTTTTTCAACAGGTGCCTGTATCTCCTCAAAATGAGTCACATAGCTAAGCTCAATAGCTGTTGCAGGGTCAACGTCAGATGGGAGATATACATTAAGAGTTTCCACCGAAACAAGGTTTACAAAATCTGTTACAGAGGAGAGAGTAACAGGTATCTCACAAATAATAATATTGGGAGAAAGCACCTCAATATAGTTGTATGCTTCAAAAGCCCAGTCAATGAGCATTGAAGCATTGGTGTATGAGTAGATAGTATCGTCAACCGTCTTACCGCCCATAACCACAATAAGATATGAAAGCTCGCCGTTGTTGGCAGTAGTTACAACACAATGTCCGCCCTGAGGAGTTGAGCCCGCGTTCATACCTCTGGCTTGATTGTCAATGTACTTACCATCTCCGCCATCGATACCGCTTCGGTAAAGGAGAGCATTTCTGTTTCCAATAGTTTTAGTTTTGGACTCAAACGAATAGCTTGTGGAGGATGTGCCTTCCATAAAAAGGCTGAGTGTGTAAGCATGGCGTGCGATTATAGCCGTGTCCTCAACTGTAGTATACATATTATCATCATGCATACCGGTTGGATTGGTATAGTTTGTGTTGAGAGCACCAAGCTCCCTTGCTCTGGTATTCATTTTTGTAACGAACTTTGATGCATCTCCCGAAACAAGATGGGACACAACATACGCACTGTCGTTTCCTCCGCCAACAAGGAGACTCCACACGATATCTTTAATTGAAATTACCTCACCCGCCTTTAGACCTATCTTGCTGCCCACAGCATTTTTGAGCATTTCCTCGGTAAGTGTAACCTTTTCGTCAAGTCTGTCACCAAGCTCTTCCACGGCAAGTATACCTGTCATCAGCTTTACGGCAGAGGTGGGAAATATTTTCTTTTTCGAATTATATTCGTAAATAGCCTGATCGTTTTCAAAATTATAAACATATGCTCCCTCCACATTCTCAACAACAGGATCATCTATTGCCGAGGAAGGTACAACGAGCATCAGAGCAAGTGAAATAAGGGTCGAAACAGTCAGTAAAAGTGACAGTATCCTTTTCAATCGATTCTCTCCTTTCTTCTTCATAAAATTCAATTTAAGGGGGATTTTGTATAAAAAATCCCCCTGTTTACGGTCGTTATCTTCTGCTATTACATGCAAAATATTCCTTTGCACATATCGCGTCTTTATTTATCTGTGCAGTAAGCTCATCTATTGAGTCGAATCTTATCTCGTCGCGGAGAAATCCGTAGAATTCCACCTTTATTTCTTTATAATAAAGATCTCCTTCATAATCAATTATGTGAGTCTCACAATTGACGTGAGATGCTCCCCCCGAAACAGTGGGTCTTGTTCCAACGTTGGAAACTGCCAAGTACACTTCGCTGTCTACTGTCACCGTACAGGCATATACTCCGTGTCTCGGTATTATATGTCCCGCGGGAAAATCCTGATTGATAGTAGGCATACCCATTTGTCTGCCCAGCTTTTTACCTTCAACTACAGGAAATTTAAGTGCAAAGGGGTGTCCCAGCAGCGCCATTGCCTGCTCCATTTCTCCCATAAGTACAGCATCTCTTACAGCGCTTGAGGAAACAGCCTTGCTTTCAAAAAATACGGGGCTCATTATTTCACATTCAACTCCCCGCTCCGCTAAAAGAGCGCACAGAGCTTGCGCATCCCCTGCCCCGCGCCGTCCGAATCTGAAATTAAATCCGCATACTACTCTTGATGGCTTAAATGTAGGTACCAGATACTTAGCTACAAAATCATTATACTCCGTATCACGGACATCTTCAAATTCCTCAAAAACAGCATAGTCCAGCCCATATCTGCAGAAAAGGTCTAATTTTGCCTGCATATCTGTCAAATACGGCACTGCTACCCCCGGCTTTGCAAGTGTAGTAAAGGTCCACACAGCTCTTTTATGTCCCTTTTCGCCTGCAAGCTCAAAAAGCCTCTGATGTCCCTTGTGAACGCCGTCAAAATTGCCCAGCGCCATGGCACATCCCTGAGGAAGGCTTGACACTGTACATTTTTCAGGCAGCTTATAGATTATCACCCTTCAGGTCCTCGGCAAAAAACTCAGCGAAGCCCCAGATAGTTCTTAACAAGAGCGCCCATAAGCTCATCACGGTCGATGCGACAGATGAGAGAACGTGCGTTTTTGTGGTTGGTGATATATGTTGGATCCTCGGAGAGGATGTAGCCAACGATCTGGTTGATGGGGTCGTAGCCCTTTTCAAGAAGGGCGGAATAAACAGCGTGAAGTATCTCACGTGTCGTACGCTCACGCTCATTGGGTATCTTAAATGTCTGCGTCTTGTCGTAAGGGAAGTCTGCCATTTTTAGTTCTCCTTTTTATATTATCCAATTTCGTTGATATCGTATGGTGTCGTCTGATATACAAAGTAGTTGAGCCAGTTGGAAAAAAGAAGGTTGGAATGTCCTCTCCATGTTACAACGGGATCCTTTGTATCATCGTCATCGGGAAAATAGTTGACGGGAATATGAGGCTCAAGTCCTGCCGCCTTATCACGGAGATATTCTCTCTTTAAGGTGTCCCTGTCATATTCGGAATGTCCTGTTATAAAAACCTGACTTCCACCGTGGTTCATTACAGCATATACTCCCGATTCCTTGCCGGATGCAAGTATCTTGAGTCGGGGCTCATTCTCTATATCCTCGCGCCTTGTATATGTGTGTCTTGACTGAGGTACCATAAATTCATCATCAAAGCCTCTGAGAAGTATTGCATTTTCTTTGTCCTTCGTATGCTTGTATACGCCTGACAGCTTTTCAGAAAGTCTGTATTTCTTGATACCGTAGTGATAGTAAAGGCCTGCCTGCGCTCCCCAGCATATATGGAATGTGCTCGTTACGTGTGTCTTTGACCACTCCATTATCCTGCAAAGCTCATCCCAGTATTCAACCTCTTCAAATTCAATGTGCTCAACAGGCGCTCCTGTTATGATAAGTCCGTCGAATTTTTGGTCCTTTACGTCGTCAAAGGTCCTGTAAAATGATATCATATGCTCCTCAGAGGTGTTTTTTGCCTTGTGAGAAGCTGTGTGAAGAAGCTCTATCTCTACCTGAAGGGGAGTGTTGCCTAAAAGCCGCGCAAGCTGTGTCTCTGTCACTATCTTCGTAGGCATAAGATTGAGCACCGCTATGCGCAAGGGGCGAATGTCCTGAGTGATAGCTCTCGTTTCCGTTATAACAAATATGTTTTCATTTTGGAGCACCTCCGTCGCAGGAAGGGCTGTGGGTATTTTGATTGGCATCTTTACTCCAATTCTGATCTAATATCAATGATATCGTTATTCATATTATATTATACAATACTCTGTCTTTAATTGCAACAACATTATAAAAATAAACATACATATGTTTTTTATAAAGATTTTTTGCGGGGGGATTTTGAGGAAATCCCCCCACTCCCCCAAACCTTTTTGTACTGTCCCCTTGAGTTTGTTTATCGGTATTAACGGAAAGATTCAGAGAGTCCATGGAGATCAGATAGCTTTTTCCGCAAATTGCCATGGGCAATTTGTAAAAATAAGGAGATAAGTCAAGACAGACGGATGAAATCATCCGTCATTCTTGACTTGCTCCTTATTACTGCGACTGCGTCGCAGACGGAAAAAGATATCTGATCTCCATGGACTCTCTGAACCTTTCGCGCTCCGATTATTAATATCATAATCCCACTGTAATATATTATAGGTTCTCTGGAAGGGGGGAAAGGGGGAAAACCTCTCTGCGAAAGAGAGGTTTCCCCCTTAAATAAATACATAAATACATCTATCATTGATTTAACAACAAAAATATCGTATAATGTAATAAATGAAGTGAAAGGAAGTGGATCATAACATGATAAAAATACCTGATAATGTACAGGAAATAATAGAAAAGCTTGAAGCATTCGGACACGAAGCATATATAGTAGGCGGATGTGTCAGAGATACTTTGATCGGGATCATCCCCGATGATTATGATATCACTACCTCAGCTTCACCTGACGAAGTAAAATCAGTGCTTAATGAATACAAAATCATTGATACAGGAATTGACCACGGAACGGTAACAGTTTTGTCAAAAGGGACACCGATCGAGGTCACGACCTACAGATATGACGGAGAATACACAGACCACCGCCGTCCCGACTCTGTGATATTGACAAAAGAGCTGTCTGAAGATCTTAAAAGGCGTGACTTCACTGTAAATTCTCTTGCATATAACAAAATAACAGGACTTGTTGATCTGTATGAAGGAGAAGCGGATCTAAACTGCGGGATAATACGATGTGTGGGAGAGCCTGAGCAAAGATTTAAAGAGGATGCGCTGAGAATAATTCGTGCGCTTAGATTTTCAGCCGTTTTGGGTTTTAAGATAGAAGAAAAAACGGAAGTAGCCATTCACAAACTATATCCTCTTCTTGAATATGTTTCAATGGAAAGGATCAGCACAGAGCTTAAAAAGCTCATTTGCGGCAAGGCCGAGGCTGTTTTTGATATACTCACAAGATTTTCCGATGTAATTTGCTTTCTCATTCCTGAGATGAAGCCTGCTGTTGGGCTCGATCAGAAAAATAAATGGCACATTTATGATGTCTATACACATATAGCAAAGGTAGTAGAAAGCACCCCCCCTATTCTTAATGTCAGGCTTGCGGCGCTTTTTCACGATATTGCCAAACCTAAAATGATGTTTTTAGATGACGACGGAGTAGGCCATTTTTGGGGACATCCCGAGGAAAGCGCTGTTATGACGGAAATAATACTCCGCAGAATGAAATTCGATAATCATACAATAAAAAGCGTCTGCCGACTTATAGAGATACATGATGTCCGTCCCGAAGCTACAAAAAAAGCGCTTCGAAAATATCTCTCAAAATATAACGACATTGATCCCGACGAGATCATGATGATTCGCCGCGCCGACCTTAAGGCACAAAATCCCGAATTTCACTCACTTTTCGATTATCTTGACGATTGTGAAAGAATCATTAGGAAAATAAAAAGCGAAAATCTCGCCATTAAAATATCCGATCTTAATATAAACGGAAACGATATAACCTCCCTTGGCGCAAAGGGCGAGACCGTCGGCAAAATTCTCTCCAAACTCCTTTCCGACGTTGTGGAGGAAAAGATACCTAATGACAAGGATATCCTCCTCTCCCGCGCCGCTGAACTTTTTAGAAGCATGAAATAAGATAAGTTACGCAGGGGATCTTTTATGGAAAGGTCCCCACGCTTTTTTCGGGGAACCTTTTAAGGAAAGGTTCCCCACACCCCTCCAAACCTTTTTGGATAACGCTTATTGTGTGGTTATAATATTATTTAGTTGAGATGGGTTTGAGAGTGGTGTAGCGTAGGTCGCGCCTGCCCGAAATCTGCCTTTTCGGCAGCTTTCAACGAAAAAATCAAAGGATATGAAAACGCAAGCAAGCTTCCGTTATTCATATCCGTTTTCTTTTTTCTATGCGCCCTTGGCGCATTTAGGCAGGCTTAGATACTGCAACCGCTGCGGATTTTGCTTAACTAAACGGGTTTATTTTTTAGCTGTACGATCCCGTGATTCTGTAGGGAGCGACGCCCTCTGTCAAGTACGGATTGTTTACAGTTTGTTCGGGAGGATTGTTTACACTTTTATCTACGGTAAATTCTTTTTGAAATAATCTTTTTCTCTTCTGTGTCAACCTTTGCTATGGCGAATTCGCCATAGCAAAGGTTGACACTT
>JAFUMU010000079.1 GCA_017482495.1 Clostridia bacterium | reverse complement strand
TGACCTCGACGTTGAAACCATCGCTAAGATCTACACCGGCGAAATTAAGAATTGGAAAGAAGTCGGCGGCAACGATACTGAGATCGTACTCATCGGTCGTGAAGCAGGCAGCGGTACAAGAGATGGCTTTGAGTCCATCACCGATACCGAAGATAAGTGCAAGTACCGTCAGGAACTGACCTCTACAGGCGATGTTATCACCACCGTTGCAAGCAACCCCGGTGCGATCGGTTATGCTTCTCTCGCTTCTGTAAAGGATACTGTAAAGGCACTTACCGTTGGCGGTGTTGCACCCAGCGAAGAAACCATCAAGGACGGTAGCTATGTGGTACAGCGCCCCTTCGTTCTGGTAACCAAGAAGGACGCCACTCTCTCCGAAAGTGCTCAGAAATTCTTTGATTACATTACTTCCGAAGCGGCAAACGAGATCATCAGCGGTGCAGGTGTCGTTCCTGCAAACTAAGGACTTTAAGCGACGGTGTTTTCACACCGCCGCTTATTCCCATTGAGGTTGATTATGAAGAAAAATAAATTATTTGAGAATATCGTACACGGCATATTTCTCATACTCGGTTTACTAACCGTCGGCTGTGTTCTGCTCATAACGGTATATCTGATTATATCGGGTATTCCTGCCATTCGGGAAATCGGACTTTTTAATTTCCTTTTCGGCAAAGAGTGGGCATCTACTGCTGCCGAACCGAAATACGGAATATTGCCGTTTATACTAACAAGCGTGTACGGAACGGCAGGCGCTATATTGATTGGTGTGCCGATCGGCTTCTTTACAGCTGTGTATCTTTCCAAAGTAGCAAATGAAAAGATCAGGGCTGTTATCGAAGCCGCCGTCAACCTGCTTGCAGGTATCCCTTCGGTTGTGTACGGCCTTGTCGGTATGCTCGTACTCGTGCCGGCGATCCGTGAAATCTTTAATGTACCGGACGGTGCAAGCTTGCTTGCCGCAATTATCGTGCTTGCCATAATGATACTGCCGAACATTATAAAGGTATCTATCACGGCGTTGGATGCTGTACCAAAGGAATATGAAGATGCTTCTTTGGCTCTTGGTGCTACCCCTACCGAGACCTTTTTTAAGGTGTCTGTCCCTGCCGCAAAAAGCGGTATAGCCGCCGCCGTTGTGCTCGGCGTTGGTCGTGCCATCGGTGAGGCAATGGCGGTTATGATGGTTGCGGGTAACGTGGCGAATATGCCCTCACTCTTTGAGAGTGTACGTTTCCTTACCACCGCCGTTGCAAGCGAAATGGCATACTCAAGCCCCGGCAGCTTACAGAGAAACGCTTTGTTTTCCATCGCACTTGTACTGTTCCTGTTTATTATGCTGATTAACGCTACGCTTAATTTCTTCCTCAAGCGTAATAAGGAGAAATAATATGAACAAGAAAAGAAAAATATATATCGGTTTCATGCGTAGCGCAATGATTGTTTGTACCGCACTTACAGCGGCACTTGTATTGTTCCTTATGGGATACGTGCTTGTAAACGGTATCCCAAATATCACGTGGGAACTGCTATCCACCAAGCCGAGCTACTTAACCGAAAGGATCGGTATTCTGCCAGATATTCTAAATACGGTTTATATCGTACTTGCCACGCTCATTATTGTTCTGCCCCTCGGTGTAGGTGCGGCGATTTACCTTACCGAATACGCCAAAAATAAGAAGTTAGTGGCTATGATCGAATACGCCGCTGAAACCCTCTCGGGTATCCCGTCTATCATATACGGTCTTGTTGGTATGCTGCTGTTTTCCAACAACTTCGGAACAAGTCTGCTTGCCGGTGCGCTAACTCTCGTTATTATGAACCTGCCCACAGTAATGAGAACTACTCAAGAGAGTTTAAAGACAGTTCCGCAGAGCTACCGTGAGGGAGCTTTCGGCTTGGGCGCAGGTAAATGGCGTGTGATCCGCACTGTAGTCCTTCCCGGATGTGTGGACGGTGTTATCACGGGTTGTATCCTTTCTGTCGGTCGTATCCTCGGTGAGTCGGCGGCTCTGCTCTTTACCGCAGGCTTTGCTCACGCTCTCAATGGTATTTTCACGGGACTTACTTCTCCCGGTGCCACCTTAACGGTTGCTTTGTATGTGTATGCGAAAGAAGAGGGAGAATTTGGAGTAGCTTTCGCCATTGCCGCAATTCTGATGATACTGACACTACTGATAAATCTGTCTGCCACATTGGTGGGCAAATACTTTGCAAAAAGGAGAAACATATGAGCGAAATAATGACGGCTAAAGATCTGTGCCTTTGGTACGGTGAAAATAAAGCCTTAAAAGATATAAACATTGCAATTCCCGAAAAGAGCATCACTGCGCTGATCGGCCCTTCGGGATGCGGCAAGTCTACTTTCCTTAAAACTCTTAACCGTATGAATGATCCTATACCTATTGTAAAAATCACGGGTGAAGTGTGTTATAACGGTCGCAATATATTCGATAAGGATGTGGATGTAAACGAGCTTCGCCGTGACGTTGGTATGGTGTTCCAAAAACCAAATCCCTTCCCGATGAGCATTTACGATAATATTGCTTATGGTCCTCGTACACACGGTATCACAAGCAGAGTGAAGCTGGACGAAATCGTGGAGCAGGCGCTTCGTGATGCGGCTATTTGGGACGAGGTAAAGGACAGACTTAAAAAGAATGCTCTCGGTCTTTCTGGCGGCCAGCAACAGCGTCTTTGCATTGCCCGTGCCCTTGCCGTAGAGCCTAAAGTGTTACTGATGGATGAGCCGACTTCGGCGCTCGATCCTATCTCCACCTCTCGAATTGAGGAACTTGCATTGCAATTAAGGGAAAAATATACTATAATTATAGTGACTCATAATATGCAGCAGGCAGTTCGTATCTCAGACAATACGGCATTCTTCCTTCTTGGAGAGTTGGTGGAATTCGGTGAAACTGAGAAATTATTCTCGCAGCCGAAGGATAAGCGTACCGAGGATTACATTACAGGAAGGTTTGGTTGATAGTATGAGAAGTAGATTTGATGAGCAGCTTAGCCTGCTGAATAAAAAGATGACCCAAATGGGCGCTGAATGTGAAAGTATTATCGCCCTTTCTTCAAAGGCACTTTTGGAAGGCAACGCCGCAGATGCACGCAAGGCAAAGGAGCAAGGTCACAGGGTGGACCAAATGGAGCGTGAGATCGAAGCCATTTGCTTAAAGCTATTGCTTCAACAGCAGCCTGTCGCAAAAGACCTTCGTGTGATTTCCGCTGCTCTTAAAATGATTACCGATATGGAAAGAATCGGAGATCAGGCAGAGGATATTGCCGAGATCATTACTTTTTTGGGCGGCAGGACCGGTGAGGAATGCCACGATATTCGTCTTATGGCAGAAGCCACCATTAAAATGGTGACCGACAGCATCGATGCCTATGTAAGCGGAGACCTTGAGCTTGCAAAATCAGTATCTGATTACGATGATGTAGTGGACGACGCTTTTGACCGAGTAAAACAGACACTTATTAAGATGATTTCCGAAAATACCGCCGACGGTGAGTATGCAGTGGATCTTCTTATGATAGCAAAATATTTTGAACGCATCGGAGACCACGCCGTTAATATCGCGGAGTGGGTCGAGTTCTCCGTGACCGGCGTTCATAAAGGAGAATAGCGCAAAAATGGAGAAAACCAAAACTCAAAGTAATTCTTTTTGCGCCCGCATTACGCTTAGCGTAATGCCTGAGAAAGAGAGGGATATGACTTGATTTGGTGTGTTGATGACGACAATACCATACGTGACATCGAGGTTTATACGCTGACACAGACCGGCTTTGAAGCAAAAGGCTTTGCTGACGGCATCTCTATGCTTGAAGCACTGAAAACCGAAAAGCCTGAACTGATCGTGCTTGACATTATGCTGCCCGGAAAGGACGGCGTTGATGTGCTCAGAGAAATCAGGAAAAATCCCGAAACCCGTAAAATTCCGGTGATTATGGCTACTGCCAAAGGCACAGAAATGGATAAGATTCAGGGACTTGATACGGGTGCAGACGATTATCTTGTAAAGCCTTTCGGTGTGATGGAAATGGTATCCCGCATTAAAGCGGTACTGCGCCGCTGTGAGCCGGACGAGAAAGAAGAAGTCCTTACCGTTGGTGAAATCACCCTCAGCGATAAGGAGCATCTTGTAACAGTCAATGGTGAAAAGGTGGTACTTACCTTCAAAGAGTTTGAAATCCTGAAGCTTTTTATGCAGAGTCCCGGCATCGTGTTCTCCCGTGATAAGCTCCTTTCGGAAGTATGGGGTATAAATTATCTCGGTGAGTCGAGAACAGTAGATATGCACATTAAAACCCTTCGTCAAAAACTGGGCGATACTGGCTCCTATATTGAAACAGTGATCGGTGTAGGCTACAAAATGGAGGTCGAGAAATGACCAAAAAAATCTTTCGCTCCATCATTTCGGTTGCTATGGTCGTTCTCTTAGCAAGCCTTTTTATCGCAAGCAGCTTTTTGTACGATTATTTTAACAAATCACAGATATCGCAACTTAAAGAAGAACTTTCTCTTGTTGCTGCTAACGTAGATGAGGCGGGGGCAGAGTATTTCGACAATTTCGACTCCTCTATGTTCCGTTTTACTTTGGTGGATACTGACGGCACAGTAATCTATGATTCGCAGGCAAACGCAGAAGAAATGGAAAATCACCTTGACCGTGAAGAAATAACCGAAGCTATTGAGAATGGTAGCGGTAGCAGTGCAAGATATTCTTCCACATTGACCGAGCGTACTTTTTATGAGGCAACTCGTCTTGAAAACGGCAATGTGCTTCGTATCTCTATAAGTCAGGTAACAGTCGGCGCATTGTTTCTCGGTATGCTTCCGGCTATATGCGCTATTGTTTTGATCTCTATTGTGGTCGCACTTGTGTTATCAAACACAATGGCAAAAAGTATTGTAAAACCGCTGAACGAGCTTGACCTTGAAAACCCTGCGGAAAACGATGCTTATGAAGAACTGACACCGATCCTTACTAAAATCAATAAACAGCATAAGCAGATCACACAACAGATGCGTGAACTGAAGCAAAAGTCCGATGAGTTTGAGCAGATCACCGCTTCTATGAACGAAGGGCTTGTTCTGCTTGATAAAAAAGGCATGGTACTCAGTATCAATGCCGCCGCTAAAAAACTGTTCGGCGCAAGTGATACAGCAGTAGGTCGTGATTTTCTTGCGCTTGACCGCAGCACCGATATGAGCCGTGCCATCGAAAAGGCACTTGACGGCAAAAGAGCCGAGTTCCGTGAGGAAAAAAACGGTAGCGAGTATCAGTTTGTTATTAACCGCACCGAATCGGACGGAAAGACGGTAGGCGTTGTTATTCTTTGCTTTGACGTTACCGAAACGGCATTTGCCGAGCGTAACCGCCGGGAGTTTACCGCCAATGTTTCACACGAGTTGAAAACACCTCTTCAATCCATTATCGGCAGTGCAGAGCTTCTCGAAAACGGTCTTGTAAAGCCGGAGGATACCAAGAGATTTGTCGGTAATATTAAAAACGAAGCCACACGGCTTGTTTCACTTATTAACGATATCATCCGTCTTTCCCAGCTTGATGAGGATAGCGAGCCTGTCACCGAGTCGGTTGACCTCTATGATGTGGCAAGCGAGGTTATCGAAGTGCTGACCGTTTCGGCGGCGAAGAAACAAGTAGAGATTCATCTGAACGGTGAGTCTTGTGTGATGAATGGTATCCGTAGATACCTCTACGAGATCATCTACAACCTTTGCGATAACGCTATCCGCTATAACAAGGACGGTGGCAAGGTAACGATCGATCTCAAAAACACAAATGGCAACATTGTTCTTTCTGTCAGCGATACCGGCATCGGCATTCCTGCCGAGCATCAAAGCCGTATCTTTGAACGTTTCTACCGTGTGGATAAGAGCCATTCAAAAGAAACCGGCGGTACCGGTCTTGGACTTTCCATCGTCAAACACGCGGTAGCATATCACAGTGGTATGATCAAACTTGATAGCGTAACCGGAGAAGGCACGACGGTTTCGATCGTATTTTAACCAAAGAATACTTATACGTAAAGTCAGTATTGATTTACAAAAATACCGCACAACATATTTGCTGTGCGGTATTTCTGTTTATAACAATTGTAGAACATCATCACGGCAATAAATATACGTACTTTCGTAAACACATATAAATATTGTGCGGCTACTTTCATTTTATTCATTGTAACCTCTTTCTTTGTTAATAAATATCTGTTAAAATTATGCTGCAGGTAGTTTTTTAGAGTTTTTATTGAAAACGAGGCAATTATGGAAAACAAATCTACATTCAAAGCTATAATTGAATCTGCAGAGCAAGCCCCTTCAGAAGATATAGGGGGCAGCAATACTGCGCCAAAAATAAAAAGAGAGTCGCCTTGGAAGCTTATACTGATAATTATTCTCAGCGTTTCACTTGCAGTAGTGGCAAGTATTCTCGCCTACACTCAGCTTTATCCTAAGCTTGATCCTCAAGACAGCTCAGACGGTTATATCCGTCTAAGCAAATCATCTGCACCTTGGTTTACCCTTACAGACAATACGGTCGCTCTCGATCCTCAATACAGCGGCGAGCTTCCTGCAAAGCTTGAGATACCTGACTATTTTGATGATATACCTGTATACACAGTAGCTGACAAAGCATTCTGCGGACGCTCGGATATAAAAGAGGTCTCTGTGGGAGAAAAAGTAACTGATATTGGAAGCGGAGCGTTTTCCGATTGTACCGCCCTTGAGAGCTTCATCGCAAAAAATATCACCGAAATAAAGGCTGACACCTTCAAGGGAGCGGTATCTCTGAAAAATGTATATACTCCCGCAGTGCGAGTCGTTTATCCTAATGCTTTTTTGGGATGTACTGAGCTAAAAACATTTTACTCTGATGCACTTGTATCTGTAGGCAACAGTGGATTTGAGGGATGTAACGCCCTTGATACCGTAAGCACGGTCAAAATAACTAAGTACGGAAGCAAGGCGTTTGCCCGATGCAATTCACTGTATAATGTTTACGTTGCGGACGGCGCAACCCTTGGCGAGGAATGCTTTCTCGAAGCAAAAGAACTTCAGACAGTTACCTTTGAAGGCAAAGCGGTTCTTTCAAGAGGGGTATTTAAAGGAAGCGGACTTACTGCGGTAGTAATTCCAGAAGGAACTGACACTGTCCCTGCAGAGCTTTTTATGGATTGCGACAACTTAAAAAAAGCGGAGCTTCCCGAAAGTGTCACCACGGTTGAAAATAATGCTTTTAAGGACTGTGACATACTTGAAAATGCTTTTATCAGCGAAAATGTACAATGGCTTGGTGAAGGTGTTTTCGAAAACTGCATAAATCTTTCCGACGCTGATATTGAAGCAAAAATCACCGTTCTTCCCAAGAGAATATTTAAAAACTGTCAGTTTTTACAGAGCATCGCTCTTCCCGAAGGGCTGAAGCGTATAGATGAAGAAGCGTTTTCACAGTGCAAATATATGGCTCTTATGAATATTCCCTTCGGTGTAACATCTATCGGCGACAGAGCCTTCAGCGGATGCATTTACCTTTCAAGAGTATCCCTACCTGCAGGAATGGAGGAAGTAGGTGAAGCGGCATTTGAAAACTGTACTTCACTTACAGCATTTGACATTCCGGCCACCGTTACATCCATCGGAGACGGACTTCTCAAGAGTTGCACCGCCCTTGAAGAGCTGGGAATATATTCAGAATCAGACGATATTTCCGCAACGATGACAGAGGGATGCACCGCACTTCGTCGCATATCCACCTCAAGCTTCAGTACAAAATACACCACAGTTGACGGGATACTTTTTTCCGCCGACAAAACATCACTTATCATCTATCCCGCAGGAAGAGGGGCTGCTAAATATACCCTGCCTGATACCGTTACAAGCATAGCAGCATATGCCTTCAGAGGAAGCGATCTTGAAGAGGTCAATCTGAAAAATGCTGAGATCATCGGTATGAATGCCTTTGAGGGCTCGGCTAAGCTTCACACAGTTGTTGCAAAAAATGCTGTATATCTCGGCTATGCTTCATTTAAGGACTGTATATCACTTACGGATATTACATTTACTGAAGATCTTGGCGAGATAGGCCCTGTGTGCTTTTCCGGATGCATTATTCTCAAAAGCGTTTACGTTCCCGAGAAAGCAGATATATCAGATGATGCATTTGATGAGATAACCACAGTCAAATACCTTTCAGCTAAATCACCGCTTTAATTTACAAAACAAAGTATCAAAAGTATCCTGCCCGACGGCAGGATACTTTTTTCTCTCTGAATAAAAAAACATATCGTGACAAAACTATATGCAAAGTATATTTGGAAAGGAAATAAAATGAAAAAATTTATTGCCTTAATGCTCTGCACCGTACTGTGTGTTTCATCACTTGCTTCCTGCAGACGAAACGAAAGCTCAAATGATCCCAACACCCTGAAAGTAGCAGTTCTTGAATCTGCCTACGGAAGTGAGATGTGGGAGAAAATATGCGACGAATTTGAGAAACTCAACGGGGGCATGACCGTGGAGCTGACAGCAGAAAAAAATCTTGAGGATGTGATCGGCGCGCAGATGAAGGGCGGCGACTATCCTGACGTTGTCCATCTTGCCACAGGCAGAGAAGCGGCTCTAACGGAAACGCTTATAAAGGACGAGGCACTTACTGACCTTACCGAGGTTTTTGAAATGACTATCCCGGGCGAGGACACCAAAGTATCCGACAAACTCATCCCCGGCTTCACAGACACCCTTGCCACCAACCCATACAAGGATAAAAAGACATATCTTGCGCCAATGTTCTACAGCCCGTGCGGACTTTTTTATGATGCAGATCTGCTTGAGGACAATGGCTGGAAGGTACCTGAAAGTTGGGATGAAATGTGGGAGCTCGGCGATGAAGCTAAGAAAAAGGGAATATATCTTTTCACCTATCCCACAGCAGGCTATTTTGATGCATTTATCTACGCACTTCTTGCAGAAAGCGGCGGTATTGATTTTTATAACGATGTTATGAACTATAAGGAAGCCGTGTGGGACACCCCTGAGGCAACAAGAGTGCTTAATATTATCAAGCGTCTTGCAGATTACACCGAGCCCACCACGGTCGCCAATTCTACAGGCGATAACTATCTGAAAAATCAGCAGCTTGTACTTGACGGTAAAGCTATCTTTATGCCAAACGGAACATGGGTCGTGGGCGAAATGGAGGATGCTCCCAGACGTGAAGGCTTCAGATGGGGCTTTACAGCCCTTCCTGCAATAGAAGAGGACCGTTATTCTTTTACCTTTTTTGAACAGTGTTGGATACCCAAGGAGGCAAAAAACAAAACTGCCGCAAAAGAATTTATAGCATTTCTCTATTCAGACAAGGCTGCAGAAATATTTGCATCCTACGGAGCAGTTCAGCCTATCTCTGATATTACCGACAGTCTTGATGGTGACAACAAGCTCTTTTATTCCGTATACGAAGACGGTGCAAAGGCTGTTATGGGAGGCTTCGCCGCAACCGAAGCTGTCGCGGGAGTAAGTATTTATGACACTCTTTTTGAAAGCATCAACAGCATAATGACAGGCGACAAAACTGTAGACACATGGAAAAACGAGATCATCGCCGCTTCCGATAAGCTGAGAGACAATTTGAAATGAAAAAGCCTCGTGCATTTATATTTTTCTGCATCGCACCCGCACTTTTGCTGTTTCTGGTCTTTATGGTGTATCCCACAATAAGCGTGTTTGTTATGTCGCTTTTTAAATGGGGAGGGTATTCAACCTCAAGAGCCTTTGTAGGAATAGATAATTTTAAAGCATTGCTCAGCGACACCAGGTTTATAGGAAGCTTTAAAAATACAGTAATACTTCTTGTTCTGGTGACAGCCTTTACCCTTGTTGCAGCGCTGTGGTGCGCCAATACCCTCACAAGAGAAAATATCAAAGCAAAAGGGCTGTTCAGAGTTATTTTTTATATTCCCAATATTCTCTCTGCCGTAGTAATAGCCGCTATCTTTTCAGCAATATATGATCCCTCCTCAGGTCTTGCAAATTCGTTTTTATCTCTTATGGGCATCTCACCCGTAATGTGGCTTGGCAACAGGGATATTGTTATTTTCAGCATTGCAATTGCTATGATATGGCAGGCAACGGGATATTATATGGTAATGTATATGTCTTCCATGGCGGCAATTCCCGAAAGTCTCTATGAAGCATCGGATATTGAGGGCGCATCACGCTCTTCAAAGTTTTTCAAAATAACACTTCCTCTTATTTGGACCAATCTTAGAACAACTTTAACATTTTTTATAATAAGCTCGATTAACATCAGCTTTCTGCTTGTCCGCGCCATGACAGGAGGCGGGCCTGACGGAGCAAGCGAGGTATTTCTCAGCTATATGTACGATCAGGCATACACCAATTCTTCATACGGCTACGGTATGGCTATCGGTGTGGTCATATTTGTCTTTTCATTCACATTGTCAGCAATTGTAAATCTGATCACTAAACGTGAGCCCGTAGAGCTGTAAAAATGCATTTCACGGATATATTATGAAGCTTTACAAAATATTTATATATACTGTTCTTATATTGCTGGCCGTAACTGTGGCAGTTCCTGTATTATGGGTATTTTTCGCATCCTTCAAGGAGAATTCCGAATTTTACGGAGACCCTTGGACTTTCCCTAAAGGGCTCTATTTTAAAAATTTTGTTGACGCCTGGACGGATGCCCATATGGGAGACTATTTCCTTAATTCCGTAACAGTAACCTTAATGGCAATAGCTATGCTCCTTATTCTTGCACTTCCCTGCGCCTATGCGCTATCACGTTTTTCATTCAAAGGGAGAACTCTTGTAAAAGGCTTGATGATGGGCGGACTTTTCATAAATGTCAGCTATATCGTCGTACCCATATTCCTTATGCTCACAGATCTGGGCAAGCTGCTTGAGACCTCGTTTTTTCTTAACAACCACTTTATCCTTGCACTTATATATGCTTCAACTGCGCTTCCTTTTACTGTGTATCTGCTCCAAAGCTATTTTTCTACCCTGCCTGCCGCATACGAGGAGGCTGCAGCCATTGACGGCGCATCTCCCTTTGTTACTATGCTCCGTGTGATGCTCCCCATGGCACGTCCGGCAGTTATTACCGTTATTCTCTTTAATTTTCTCTCCTTTTGGAATGAATACATCATCGCTTTGACATTTATGACTAAAGACAGCTCCAAAACACTTCCCGTAGGACTTATGAATCTTATGAAGGCTCAAAATGCGGCGGCAGAATACGGGAAAATGTACGCAGGACTTGTTATGGTGATGCTTCCCACACTTATCCTCTATATTTGCGTTCAAAAAAAGCTGACTCACAGCTTAGCTGTAGGAGGAGTAAAGGGCTGATATCCCGTAAAAAATATGCTTAAAGCTCTCTTGCGAGAGCTTTTTTGCATAATTGTTAACATACCATCGGTTGACCTTTGTAATGCGGTATGGTATAATAAAATGATTAACTGTATGCTTGAGGTTTTTATGAACGCTATTATAAAATTTATCAGGGAAAGGAATTTTACCGTATCCGACGTTTTCGTTTTGTTTCTGAACTCGTTTATCCTTTCCAACGCCTTTACTGTGACATCGGGTGACTTTACGGATCTTGAATATGTTGCCCAAATATCACAATCATCATTTTGGATCATTTTTTTGAGTACAGCAATAATCATGTGTGCTACGGTCATAGTACTCAAAAGCACCGTTATTTTAAACTGGTCTCTGCTTATCGGAAGTATTTTTTATTCACTACTGTTATGCACCAAAATATCAGCATCGATCTATTTTAACATAGGTATTGCCCTTGTTCTCGTATTTATCGTGCGCTATGTTACTGCAGATAACAGGCTTGGAATTGATCTCCTCTCTATCAGCAGCAGAGCTTCGTTTATTATTACATCGGTTATTTTTCTGCTTTTTGTAATACTCGTATCCTTTTGGACAGTACGTAAGTATCTTACATTCTCACATGCCACCTTTGATTTCGGAATATTTGCCCAAATGTTTGAGCAGATGGCAAAAACAGGTCTTCCCTTCACCACCATCGAAAGAAGCCAATACCTGAGTCACTTCGCTGTCCATTTTTCACCCGTATTTTATCTGCTTCTTCCCGGCTATCTTATATTCCGATCGCCTATATATCTGCTTGTTATGCAGGCGGTAGTAGTAGGCGCAGGTGTATTCCCCATTCGCAGCATCTGCCTTAAGCTGGGCATGACTCCCGCGTCATCCGCTGCAGCAGCAGCGCTTTATGCCGTTTTCCCCACCATGGCAAACGGATGCTTCTATGACTTTCACGAAAATAAATTCCTCTCAGTATTTTTGCTCTATATGATCTACTTCGTACTGTGCAAAAACAATACGGGAATTATTATTTTTGCGCTTCTCACCCTGTCGGTCAAGGAGGATGCCGCCATCTACGTTATGGCGATAACCCTTTGGATGATACTTACAAACAGAAAGCGACTGACAGCGTCTATTGTATTTTTGATTTCCGTAGTCTACTTTGTATTCGCTTGCAAAATGATAGAGATCAGCGGCGGAGATATTATGATGAGCCGACTGAATAATTACTATGCAGATCCCAACGGAGGATTCATAGATGTTATAAAAACCTGCTTTTATAATATAGGCTTCCTTATCAAGGAAGTATTCCTGGGCGCTAATACTGCCCAGTTCTCCGAAATGACTTATGAGGGTCAGAAGCTGGAATTTGTACTTTGGCTCTGTATCCCGCTTCTGTTTATGCCGTTTACCTCCAAGCATACCACCCATCTTGTTCTCCTTATACCGCTTCTCGTTATAAATCTTATGCCTGAATGGATGTACCAGCATAATGTGGACTATCAGTACACATACGGAACTGCGGCAATACTTATTGCCTCGGCTGTAATAACGCTCTCAGAAAAATCACCAGAAGCGCGTCGCAGACTGCTCGCCTGTGCTTTGGTTTTATCAATGGTATTTTCAATGTCACTTGTCTATCCCAAGGCAACAAGATACTTTAACCGCTATAACAAGAATAAGGCAACATACGATGCTACAGAGGAGATCCTTGATATGATCCCCCATGATGCTTCCGTTACTGCGTATGGCTTCTTTGTTCCTCATCTTAGCTATATCGATGATCTGCACACCAGTCCCGATTATTATGCAGAATACAGTCAGACTGACTATTATGTGATCGACACACGCTATAATGACTCTCACACTGCAAAAATGTATCTGGCAATGGATGATGACTATGAACTTACGGCCGAAGGCGGCTATGCAAAGCTGTATAAAAAGGTGAACTGATATGTCAAACGAAACTAAAGATAAAGCACTCCACCACGGTCATCGCCAAAGGATGATGAAAAAGTATGAGCGCCTTGGTTCAGACGCATTTGAAAACCACGAGCTTGTAGAGATGCTGCTGTTTTACGGTATCGCAGGAAAGAATACAAACGATATTGCACACCAGCTTCTCAATGATTCAGGTGATATCTACCATATGCTCCGTTCAAGCATAGACAAACTGACAGAAACTAAAGGCATAGGCACTAAAAATGCACTTCTTGTGAAGCTGTGTAACGATATAGTCAGAGCATCTGAGATGAGCAACCTTTCATCTGTCCCTCTTGATAATGAATATAGGAGACAAAGATATATAACTGCTTGGTATGCAAATCAGGAAAGCTCCACAGTAATGGCAATGTTTCTAACAAAAAAGCTGATGCTGATAGAATCGGTTTTGTTATCCCAAGGCAGAAAACGCCGATGCAGCGATTATTCCGCTGTAGTCCTTGAAACAGCCCAAAAGCTTGAGGCATCATACGTTATCCTTACACACAATCACAGCGATAACTGTCCCGAGCCATCAGATAACGACATCTATCTTACAGGTGACATCAGAGTTACTCTCGCGAAGAACGGAATATCTCTCCTTGACCACTACATCGTTACTGATCACGACTGCTCACCTCTTTCACAGTACGATGCACGCAGATCACTATTTAATGAAAAGGAGCTTTGATCAATGAAAGAGCTTACCCCATATCTCGAATGCGCTATGGCCGTTAACACACACGGCGTAAAGGGCGCTGTTAAACTTGAAAACAGATGCGACACCCCCAAGGTCCTTGCTTCACTTAAAAGAATGTTTATAAATAAAAACGGAGAATATACAGAGCTTAAGGTGCTTCATTCATCCGTTCAGAAAAATATGGTACTGACCGTTTTTGAAGGCGTAGATACTCTTGAAGCCGCTATTGCGCTAAGAGGAACCGTTTTTTATGCCGCTAGAGAGGATTTTAGACTCAGACGTGGAGACTACTTCATTGCAGACCTTATAGGACTGCCTGTATACGATGAGGACTCAGGAGAAGTGATCGGCAAGCTGTCTGATGTTACCAACCCCGGAGCACATCAGGTCTATACAATAGAATGCGAAAACGGAAGCTTCATGATCCCAAATGTTCCCGAGTTTGTCCGCAGGATATCTCTTGATGAGGACGAGGGTATATATATCCACCTTATCGAAGGCATGAGAGAAAATACCTTATGAAAATAGATATTATGACTCTTTTCCCGGCTCAGATAGAAGCAGTGCTGGGAGAAAGTATTATAGGAAGAGCAAGAGCCGCAGGAATACTGGACATTAAAGCTCATAATATCCGTGACTATTCAGAGGATAAGCATCGCAGAGTCGATGATACACCTTGCGGCGGCGGAAGAGGTATGCTTATGGCAGCACCTCCTATTGTAAATTGCTATAATGCCATCATCTCCGACCTACCCGAAGAAGTAACACCTAAGGTGCTGTATATGTCTCCCAGAGGTAAGACCTTTTCACAGGAGGATGCCAAGCAGCTTGCCAATGAAGAGCACCTTATAATCCTCTGCGGTCACTACGAGGGTATAGACCAGAGAGCTATCGATCATCTGAATGCAGAAGAGGTCTCCATCGGTGACTATGTGCTGACAGGAGGTGAGCTTGCAGCATGCATTATAACAGATGCAGTGGGCAGACTTATTCCCGGAGTGCTTCCCGAAGCTGTCTGCCACGAAAAGGAATCATTTGAAGATGATCTGCTGGAATACCCGCAGTATACCCGTCCCATTGACTTTATGGGAATGAAGGTTCCCGATGTTCTCCTCAGCGGTCACCACGCAAATATTGATAAATGGCGTCTTGAACAGGCTGAGATACTCACAAGTCAAAGACGTCCTGATCTCTATGACAAATATTTTCAGAGAAAATCTGCTGCTGAGGAAGCAAAAAAGAGAAAAAAAAGAAGAAAAACAACAACCGCCGAATAATTTAGTCATTTGCTTAAGATCCACTCCGGCAAATCCGTTTTATGCAAGCGCATAACATTTAAACCATATATTACTCCTTGATATCCATGATGAGTGTGATATAATTATTGTACAATATATACTCAGGAGCTTCAAAATATGGTTAAAAACAGATATTTTCCAATAAATTTGATGAAAACGTTATTCAGCATATCAATAATGCAGCTCTGCTTTATATGTATGCTTCTAATACCCGCAGAAGGCATCGTGTGCGACCTTCAGTGCCTCGCACTTAAAACAGTCATTCCGGAAATGACAACATATGCAGTTTTTACCGCAGCAATGGCACCGCTATCTTATTACATTGCGGATAAATACATAAACAAGCAATAAAATCAAAAGAAAGGAGAATGGGCATGGAGCTTTATAACAAATCAGTTGAATATATGGCAAGCTCAGGCATCAGCTCTCTTATCAAACAAAGCTCAGCCGTTCTCGTAGCTTTTTCAGGAGGTGCTGATTCAGCAGTTCTTCTTAGGATCATGAAGGAATATCTTAAAGATACGGGAATAACTGTTGCGGCAGCACATCTCAATCATATGATAAGAGGAGAAGAAGCCCGGCGCGACCAGGATTTTTGTAAAAAAGCAGCAGACGGGCTTAATATTCCTTTTTATACAAAAAACGCAGATGTTCCTGCGTATGCCAATAAAACAGGAATGAGCATCGAAGAGGCAGCCCGTCACATAAGATATGAGTTTCTCTCGGATATCTCACATACTCTTGGAGACAATACACTTATAGCCACCGCCCACAATGCCACAGATAATCTTGAAACAGTTATATTTAATCTTGCAAGAGGCTCCGGCACCTCAGGGATGGCAGGCATAGCCCCCATTAGAGATCAAAGGATCATACGTCCCATCCTCTTTGCCACAAGCGAAGAAATTAGAGTGTATGCAGAAAAAAATCAGATCCCTTATGTGGTAGATTCTACTAACACTGACACTGCATATACAAGAAATTTTGTACGCTCAAATATAGTTCCCCGTCTTAAGGAAATAAATTCTCTTGCAGAGCTGTCCGTTCTCAGATTGAGCTCTATAGCAAGAAGTGAAGCAGATTATATCAACATTCAAGCAAGCCATCTTATTGAAGGAAAGCATATAAAACGAAATGATTTTGAAAGCGCTCATCCTGCTCTTAGAAACGCCGCACTGCGTCTCCTTTATAAAAACCGCACAGGCACTCTGAACTGCCTTTCAATGAAAAATCTTGAAACTGCTTCAAACTTTGCCGTAAACGGAAGAGGCGAGATATCCCTTCCAAAAGCCACTCTTGTTTCCGATACAGATGTTATATTTTTTAAAGAAGAAATAACCTTGCCTCGCGAAACAGTAAGGCTCATACCGGACGGCCCTGCTGTGCCCTTTGGCGACACCTTCGCAGTTGCAGTAGCTACAGCTCAAAAAGAGCCGATTTATGATGAAAATATTTACAATTTATTTATACAACAAAGTACTTCATTTGATACAATATATGATAGCGTTTTTGTAAGACCACGCCTATCGGGTGACCGCATATTGAAAAACGGAATGCATAAGAAGCTGAAAAAGCTGATGTGCGAAAGGAATGTGCCTCTCCGTTACAGAGATACACTTCCTCTGTTTTGCGATGGTAAGGGCATACTTTGGGTCCCTACCGTTGAGCTTCGTGATAATGCCAAAGGCAAGGATATCACACTTTACGTTTTTCAGAAAAAGCTTTAAATCCCCGACGCACAAGCATGGCGAAGTGCTTAAAAATACACCCCAAGGAGGAACGCTGTGAAAAAAAGCGGCTTTAAAGTTGCCATTTGGTACCTTGTGATAATAGCTCTTGTGATCGTCGTTATCGCAGGACTTTCCACAAGTGTTGATAAAACTAAACATACTTATGGCGAGATCATTGAATACTTTGAAAATGAACAGGTAAGAGAGCTTGTAGGAGACTACAACAAGAATAAGCTCATCCTTAAGATTGAAAAGACAAACGAGGACGGCAAATCGTCTGAAGCTACTATCGAATATTCGATAGCTGATATGGATGCCTTCCGCCGTGAAATGCAGGATACCATCAATCAGCAGTATAAAGACGGTATCATTAAAAAATATGACTATCTCCCCTACGTTTCACTTCCCGTATGGGTGTCATTCCTGCCCACAATAATCCTTATCGTTATAGTTATCGCAAGCTTTATTATGATGAATAACGCAATGGGCGGCAAGGGAAGCAAGATAGGCAACTTCGGCCGTGCTAAAACAAAGCTCAGTCACGACGATAAGAATAAAGTCTACTTCCGTGACGTAGCCGGTGCAGACGAAGAAAAAGGCGAGCTTGAAGAGATCGTTGAATTTCTTCGTGACCCCTCAAAATTCACTAAGCTTGGAGCAAAGATCCCCCACGGAGTTCTGCTTATGGGCCCTCCCGGTACAGGTAAAACGCTTCTTGCCAAGGCAGTAGCAGGCGAGGCAGGAGTTCCCTTCTATTCCATCTCCGGTTCCGACTTCGTAGAGATGTATGTAGGTGTAGGTGCCTCACGCGTGCGTGATCTTTTTGAAACAGCAAGAAAGAACCCTGCGTCAATAGTATTTATCGACGAGATCGATGCAGTGGGACGTCAGAGAGGCACAGGTCTCGGCGGCGGTCACGATGAAAGAGAGCAGACTCTTAACCAGCTTCTTGTTGAAATGGACGGATTCGGTTCATCCGAGGGTATCATCGTTATAGCGGCTACAAACCGCCCCGACGTTCTTGATCCTGCACTTCTCCGTCCCGGCAGATTTGACAGACAGATCACAGTCAGCCAGCCTGACATCAAGGGAAGAGAGGAGATCCTCAAGGTCCACGCAAGAAACAAGCCTCTTGAAAACGAGGTAGATCTTGCAACCATTGCTAAGGGAACCTCCGGCTTTACAGGCGCAGACCTTGCTAACCTTCTTAACGAGGCAGCCCTGCTGGCGGCAAGAAAAAATAAAACTCTTATCGGACAGGACGATATCCAGGAGGCCTTCACCAAGATCATAGCAGGCCCTCAGAAGAAATCAATGCACATCAAAGAGTCCGAAAAGCTGAAGACCGCCTATCATGAGGCAGGCCACGCAGTCCTCTCCCATGTACTTCCCCTTATGGACCCTGTTCATCAGATATCTATTATTCCCTCCGGCATGGCTCTCGGATATACGCTCAATATTCCTGCAGAAGATAAATACAGCGTATACAGAAACGAGCTCAAGCAGAAGATATCTATGCTCCTTGGCGGACGTGTTGCGGAACAGATCATATTCGACGACTTCTCTGGCGGCGCATCCAACGATATCCAAAGAGCAACAGAGATCGCCCGTAAAATGGTCATGCAGCTTGGTATGAGCGAGCTTGGACCCATTCTCTACGGAAGCGGACACGGAGAAAGCGAAGTGTTCCTCGGACGTGATATCGGTAGCAGCAGAAACTTCTCAGAGGATGTTGCGGCAAAGATCGATGAACAGATCAATAAGATCATTACGGAATCCTACGACGAAGCTAAACGTCTTCTCACACTTCATATAGATAAGCTCCACTTCATTGCAAAGTTCCTTGTTAAAAACGAGGTTATGGATGGCGCTCAGTTTGAACGTGCAATGAACGAGGACAACGTTTCTATTGAAGAATTGGAAGCAATGACAGCCGAGAAACGTCGCCGCAGTGAAGAGGAAAATGAGGCAAGAAAGCGTCAGATCGAAGAGAACGAAAGACGTAGAGAAGAGGAAAGACGACTTGAGGAAGAAAGGCTAAATGCCAACGGCTCACCTAAGCAGTCTCCCTTCGAATACAACGGAACTGATGATGATAACAGCAGCGACGAGCTACCTCATTGATGCGCTCTAACAAAATAACTTTTTCACCTGAAAAGCCTATGCTTTTCAGGTGATTTTTTGTTTTTGAACAAACACCTCACCATTTGTCAATTAGCAGGATGAAAAATTTTTAGAGGTGTCGTCAAAATGCGACAGTAAAGTATTTTTGAGATATTTGATGTAGATTTATTTAGCAAAAGGTGGTAGAATATATGAAAAAACAAGACCTGAAAAATAGGAACTGATAAAAATGGAGAATGAAAGCAAATTAAGACTTTTGTATACCGGCCAAATATTAAACCGCCGTACTGATGAAGATAATCCGCTTTCCATTGTACAGATAATAGATATTCTGAAAAAAGACTACGGAATATCCGCTCACAGGACTACCGTCACCAAGGATATAGAGGCTCTCAGAGAATACGGTATGGATGTATGCAAAATAGAATCTACACAAAACAAATATTTCATCGGTAACCGAGAATTTGAGATTCCGGAGCTGGGTCTTCTTATTGATGCGGTTGCATCATCAAAATTCATGACAGATAAAAAACGTAAAAATCTGGAAGAAAAAATATGCAAATTGGCGAGCATCTATCAAGAGGACCAATTAAAGAGCAATATGTTCACTGAGTTGCCGCTTAAATCCGAAAACGAGAAAATATATTACATAATAGATGCACTTAATGAATCCATACGAAAATCAAAAAAGATATCTTTCCAGTATTTTCACTACGACGCTGACAAAAGAAAAGTGTTGAAAAATAACGGAGAGGTGTATACATTCAGCCCATATACTCTTGTATGGAATGGTGATTTCTACTATGCTGTGGGATACTCCCATAAGCATGGAGAGATAGGAAGCTTTAGAGTGGAAAGAATAGCCGATATTCCTCAGATATTAGAGGAGGATGCAATCAAGCCACCGGAAGATTTTGATTTGTCAGTTTATTTAAAGAACCTTTTCAGAATGTATAACAGCGAAGAAAAGGAAGTCCAACTCATCTGTAAAAATCACACAATGGACTCTATCATCGATCATTTCGGTATTAATGTGCCCGTTTCAAAGTGCGATGACAGTACCTTTTGCGCTACAGTTACAGCGCATGTCAGCCCTATTTTCTTCAGATGGATCTTTGGATTTGCAGGAGATATTACTATAGCAGGCCCCGAGGATGTTTGCAATAAATATAAAGAAATGCTGAAAAATGCTCTTGAGAATAGTATAGGAGGATAAAATTGGGAGAAATTGCCACAGAATTTAACAGTATAACACACTGCACAGACTGTGCGGCAGATATAAAAAAAGCGCATATTCAAATTACTTCAATGCTGAAAGAAAGATATCCAAACGCCCAAATAGAATTTGACAACAAGCATCTTCTGATCATCGTCAGAAATAAAAAGGGAACCAATACTGTTGCATTAAAAACAGGTTGCTCAGTTTTAGGACATAAAGCCGAGCGGGGATACTGGGAAATACTTCCCAATATCGACCATATTTTTTATTCATTAAACCTTGATACCAACGCACCCCTGTATGATCAATTCAGAATATTCACCAGAAGAGAATTTATAGCCATGTGGGAAAATTTGGGGTTAATAAGATATAAAATGTCAAGCTCCGCCGTGAGAAAATATAAATCGATTCACGGAAATCACGCCAAACCTAATACTACCGTTTACGCCGATACCCTTTCTGTGCAAAGTTTTAAAAACTCAAGCAAAAAATCACATATGCTAAATGAATACATTGATAAATTCCCCAAATTATCCGATTTTCTCAATCATAATGAAAAAACAAAGGATAGTAGGTAATACTACATAGCTGCATTTGAATCAGCCAAAATAAATTTAGTTAGTACCGAATAATTTTGCGAGGCTGTTTAACAGCCTCGTTTTTTATGGTTTTCTTTGTACCTGTTGGAATGCTTTTTTCATTAAAATACATATTACACTTTGCATTTAATAAAATCTAAAAGAAGTCTGTATTACAGCGAACATTATTCTTCTTACTTTAGGTCCTACGGAAAAGGCAAAGGTGGAACCTCTCTGCAAAAGAGAGGTTCCACCTTTAATTAAAGCCTATTTCATTGTCTCCAATATCCCGTGGAGATGCGGTATTTAAGCTCGAAGGAGTCTACCATAGTGATCTCGCCGTCTCCGTCTATGTCGCCTGCAGCAACTTCAGCATCGGTGGGAATATCCTTCTGCTTGATGAACAGCTTAAGAGCAAAGAGGTCAAGCATAGTAACCTCACCGTCGCCGTCTACGTCACCGGGTGTTGCGGAAACGCTTCCGTCACTCTCGCCGCACATTGTACACTTACCGTCCACATAGTTGTGGTCGATGATCTCAAGCACCTCTGCCTCGGTGTAGTCACAATTGTAGCACTCTGCTCCCTTATGTCCTTCTTCTTTACATGTGGGTGCCTTATATGTCTCCACAAGGTAATGTCCCTTTGCTTCTACGTCTGCTACCTTTGTTGTATATCCGCAGTACTTACACTTATTATTGTGTTCGCCTGCATCTGTACATGTGTTGGTGTATTCTGCAAGGTTGTAGTGGCTCTCGGTTCTAAGCTCCTCGTTACATACGTCACAAATGATCTTGTGAACACCCGTCATAACTGAATGGGGCTCATATTTGTAGTGAGCAGGATCTGTGTGATAAGCGGCAACCGTCTTGTACTTAACGTAACCGCAAACGGTGCAGCTGTACATATTCTTGCCTTCAGACGTGCATCCTGACTTGGTCACCTCGGTAACCTTGAAGCAGTCGCCTTGAGCATGAAGAGTCGGAATATATTCCATATGCTCTGCTCCGCACTTTGTGCACTTGTATACCTTCTCACCCATAACGAGGCACTGCGCCTTCTTTATTACCTTAGCTTCACCGTAAACGTGGTCGCAGGTATCCGCCATAGCCGCCTCAAGCTCGTTACCGAGACGGATTCTTGTCTCTGCCATAATTGTATAATCATCAACAGTGCTGTCAAGACCGCTTCTGTTAAAGGAAGGAAGTGACAAATAGTTTGCCATATTAACAAATACAGTGTCAATGATGCTGTAAGACGCCTTGTTGCCTCTCTGCTCCTCAAGCATCTTGAACATCTGATATTCTTCAATACCGTCACGCATCATTTCAACACGAACTGTTCCGACATAGTCAAGATTTGTAAATCCGCTCTGGCTTCCGCCGTAAAGAATAACACCGTTACCATATACGGAATGTCCGTCGGAATAGGGGTAGTTGGTTCTCTTGTTTGTGCGCCATTTGCCCGTTTTGTTGCCTGTTACGGTAGCGTCAACATATTCGCCGTTGATATCGTCGTATTCGTCCCAGAAGTTTACTCCATAGTAGAGATATCCTGTAATATCGTCTCTGTACATCTGCCAGAAGAGCATTTTTGTCTGAAGACCTGTATTTTCAATAAGATGGTTGGGGTATGTATATCCGCCGTTGTTACCTGCGGAGTAGATCCACATCTGATCGTTGTTGCCCTGACTGTTGCGGATGATAGTGTTGGAATAAATTCTGTCCTTGTAATCGCCAAAAATATTTTCCCACATAAACGCCCACTCTCCTGCAAGGAAGTTTCCGGACGAGGTTCCTGACAGATTTCTTATGGGACGGGAATCGTCTGTAATACTGTAGCTGTATTTATTGATCTCCGAAAGAGGTGTGTAACCGTAGTATCTGGGACACCAGATGGTTACTGCGCCGGAATCTATAAGCTCCTGTGTAGCGTCCTTCAGAATTGAGGGATCCATAGATGCAAGGGGCTTGTTATAGATGCTTGTGCTGTAGGGATAGAGGTGGTTTATGTGATACGGAACTACCTTAGCTGCATTTTCCCAATAATTATCCAAACGCGCTGCTCTCGCCTTAACATCGTCGACCGATCCCGTTCCGCCGTACTGAGGATGGAGACATTCGTCAAGGGTATAGAAATAGAATTTATCCTTAATGGCATCCCATTCCTTCATGGAGCTGAGATCGTTATATATTTCAGCATAATTCTTATAAAGATCAGGCTCGTCGATGTATTTTCTTTCATTACCGCCGTTTACCGCAGAAACTCTTATTGCTGAGACTCTCTCGTTTGTAAGATAGGGGTTGGTTGAATTAAGATCGCCGGGCACATCCATACCAACGATCCTGTTTTCAAGGAGATAATCGTAGTAGTCCTTGTAGTCATTGTTGGTGTTATTGATATAAAACGCTGTTTTCAGCTCTGTTTTCTCGCTGATGGTGAAATCCCAAACATAAGCATACACAGTTGCTGTTTTAACGATCTGATTCTTTGCGTTCTTAATGTCAAGCTTTGCTGAGTACCAGCCGGATGCAGTATCCTCTGTAGACTTAAGGCGGATATAGAACGCCTGGCTCTTACCTGCGTTAAGCTGGAAAAAGTTTATCTCGGAAAGAGGGATCATGGGGTCGGGCTGCTCTCCCTCGCGGATAAAGGTATTATCTGCAGTTGCTCCAACGATATTCAGCGTGTTCAGATCGTGGAGATTAACATACATCTGATAATATATCTCTGCATCGATGGTGTTGCCGCTTTCATCAGTAAACTGAGAAACCGTCGCACGGAGTCGTGTCTTGGTCTCCTCAGAATAAAGAACGAACTGCGCATTCTCGATCTCGTTCTTGCCCATATACACAGAATAGGTCTCCATTCCCGAGGGAGTAACGTCGCTTGTCATTACCTTCTTGAAGGAATGCTCAAACCACATATCGATACTCGCATCCTCGTATGGCGCTATCTGCGGCTCGTATACCTGCGACGGGTCGGTCGCAGTTTCGCTGGCTCCCGCCAGCACAGACGTGCAAAGTATTGCAAGTAGTACAATACTTATCACTATTGTTGCTATTCTTTTCACAGCTTCTTACCTCCGTAAATAAAGCTATATTTCTACCTCAATACTACCACATTTTTTGTGCAAAGTCAACAGGTAGTAACTACTGTGCAGGCTTTTTAAGGTTAGGTTCACGCAAAAGAGAACATGATCCTTTTATAACGATTTGAGGTTCATTGTAAGAAAAAAGCACTTCGGTTTTGCCGAAGTGCTTTGATTGTTACAATATTCGAGCTAAATTAGCCGATCTTTGCAGAGTTAACCTTGATACCGGGGCCCATTGTGGATGCGATTACGCAGCTCTTAATGTACTGACCCTTTGCAGCAGCAGGCTTAGCCTTAATAACTGCTGTCATAAGTGTTTCAAAGTTCTCAGAAAGCTTGTCTACACCGAAGGAAGCCTTACCGATGGGGCAGTGGATGATGTTTGTCTTATCGAGACGGTACTCAATCTTACCAGCCTTAGCCTCTGTTACAGCCTTAGCTACATCCATTGTTACTGTGCCGGCCTTGGGGTTAGGCATAAGGCCCTTAGGACCGAGGATCTTACCAAGACGACCGATTGTACCCATCATATCGGGTGTTGCGATTACTACGTCGAACTCGAACCAGTTTTCCTTCTGGATCTTCTCAACCATATCCATATCACCAACATAGTCAGCGCCTGCAGCTCTTGCAGCCTCTGCCTTGTCACCCTTAGCAAATACGAGTGTACGAACTGTCTTACCTGTACCGTTAGGAAGTACAACAGCGCCTCTTACCTGCTGGTCAGCGTGACGGCTGTCAACACCAAGACGGATGTGGAGCTCGATTGTCTCATCGAACTTTGCCTTAGATGTTTCGCATACAAGTGCGATAGCCTCTGCAGGATCGTAAGCCTTAGACTTATCAACGAGAGCAGCACTTGCCTTATATTTCTTACCCTTAAACATCGCTATATACCTCCCTTATTCCTCTACTGTAATGCCCATGGAACGTGCAGTACCTGCTACCATGCTCATTGCAGCTTCGAGAGAGCCTGCATTGAGGTCGGGCATCTTTGTTTCTGCGATCTGCTTAACCTGCTCTTTTGTGAGCTTTGCAACCTTTGTCTTGTTGGGTGTTGCAGATGCTGTTTCGATTCCGCATGCCTTCTTGATAAGAACGGGAGCGGGAGGAGTCTTTGTGATGAAGGAGAAGGAACGGTCAGCATATACTGTGATAACTACAGGGATGATGAGACCGATATCGTTCTTTGTTCTTTCGTTGAACTCCTTAGTGAAGTTAGGGATAGCTACACCGTATGCACCGAGTGCAGGACCTACAGGAGGCTGAGGAGTTGCCTTACCTGCGGGAAGCTGAAGCTTAATATAGCCGATAATTTTCTTTGCCATAATAAATAACCTCCGTTATGTGGTTTAGACGGGAGACTTAAAAAATTTTCTCCCTCCCACGTTGTGTGCTCTTTTATTTGCGGCAGCACCTCCGCACCTGTTTATCAGGAATTATTCCGCTGTAACCTTTACTTCGTTCATCGGAATCTTAAGCGGCATGTCTCGGCCCACAGTGGATACTATTACTGTAACCTCGCCTGTTGCCTCGGATACCTCGGATACTCGTCCTGTGTATCCTACGAAAAGTCCGCCAATTACCTCTACTGTGTCACCAACGGATACAGCAGATTCAGCAGTTTTAACACTGCCCAGAAGTCCTTCAACCTCTTCGTCTGTGAGGGGGACCGGCTTGGATCCGGGTCCTACAAATCCTGTTACTCCGCGGATGTTTCTGACAATGTGCCAGCTTTCATCACACATGATCATCCTTACGAGAATGTACGAGGGAAGAAGCTTGCTTTCAATCTCCTTCTCGCCATTACCGTCGTTTTCAAGAATGATCTCTGTAGGGATCTGCACCTCTGTGATAAGATGCTGTACGCCTCTGTTTTCGACAATCTTTTCCAGATTGGCTTTTACCTTGTTTTCATAACCGGAATATGTGTGTACTACGTACCACTTCATTCCGACGTTCATTTCATTGATATCACTCATCTGAGATCACCTTAGATAATGACACTAAGAATGTAAATGAACTTGGAGAAAATTACGTCTACCAGTCCGATAGCAACAGCAAATATGATTACTGCTGCAAGCACCATCCAGGTGTTGGAAAAGACAGACTTAGGGGAAGCCCAAACGATCTTTTTCATCTCCGCCTTAACGCTGCGGAACCATGCTGCGATACGAGCCCAGATCGAGGGACCCTTAGCCTTTTTAGCTTTCTTCTCAGCAGCCTTAGTTTCGAGTTTTTCGTTTTCAGCCATTACTCTAACCCCTTCTAATTACTTTGTTTCCTTATGCATTGTGTGCTTGCGGCAGAAGCGGCAATACTTATTCATCTCGAGTCTGTCGGGATCGTTTTTCTTGTTCTTCTTTGTGTCATAGTTACGCTGCTTGCACTCGCTGCACGCGAGAGTGATCTTAACTCTCATTTTTCGGCACCTCCTGTTTTTTCGGGTCCTACCCGTTGATTTTGGCGGTGAGACCGCCCGTACCTCCCTCCTGAGCCGCTCCTTTTTTGCACAAAATCCGCACAAAAAAAGAACCCTCTAACAGAGGTAATCCGATTTTATCATACACAGTATCGTTTTGTCAATAGCTTTTTTGAAAAAAACTTTCGCGTCCCACAATTGATCCGCTTTTTTCTCCGCAGCATATGACTGTTTTAACTTCAATAATATTATATATCACCTGAGTTTCCTTGACTTTTTCATAACAACGTGGTACAATTATTGGTGATTAGGCATTTTGACACTATTAACTGTATGAGATGTAAATATATACCACCTTAAAGAAAGGATCTATAGCAGAATGAAGAAAAAACTTTTATCCTTCGCACTTATCATTTCCATGCTGACAGCAATCCTGATACCAACTTCGCACGCAGCCTCCCCGACGCTTGATGATATAATCGAAAAAGCATCTGAGATCATATGCTCAAAGGAAGGTACATATTCATCGGTCGTAGCAGATGACAACGGCGCGCTCAGCATCGGTTGCCTTCAGTGGCACGGCAACCGCGCCCTCAATCTACTCAAAGACATCATAAAAGCTAACACCCCCTCCGCCAAGGCTATCCTCAGCGAAGAGCTTTATACAGAAATAACCACCGCTTCATCCTGGTCAACAAGAATACTTACAAGCGAAGAAAAGAATCTTATATCCAAGCTTCTTGACACCTCCGAAGGAAGAGCAGAGCAGGACGAGCTTCTTTACCTCGATGTTATGTCATACGTTAAGCACGGCCAGGCTCTCGGAATAACTGCCCCCGACGCTCTTGTATATTTCGCAGATGTAGAAAACCAGTGCGGTCCCGGCAAATCCGACGGTTCCAACGGAGCTTCTCGCGTTGCCAAATCAGCGGCAGCCCTTGCAGGAGAAAAGCCTATTTCTCTTGCAATACTTCACCAGGCAGCACTTGAAGATCCCAGCGCAGGAAAATACTCCTCAAGAAGAAACAGCGTCTATGACTACTGTGTCCTTCTCGATTGGGAAGAGGACACTATCGCTGAAGCTTATGAGGTATGGATCACCGCTCCCGGCGAAAATACTACACTCAACGTCCGTTCAGGCCCCGGAACAGGCTACGAAAAAATATCTCAATATAGTCACGGAGTGTCCGTTATCATCTATGAGCAGGTGACTGCAGGTGACATGCTGTGGGGTAGGACCTCCATAGGTTGGATATGTCTTGACTATTGCGAATTTGTAAGTCGTCACGATCCTGCCGAGGGAACATTCTTAGTAACATTTGATGCTGCAGGTGGCAACGTTGATTCAACCCCTAAAGCAACCGCGAAGATAACAGGCATCAATACACACCGCAGTACAAACGCTCTGATAATTTTCACAAGAGAATACGGCGAAACAACCAATACCAATTCCTACGGTGCGGAATTCACCGTCAGCTCCGCAGGATATGCACAGACCTCCCCCTCAAGCAGTGCTAATAACAGTAAGATCCCCGCCGGCGGATTCGTTGTATCAGCTCATGGAGATTCCATCAGCGCCATCACAGGCAAGTTCAAAAAGGACGATTACGTTGACTACGATACTTCTGAAATGACTCTTTCAGCATACAGAAATTATCAGTCATATATAGCGTCAAACAAAAAAGCAAAGAACGGCGCCGCTATAAGTACACTCCCCACTGTCACCCGCGAAGGATACATTTTTGAAGGCTGGTTCGACAAAAACGGCACAAAATACACCAAGGATACCGTTGTAACTCATACTGAAGCTTTCACTCTTACTGCCAAATGGACTCCCGTTACAGCAACGGTAACATTCGAATCAAATACAGATATTTCGGAAATGGTAAAGACCTCCGTTAAAGCTACGGGAATCAATATTTACAGATTTGAAAACTACTTTGTTGTATACGATAATAACAGAGGCGCAACATCACTTACTAACAAATACGGCGCTGAGGCCGCTATAGGTGCAAACGGCGTTGTAACTCAGTTATGGCCGGAGGGTACAGGAGACCATCCTATCCCCACAGGCGGATACATCATATCTGGTCACGGCACAATGTCAAAATGGATCACCTCCAATGTTAAAGTAGGCGACAAGGTAAAGTTTGACAGAAGCACCCTCACCTTCTCCGTACTTACGGAAGGCGCGCAGGTGTTTGATCCAATCAAAACCACCTACGGTACTGCCATAGGTGAGTTGCCCATTCCCACGAGAGAAGGCTATACATTCCTCGGTTGGGAAACCGAAGACGGCACCGCGGTCACAAGCGAAACTCTCTCCTTCTTCACAAATGATACAACTCTCTATGGAAAATGGCAAAGCAACACTTCCGAAGATGATCCCGGAGAAGTTCCCGATGATAAGCCCACGCATATCAAAGGAGATATCAACGAGGACGGAAAGGTAAATGCAAGAGATAAGGCATGCATTACCGAACAGATCAAATCCCCCGACAGCGTCAGCTATACATACGCCGACGTCAACGAGGACGGAAAGATAAATGCAAGAGATAAGGCAGAGATTACTGCAATTATCAAAAGCGCTTCTTAAAAATCACGATTTTTTACGTCTAAACGACTGATTTTGACAATTAGTTAACAAAATAATGTTTACTTGTCAAAACGTATGTGCTATAATATCCCAAATATAAAGCTTACAATATTATTAAATCTATATAACGAAAGGAGGCACGGAATTGTTCTGTCTCGGAAAAACTGATGTTGGAATGAAGAGAACTGTCAATCAGGACAGCTTTAAAATCACAGAATTTAACAGCACAACCGTGCTCGCCGTCGTATGTGACGGAATGGGAGGCGCAGCAGGAGGCGGAGTGGCCGGAACGCTCGCCGCTGAAACTTTTACAGAATATGTCAAGGATCACTCCAAGGACATATGTAAAAAGAAAACATTGACACGCCTGGACGAAGGAAGGATCAGAAGCATCCTAAAAGCTGCCGCAGAGCAAGCAAACCAAGCAGTGTATAACAAAGCGACTGAGGACCTGTCTCTTCACGGAATGGGTACAACGCTTGTTGCTGCGCTGATTTGTTGCGGAACTATATTCACAGTTAACGTAGGCGACAGCAGGATGTATCTTATTTCAGACGAATCGATCCGCCAGATAACACACGACCATTCCTATGTCCAGTTCCTCATAGACACAGGAAGACTTTCTGAAGAGGAAGCAAGAAAGAGTCACAACCGTAATATAATAACACGCGCAGTGGGTACTGATACCACAGTTGAAGCTGACGTATTTGTTAACCGCGCAACAGACGGTAATTATATCCTTCTGTGCTCCGACGGACTTGTTAATCATGTTTCTCCCGATACCATCTTTAAAACCGTTTATTCCACAGAAGAAACAGTGGGAGAGGCAATGCTGGACGAATGCGTGGACACTCTCATTCTCGCTGCCAATACAGCAGGCGGAAGTGATAATATCACCGCTGTTATGATAGCGCTGTAATTCTGAAGGAACAGGAGCCCTCAGCCCCTCTCTCAAGAAAGGATTTAACCTATGGAACAGTACGAAAAATATGTCGGTGCCGTTCTTGACGGCAGATATAAAATAGAATGTATCATCGGTGTCGGCGGTATGGCAGTGGTATTCAAAGCATTGGATATGCTTATGAACCGCCCTGTAGCCATAAAAATGCTAAAAAACGAAATAGCTAATGACGAGGAATCGGTTAAGCGCTTTATTAACGAGTCCAAAGCCGTTGCAATGATGAGCCACCCTAACATCGTAAGCATTTACGACGTCAGCGTGCGCGAGGACATCAAGTATATAGTTATGGAGTATGTTGAGGGAATAACCCTAAAAAGCTACATGAATCGTAGAGGTGTTCTTTCAATTAGAGAGATCATCAGCTACACAGAGCAGATCCTCAACGCACTCAGCCACGCCCACAGTAAAGGCGTTATACACCGAGATATCAAGCCGCAGAATATAATGCTTCTCAAAAGCGGGCTTGTTAAGGTTACAGACTTCGGTATCGCTAAGCTTCCCAATGCTGAAACTGTTACCATGACAGATAAGGCTATCGGTACGGTATACTATATCAGTCCGGAGCAGGCAAGCGGGGTTGGAATAGATACCAGAAGCGACCTGTATTCTCTGGGAGTTATGATGTATGAAATGGTGTCAGGTCAGCTTCCCTTCACAGCGGATAGCCCCGTGTCTGTTGCAATGATGCAGATAAACGACACTGCGCGCCCTCTCTCCGAGCTTGCTCCCACAGTCCCCAAGGGACTTGAGCAGATCATTAATATAGCAATGGAAAAGCATTCCGAAGACAGATATCAAAATGCTCAGGCAATGCTCAATCAGCTCAAAAAGCTCAAAGAAAACCCCAATGTTGTTTTCAAGGTCCCCAAGAAAAAACCCAGTGAGCAAGATGAAAGCGGCAGTTTTCTTTCCCTTCTTATGGGCAACGGACCTATGTTTCCCATCATATCGGGAGTCTCGCTGTCATTTATAATTCTGTTTATCATATGCGGCATGTTCGTGTTCAATCAAATGATGAACGCCTCAAAGAATACGTCAGAAACTATCACAGTTCCCACATTTACAGGAGTGCAGTATTCCGAAGAACTTCAGGCATGGTTTGAGGCTTCGGATATATATAAGGTAACTGTAGAATACATTTATAATGACCAAAGTGAAGCGGGAATGATCCTGGAGCAGGACCCACAGCCCAATTCCAAAAGACGTGTACTGGCAGGAGAAAACTATTGCGAGGTCACCCTTAAGGTCAGCCGAGGTCTTGAAGATGTCACCGTACCCGATCTTACGGGGGTTGACGCAAGAGAAGCTCGACTAAAGCTAAAAAACCTCGACCTAAAAATGGTGATCGAGGATGCAAAAAGCGACGTTGTAAGCTCCGGTCAGGTAATATCCACCTCCCCCGAAAAGGGTACTGCCATCAAAGCAGGAGATACGGTCACCGTATACATATGCTCCGGAGTGCCTGACGGAGAGATAGAAATACCCGATTTCGTGGGAATGTCCGAGAAAAAAGCATTTCTTAAGATACTTGAGCTCGACCTCCGCCCCGGTAAGATCACATATGTAAAAAATGATGCCGAGGTAGGAACAGTTCTCAAGCAGACACTTGAAGAGGGTACGAAAGTCATTGCCAAAACAAAGATCGACCTTGAGATCAGCGGCGGACCCAAATATGATCCCAAGGCAGATGATCCCTTTGAAGGAATACCTGAAACCACCGAGCCCGAGGAATCCACCACAGAACCGGAAGAAACATCAGGACCTGATGAGGAGACTTCAACCGATGAAGAAACATCAAATGATGAAACCTCAAATAATGAGGATAGCACCTCCGATCCCGAGGAAAGCACAACGGACCCTGAGGAAACAAGCACTGAGGATACAACCGAGAGTTCTGACCCCACCACCGAGGATACAACAGGTGAAGCAGATCCTTTGACTGATCCCTCAGACCCAACATAAATTATCAGCGGTGAAAAAGTGACAGAAAAAAATACACGTAACGGTACTATTATCAAGGGCGTGGGCGGAATGTATACCGTCCTCTGCAGAGATAATAATATTTCCGAATTTGAAGATAATATAATAAACTGCCGTGCAAGAGGAGTGTTTCGCCATGAAAGCATAACTCCCTTGCCGGGAGATTCGGTGGTTCTAAAAAAAGACAGCGAGGAGACCGATTTCGTAATCGATTCCATCGATGAGAGAAAAAGCAGCCTCGTCAGACCTGCCATGGCAAATCTTACACACCTGTTTATCGTTATCCCGGCGGCAAAACCTAAGCCCGACCTAATAACAGCAGATAAGCTGATATCTGCGGCAGAAGGAAAGGATATAGAGCCTGTCATCGTAGTTACCAAATCAGACCTTGATCCCGATGAAGCACTGAATCTGCGGGACATTTACACAAAAGGCGGATTTCACGTTTTTTGCCTAAGCGCAGTTACAGGAGAGGGTACCGAAGTTCTTTCTCAGTATATCTAAGATAATTCGGAAGGGATGATAGCCGCATTCGCAGGTGCGTCAGGTGCGGGTAAGTCCACACTTATGAGCCGTATTTTCCCCGACCTTAAGCTGAAAACAGGAGAGGTCAGCCGCAAAACCCAGCGAGGCAAGCACACCACACGACATGCAGAGCTCTACCCATTTAAAACGGATAACGGTGTATGCCTTATAGCAGACACCCCCGGCTTCTCAATGTTGGATTATACACGTTTTTACTTTTTTGACGCAGCCGAGCTTCCCTACACATTCAGAGAGTTCAGAGAGCACCTTGGAGAATGCCGATACACAAAATGTACTCATACCAAGGAAGAGGGCTGTGAGGTGTTGGCAGCGCTTAATCGAGGAGATATAGCCAAAAGCCGCCACGAAAACTATCTTCTGATTTTAGAAGAAGTAAAAAAGAAGCCTGAATGGAAAAGAAAAAACGAGGAACGCGTGTGATAACACCTGCATACACTGTAGTATAACTACATAAAAGGAGTTATACTATGAAAATTGCAATAGTTCATCCGCCCAAGATACTTGCAGGCATTCTTAAGAAGATCTTTAAAATAAACTAACATAAGCCCTCCGTGCTTTCGGAGGGCTTACTGTAATAAGGAAGAATATGAAAACACAACATAACAGAACAGCTATGCTTTTGGGCGAGGATGCCATGAATAAGCTCAGATCAAGCCACGTGGCAATCTTCGGCATAGGCGGAGTCGGCGCACACTCAGCAGAAGCACTGGCAAGAAGCGGAGTTGGCAAAATAGATCTTATTGATTCCGACAACGTAAGCGAATCCAATATCAACAGACAGCTTATAGCTCTTCACAGTACGGTTGGCAGACCAAAAACTGAGGTAATGGCAGAACGTATACACGATATTGACCCTGACATCAAGGTAACGCCAATTAATATGTTCTATCTGCCCGAAAATGCTGAGATTATAGACATTAGCAAATACGATCTTATCATTGACGCAATCGACACAGTTTCATCAAAAATAAACCTTGCTGTCAGAGCACAGGAAGCAGGAATTAAGATAATAGCTTCCATGGGAACAGGTAACAAAACGGATCCCACAGCATTTAAAATATCTGATATATATAAGACATCAGTTTGCCCTCTTGCAAAAGTTATGAGAGGTGAACTGAAAAAGAGAGGCGTAAAAAAGCTGACAGTCGTATGGTCTGACGAGGTGCCGAGACCCTCTATCCCTCTTGAAAAGCTGCCTGAAGGAGAAATGCCCACAGGAACTCGCAGAGCCACTCCTGCAAGCTGTGCTTTCGTTCCCTCTGTTGCAGGTCTTATCATCGCAAGCGAGGCAGTCCGTCAGCTTACGGAGTGATTTTGGAATAATAAACGATAATGATAAATGTGGGGGAGCTCTCTTTTGAAGAGAGCTCCCCCACACACCCTTATATAACCTATAATAGTAGTGAATGAACGTTAGTTTAAAAGGTTTGGCGGTACATGGGAATCTTAAGGAAATCCCCCTGCAAAAAATCTCACTCAAAACAAAATTTCAACGGTAGTACCCTCGTTCAGCTTGCTTTTCAATGAAAGCTCAGCACCGTGGTAAGCCGCTCCGTGCTTTACTATTGAAAGACCGAGACCTGTGCCGCCGATGGACCTTGAATGGCTCTTATCAACTCTGTAAAAGCGTTCAAAAACTCTCGTCTGCGCCTGCTGAGGAATGCCTATCCCCGTATCAGCTACACTGACAAACGGACGCCCGTCACGCTCCCCTACGGACAAAGTAACCGAGCCGTTAGTCTTATTATACGTTATAGCGTTGTCGCATAGATTGTAGATCATCTCACTAAGGATAACGGATGTTCCATTAACTATCGTGCTCTCCCCTACCAACTTGAAAGTGACGCCGCTTTTTGAGGTAACATGTCTGAGTCTTGTTTTTACTTCCTTTGCTACAAGAAGCAGATCAACCGGCTCTTTTTCAAGCTGAGAGTCGTTCTCATCAAGCTGAGACAGCTTGATGATATCATTTACAAGAGCAATAAGCCTCTGCGCCTCCGTGTGTATGTTTTCTGCAAATCCGGGAACATCCTCAGGCTTAACTATACCGTTCATCATTATTTCGGAAATACCCGAAATAGAGGTGAGCGGTGTTTTTAACTCGTGAGAAACATTTGAGGTAAACTCACGTCTCATAGTTTCCCTCTCCGCCTTCTCCGTTACATCAACAATAAATATAAGTGCACCCGTAATGCTGTCATCTCTGAAAACAGGACTTGTAAACATCTGGTACACATTAGTTCCCTGCTTCCATTCAAATTCCCTTCTATGTCCCTTCAAAGCTTCTGATACTGCCTCATCAAATTTCTCACTCATGCCCAGATCGTATACATTCACTCTGTCGGAAAAATCGATCTGATAGAATATATCCATTGCACTTCTGTTATACGAAAGTATCTCACCTTTGTTATCTGTAACAACAAGTCCCTCTCCCATATTCTCGGTTATGATCTCAAACTCTCTTTGACGCTGTTTAAGATCATTCATCTGCAGCGATATAAGCTCATTCTGTCTTTTTATTTTATGAAGGAGTGATGAAACCTCAACATAATCCTCGGGAAGACTGGGAGATTCCGGATCAATACTGTTTATTGGCTTGACTATTTGATTAGATAGAGTCTTCGCCAGCACTACAGCAGTTATTACCATAAGAGCAAGAGCAATCAAAAGAGGTCCTATACTGTACAACAATACCGCGGCCTCGGATGCATATACCTTTGTTATGGCAATAGTGCTTCCATTATCAAGAGTTGTTTCAACAGTAATAGTTTCAGTTAAAAAGCCTTCATCCTCATGCCATTTTCCTGTCTTGTAAAGCTCATTTCCGTCAGCATCGCAAAATACGATATTTACAGCTTCATCAATACTGTTAAGAAATTCAACTCCGTATTTTTCAACACCTACGGCAATGACTCCTATCTCAGCATTAAGCTCTTCATTTATCTCATTTCGGAAAAAGCCATAGAAAACAGACGGTATTATGACCGTACTGGCAAGAAATGCTATTAATGTAACTGCAAGAATACTACGGAATATCCTTTTGGTCATAAATAAGCTCCTTCATGTATCATTTATCGCTTACTTTATAGCCTATGCCGCGAACTGTTTCAATATACTCACCGCACTGTCCCAGCTTAGTTCTCAATGTTCTGATATGAACATCCACAGTTCTGTTCTCTCCGTCAAATTCAAATCCCCATATTTTCTGAAGGATCTGATCTCTTGTGAATACAGTTCCCCTGTTGGAAAGCATAAGACAAAGAAGCTCAAACTCCTTGAACGTGAGGGTAACGTCACGCCCGTTAGCACGAACAATATGCTTCTCAGGAGAAACATACAACTCACCTACTGTATATTCGCAGTGATCTGCCTCGCTGACAGTCCTTCTCAGCAAAGCCTTTATTCTTGACATAAGCTCCATCATTCCAAAAGGCTTAGATATGTAATCGTCCGCACCTGAGTCAAGTCCCACGACCTTATCATACTCGGTAGATTTGGCTGTGAGCATGATAACAGGCATAGACGCGGTTTTGCTTCTTTCCCTGAGCTTTTTGAGAATAGAAAGACCGTCCTCCTCGGGAAGCATTATATCAAGCAATAAAAGCGACGGTATCTCGTCCTCCATCGCAGCCCAAAATTCCGAGGGGCGTTCAAAGCCCTTGGCCTCATATCCTGAATTATTCAGTGCATAGCAAACAAAATTACGAATGCTTACGTCATCTTCAAGAAGATATATCATATTTTTTCTCCTGTGTGCTGAAAAATCTGCTTACAAAAATAGTATACATTTTTTTTGCATTATTTTCAAGCGTTATTACATAAGAAAAGAGCCAAACCGAAGTTTGGCTCTTTAATATCACATTCCATCAACCTGAGAGGGATCAAGTCCCATCTGGCGCATTACCTTTTCATTAAATTCTCTTGCAGTATTGTATCCCATCTTCTTCTGACGGTTGTTCATTGCCGCAGTTTCGATTACAACAGCAAGGTTACGACCGGGCTGCACGGGAATGGTGAGGGACGGTATCTGCACTCCCATTATGTCTGTATAAGTGTCATCAAGACCAAGGCGCTCATACATCTTGCCTTTCTCCCAATGCTCAAGGTGAACAACAAGATTGACTTTCTCTGTTTGCTTGACCGCACCCATACCGAAAAGACGGCGCACGTCGACGATGCCTATACCTCTGAGCTCAATATAGTGACGGATGATCTCCGGCGCCTGACCGAGTATAGTAATAGCGGAAACCTTGCGTAGCTCGACCGCATCGTCTGCAATAAGTCTGTGACCTCTCTTGATAAGCTCTATGGCTGTTTCGCTCTTACCAACGCCTGAATCACCTGTAATGTACACACCCTCACCGTATATCTCAATAAGCACGCCATGACGTGTTATCATCGGCGCAAGCTGAAGGTTGAGGTATGATATCATGGCTGCAGTCAAATCGCTTGTTGATTGCTCTGTACTGAGAAGCGGCACCTCATATTTTTCTGCGAACTCCATGGCATAGTTGCTTACAGGGGTATTATGAGAGCACACTACCGCTATAGGTCTCTTTGAGAAAAACTCTTCCAACCGGAACTTTCTCATATCTTCGTCAAGGCTGGCTATATATGCATCCTCCGTAAGACCTGCTATTTGTATGCGGTCTGCTTCAAACTTGTCATAAAAGCCTGAAAGGGGAAGACCGGGTCTTGTAATATCCTTTTTATGGATAAGAATGTTTTCGGGATCCTCAGGAGTATAATTGATCTTAAGATCCAAATGCTTTATTATAGCAGCAAGCGTTACTGTCGGATTGTTCACAAGTATTGCCCCTTTCAATTTAGTACACATTATATAAATATATGATACCACATTCTCAGCATTTTTCAAGAAGATTTTAAAATTTCATCAAAACGGAGAATTTTGTTGCATATATTCAGCATAATATACAACACGATATATGGGGATTTCTATTGACTTTATCACAAGATATAGTGTATAATAACTGTGCTGGCGCATTTTTAGACGTAATTATACAACATATAGATGAAAGAGGAGAACTTATGAAGGTCATAAAGAGAAACGGCTCTGAGGTCATTTTTGATATCACGAAAATAATCGTTGCTATCAGCAAGGCCAACGATGCAATTGAAGAAGAGGCTCGACTCACACCTATGCAGATACGCCGTATTGCAGAGGCTGTTGAGTTGGGATGTATCCGTATGAACCGTGCACCTGAGGTAGAAGAGATCCAGGACATGGTAGAAAAGCAGATCATGGCTCACGGAGCATATGAGGTTGCTAAAAAGTATATCACATACCGCTACACAAGAAACCTTGTTCGCCGCTCCAACACCACCGATGACAAGATCCTCAGCCTTATCGAATGCTGCAACGAGGAAGCAAAGCAGGAAAATGCCAACAAGAATCCCACGGTCAACAGCGTACAGAGAGACTATATGGCGGGCGAAGTAAGCCGCGACCTTACAAGCCGTCTCCTTCTTCCCGAGGAGATCGTCAAGGCGCATGAGGAAGGCATCATTCACTTCCACGATACCGACTACTACGCTCAGCATATGCATAACTGCGACCTTGTAAACCTTGAGGATATGCTTCAGAACGGTACTGTTATTTCCGGCACAATGATTGAGCGTCCTCACAGCTTCTCCACAGCTTGTAATATAGCTACACAGATAATCGCACAGGTAGCAAGTAATCAGTATGGCGGTCAGTCTATTTCTCTTACTCATCTTGCTCCATTCGTTCAGGTAAGCCGCGAAAAGATCCGCGCAGCTTTTAAGCGCGAGCTTGAGATAACAGGAGTTGAGCTTTCCGAGGAAAAGTTTGACGAGATCGTTGAGCTTCGCCTCCGCGATGAGGTAAGCCGCGGTGTTCAGACTATCCAGTATCAGGTAGTTACACTTCTCACAACTAACGGACAGGCTCCCTTCATTACAGTATTTATGTATCTTGGCGAGGCTAAGAACGAGCGCGAAAAGAAGGACCTTGCGATCATCATCGAGGAGACACTTCTCCAGAGATACAGAGGCGTTAAAAACGAGGACGGCGTTTATATCACACCTGCATTCCCCAAGCTCATCTACGTTCTTGAGGAGCAGAATATTCACCCCGATTCTCCCTACTACTATCTTACAGAGCTTTCCGCTAAGTGTACAGCTAAGCGTATGGTTCCCGACTACATCTCCGAAAAGAAGATGCTTGAATTAAAGGTTGACAAGAACGGAGACGGCCACTGCTACACATGCATGGGATGCCGCAGCTTCCTTACTCCTTACGTTGACGAAAACGGTCAGCCCAAGTATTACGGCCGCTTCAACCAGGGCGTTGTAACCATCAACCTCGTTGACGTTGCACTTTCCTCCGGCGGTAATATTGAAAAATTCTGGAAGGTGTTTGACGAGCGTCTTGAGCTTTGCCACAAGGCCCTTATGTGCCGTCACGAGCGCCTTAAGGGTACTCTCTCCGACGCAGCGCCTATCCTCTGGCAGCACGGCGCACTTGCACGTCTCGAAAAGGGCGAGCCTATTGACAAGCTCCTCTTCGGCGGATATTCTACAATTTCTCTCGGTTATGCAGGTCTTTACGAATGCGTTAAATATATGACAGGCAAGAGCCACACAGATCCCTCTGCTACTCCCTTCGCGCTTAGCGTTATGCAGTATATGAACGACGCATGCAAGAAGTGGAAGGCAGAGCACAATATCGACTTCAGCCTTTACGGCACTCCCCTTGAGTCTACAACATACAAGTTTGCCAAGTGTCTGCAGAAGCGCTTCGGCATCGTTCCCGGCATCAATGACAAGGGTTATATTACAAACAGCTATCATATCCACGTTACAGAGGAAGTAGATGCATTTACAAAGCTTGCATTTGAGTCTCAGTTCCAGGCACTTTCTCCCGGAGGCGCCATCAGCTATGTTGAGGTTCCCAATATGCAGCAGAATCTTGAAGCAGTTCTCCAGGTTATGAAGTTTATCTATGACAACATTATGTACGCCGAGCTTAACACCAAGAGTGACTACTGCCAGTGCTGCGGATGGGACGGCGAGATCGTTATCGAAGAAGAGGACGGCAAGCTTATCTGGAAGTGCCCCAAGTGCGGCAACACAGACCAGGCTAAGATGAACGTTGCACGCCGTACCTGCGGATACATCGGTACTCAGTATTGGAATCAGGGAAGAACTCAGGAGATCAAGGAGAGAGTGCTTCATCTGTAATGAACTACTGTACTATCAAATATTGCGATATAGCTAACGGAGAGGGAGTTCGCACCTCCCTCTTCGTTTCCGGTTGCACCAATCATTGCGAGGAATGCTTTCAACCTGAAACATGGGATTTTAACTACGGTGAAGAATTCACTGCCGAGGTCGCTGACAAGATAATCGAAAGTCTAAAGCCCTATTACGTAAATGGCCTGACACTTCTTGGCGGTGAACCCTTTGAGCCGAAAAATCAGAAAGAGCTTGTTCCCTTCCTTAAGAAAGTTAGAGAGAAATGCCCGGACAAAACGATTTGGTGCTTTACAGGCTTCACTCTGGACAATGAACTTTGGAAGGATGGATCATATCCCCGTTGTGAATATACCGACGAGATGCTCTCCCTTATAGATGTGCTTATAGACGGCAGATTCGTTAAGCGTCTCCACGATATCTCACTCCGCTTCAGAGGCTCCTCAAATCAGCGCATTATCGATCTTAAGAAAACTCTCCCTACACGCACTATCACTCTCTGGAACGACAAAAAATAATAACACACGGCCTTGGCCTTGCCCAAGCTGATCTTCTTCTCCTTGGCAAGGCTTTTTTTAAGCGGGGGGAATCTCTCTTTCGGAGAGAGATTCCCTGTCAAGTACGGATTGTTTACAGTTTGTTCGGGAGGATTGTTTACACTTTTATCTACGGTAAATTCTTTTTGAAATAATCTTTTTCTCTTCTGTGTCAACCTTTGCTATGGCGAATTCGCCATAGCAAAGGTTGACACTT
>JAFUMU010000078.1 GCA_017482495.1 Clostridia bacterium | reverse complement strand
TTCTTCTTTCTGAATACAAAGAGCTTGCTGAAGATATAGTTGAGAACGATAACCAGAACGCTTACAACGATCTTGGCAACACCGCCCTCGATCTCGAAGAATGTCTGATTGAGACCAAGCTTCATAAGGATCTCGGGAAGGAATATCTCGAAAATGCCGGATGCGACCCTTGCGCCGAAGAATGCGATGATCTCCTTGACTATTACATTTGCTTTCCAGGATTTGCTCTCGAAAACGAAGAGCTTATTTGTAATATATGCGTATACAACTGCTACGAACCATGCGGCTCCGTTGGCAACAGTGGCATTAACGTCGAGAACGTTAACAAGGGGAGTGTATACCACCCAGTTGACCAGAGTTGTTGTAACTCCGAAGAAGAGATACATAATGATCTCTTTATATTTCTTTAAAAGCTCAGCTATTTTCTTAATCATTATCTTTCTTCTCGTTAGTTTCGTAGTTTTTGATTATGCAGATAGGTCTGCGCTTGCCCTCGATATAGATCCTGGAGAGATATTCGCCCATAATACCGAGAGATGTAAGCTGAAGTCCGCCGATAAAGAGGATAAGCACGATTATTGTGGGATATCCGGGGATCGCAATTCCCATTGTGAGCTTCTGAATGATGACCACAAGCATATAGATGGCGGAGAATACGCTCATAACGATACCTGCAATGGAAGAAAGGCGCAGAGGCGCTGTTGTGTAGGCAACGATACCGTCGATGGCATATTTAAAGAGCTTAATAAAGGACCAGGAGGTCTTACCCGCATTTCTTTCTTCGGCCACATAGGGAATGTAGTGTGTGTTAAAGCCTACCCAAGAGAATATGCCCTTGGAGAAGCGGTGATATTCGCGAACTGAAAGTATCGCTTCGACCACCTCGCGGCGGAAGGTTCTGAAGTCGCTTGCGCCTTGCTTGAAATCGATCTCGCAAAGCTTATTAATGAGTTTATAAAAACATTTTTTGAAGAATGAAAGCACAAATCCTTCGTTACGCTTTGCCTGATATGCGGCAACGCAGTCAAAGTCGGGATTGTTATCAAGAAATTCCACCATATCAACGGCGATCTCGGGACGCTGCTGAAGGTCGGCGTCGATAAGGGTAACGTAGTCGCCCTCGGCTTTGCCGAGACCTGCATACATAGCCGCCTCCTTGCCGAAGTTTCTTGAAAAATTGACTATTTTAACGTTAACGTCGGTTTCTGCGCAAAGAGCCTTAAGCTCTTTCCATGTGTTGTCGCGGCTTCCGTCGTTTACAAATACTATTTCATAGGATTCAACCTTGCCATCAAGAGCAGTCTTGCAAGCATCCAGAAATGCTCGCACGTTCTTTTCTTCGTTATAGCAAGGACAAACAAGAGAAAGCTTCATTTTGATCCCTTTCTTATAACATAAATATACATTTTAATTATATAACACACTGGGTCAATATTCAACAAAAAGAGAGGCTAAAAGCCTCTCTCCTTGAAAATTATATATCTTTTTCGATTCCCTTAAGAGGAATATTTTTTGCGCAGAGGAATACTCTTACGCTATAATCCTTTTTGTCCTTATCTGTACCGATAACTCTGACTGTTATGTCTCGGTCGGTCATACTGTCATCAACAGGGAAATAGTATGTGTAATGATGATCCTGAACGTAAGAATAGTGAGCGTAGCATTCCCAGGGATTGGCGCCGTAGCCCGGTGCTCTGTCAGGTGCGGCAATATATTTCCCGTCTATCTCAAGGATGGCAAATGCGCCTTCCGCGCCGTGCTCTCCTTCAAGGCAAACTGACAGATATGCGGGAGCCTTTATGCTGTCTTTTGGGATATTAACTGTAAGCTCCTTTGCGTATGCAGCCTTTCTTCCGTAGGGAAGGAGGTTGTTTGCGCGGGGAGAAGTGAGCGTAAGCTCGTTTCCGTCTTTGATCAGTGCAATTTTATAGATATGGTCGATGGGGGAGGGCATGCGGAAGTAGCGTATTTTTCCGTTTATGGGATATGTAACAGTTTTTCTGTAGCCCTTCTTGTCCTTAAGGTTGTTAACGTGCTGAACGATGATCCGCTCTGTATGGGGGCAAAGCTTTTTCACCTCGTCGATGGCGCATTCCGTCCATTTACCCATGTCCTCGGAATAGTCGCAGAAGGAGGGTATCCTCTGGTCTACCATAGTGCAGAGGTAGCCGTCCTCGGGCTCTGTTGTGTCGAAATATTCAAATAGTATCTCATCAGCCTCGTAAACGTCGCCGAAGTCAACTCTCAGACATCCGCCGTCGTGACGGAATCCGTGATTCCAGAAGGCTATCTTTGAGAAGTTGTCAAAGAAGGTATCCTCTCTGCCGTCGAAGGCAAAGCTACTTTCGCAGCCTGCGTAGCGGTACATCTCCTGGTCGAAAAATGCGTCTCTTGCCGCCTTGACCTGAGGAATATCCGTCTCTCCGGAGCGGAGCAGGGAGCGCTTTTCAAGAGAATCGTGGTCCTGAATGAACATAGCGCACTCTATCTGCTTTTCCCAGTCCTCGGGAACCTCGGTAAATACCTCGCCCTCAGCAAGAAGCTTGGGGGAAGCGGGTGTTATGTCGAATTCCGGTATGCTGTCATAGGGGCGTCCGTCGGTGTAGGTAATGTTACCGCTTGAGGAAAGTATCTTTATCTTATCGATCTTTCCGTCCTCGTCCTCGTGAAGGACCTCGTATTTGCATCCCTTAAGCATAACGTCTGCCTCGGCGCTGTCGCATATCTCCACAAGGAGCGCTCTGAAGGGGACGATGGGAAGCTCTATCTCACAGCCGTAGTCAAATTCGCCGACGTAGTATTCGTAGGGATGGTGGGTCATAACGGTGACCCTTTCGCACTTCTTAAGGCCTATGGATTCATCAAGAGCGACCTTCAGCAGCTTTTCTTCCCAGTTTATGTTAGCTGTTGCGATAAATCTCTTGGAATCGGAGCCTCTGGATACTGTGTGCTTCGGGCAGAATTCTCCCTCGGGAAGGAGCTTTCCCTCAACGAGAATGTCTCTGTATCTTCTGTGGAGGTTGAATATTCTTGCAAGATGAGCCTGCTCGTCGTCGCGCAGCAACCAGGGGTTGCCGTAAATCTCGGGTGCAAGGATAAGATTTCTTGAGAATGCCTGGATTATAAGCTCGTCCTCAAAGAAGTCCAGATGAGACGAGAGGCAAACGCCGTGATCCTCGGTAAGCCGGCGAAGCTCGGGGGTGTGGCCGCGGCTTGCAAGATATGCTCTGTGGTGAGGAGCGGTAACGGGGTTGGCGATGTGAACATCAACGTATGTCTCAACGCCTTCCCATAAAAACGTGGTAGCATATTGCTCGGCTTCCTCCGACATATCAACTCGGTGGTTGAGCAGAATAAGGTCGGGGGAATATTCTCTGCATCTTGTCATCATCTCTATAAAATATTTATCGTGCTCGGGCTTAAGAGGGCCGCAGACTGCATCGAACTTGAAAAGGGCGAAATGGTAGTCTCTTGCAAGGGAAACCATCTGCTCGATCCTTGCTCTTGCGCTTTCCTCAGTGTCGCCAAATCCGTCGGCTCCGCCCCAAACGCCCAGCCTTGCGCCGATAGCTCTTGCCGCATCCACAACGGGACCGTAGCCGTTCGGATATTGCGCCTTTATCTTGGGAGAGTCGAAGGTTTCGTATGTGCATTCCGCGCCGTCCAGATTTCCCGCATCCCATGCGTAGATATCAAGACGCATATTGTATTTTTGCTTCATATAAGCAAAATAGTCAAGGTTTATAAGTGTCTGCTTTTCAGTTGAGCCCTCGTTTGTGTTGTTGATCCAGGAGAAATATTCCGCTTTGGACGGTGTTTTTTCGTCAGCGCCCGCCAGCTTTGCGATCTTTTCCTTACTCATCGTATGCCTCCGCTTTTTTATACTGGTTTTATGATATCAAATTTTGCATACCCCGTCAAGGAGTTTGAACCTCTTGAAAATAAAAGTGAAGTATTGTACAATTATATTTATATAGGGGGCTGAATGTAAGATGAAAAAGAAATATTTTACAGTTGAGGGGGATGAATACGCTATCCCCTGTCTTTCCTACGAGCCGGAAGAAGGGAAGGCGGAGAGGGTCATAATTGCATTCCACGGTTTTGGCGGAGATAAGGAAAGCTCGGAAGTTGAAAGACTTGCAGAGGTAGCAACTGATAAAAATTATGCTGTTATTTGCTTCGATTTTCCCTGTCACGGAGCAAGTCCGGTAAATGAAGAATATTTTACCGTGGACAACTGTATTGCCGATGCAAGCAGAATTTATGCGTTTGCCAAAGAAAAATATTTTTTTGATGCAAGCGGCGAAGGGAAAATTCATTTTTTTGCTACCAGCTTTGGTGCCTTTGTTCTTGCCAATATGTTAAAAAATGACGAATTTGCAGGAAGCAAGGCGGTTTTTCGCGCTCCTGCGGTTATGATGCACGAAACCTTCGAAAATATCATTTCGAATTACACAATTGCCGAACTTGCAAAAGGTGCTGTGGCAGAGTGCGGGTTTGAACGCAAAATGCGTCTCGGATACGGATTTTATGCAGACCTGAAAGATCACTCTTTAGAGGACGTTTTTTTCTCAAATCCCGTGCTTATGATATACGGAGACCGTGATGACGTTGTTTCGCCCGACCATATGGGAGCCTTTGCCGGCGCCCGTTCCAATATTCGGTCGAAAGTTATCTGCGGAGCAGACCACCGCTTTAAAAACAAGGGCGAGCTTGACCTTGTTGTGAAATATTCCGTGGATTTTTTTGAAGAGTAAAGAGAAGGGGGAAGGGCTTTTAAGGAAAGCCCCTCCCCCTCGCTCCCTCCCAAATCTTTTTGGATAGGGCTCTTACAATTGTTTGTCAGCAAAGGATCGAATAAATGAAAAAAGGGGAGCTTGCCGGGAGCTCCCCTTTTACTTTGTTCTCACAAAAATAACAAACAGCCTTGATTTTTGAAATGCTCGATCTTTCTGTCAAAGAATTCTTCGGTTATGTTGAACCTTTTGCACATACATTCCTTGCACCAGAATTCTGTTGCGGCGCGGTGTATAAATTTTTTCGTTGCGCCTATTTCAATTTTGGTCAGAGGTGTCTTGCCGCAGTTAACGCAGGTGTCCATTATTCAATGTCAACTACCTTACAGCGGTACATAAGGCATCCGCAGGGAGGAACGCCGCGATTGATAGCAGCATTCTTAACTATCTCCTCCTCTTCGCCTGTCCACATATTGATAAGCTTGAGAGTCTTGCCTGTGGTCATAGGGAGAGAGAGCTCGTCGATGGTCATACGGAAGCCTGCCTCGTTTTCCTCGGAAACGTTGAAGAGCGCAAGGGCTATATCTCCGTCGGAGAGGAATCTTGCGTAAGCGTAGTCGTCCTCGCCTGTAAGCAGAGGTCTCATTCTGAAGGGCTGACGGCAAGCGGGATCCTGGCAAAGCTTGATAAGCTCGCGGTTAAGGAGTATCTCTCTTTCCTTGTCGGAGATCTTTCTGATATCGCATCCGATCATAAGGGGAGAGCCGAAGAAGCACCAAGCAGAGAAGTGGAGCTTGTACTGGTCGTATGTACATCCGCCGAGACCGACGTTGCCCTCGCCGTTCATACCGACGATAAGCATATCCATATCGTTGAAGCAGCCAACGCCGTTGTAGGGGTGAACCGCCTCCTGGACCTTGATAAGGTTTTTAATGGAGTCCCAGTTGTCGAAAATGTCTGTTGTGGAGCGCCACATGGAGGAGGCTGTTGTCTTTACCCATTCGTGAGTCTGGTCAACGCCCCATGTGCAGCAGGAGAGAAGGATGTCGCGGCCGCAGTTCTCAAGAGCCAGTCCCATTCTGCGGTAGAGATATTCTCCTGCGATTATTCTTGAGTTGAAGCAGTAGTCGTATTTAAGAAGGTCTACCTCCCATTCGGCGAATGTTGCCGCATCGATAAATTCGTGATCCATACTGCCGGGATATCCTGCGCATGTCAGCATACCGGCACAGCTGTACATACCGAATTTAAGACCCTTGGAGTGAATGTAGTCGGCAACGTATTTCATTCCGTGAGGGAATTTCTTGGGGTCGGGAACAAGTCTGCCGTTCTCGTCTCTCTCGCGAAGGGACCAGCAGTCGTCGATAACCACGTATTCGTAGCCTGCGTCAAGATATCCGTCGGAAACCATACGGTCGGCAATCTCAAATATCAGCTCCTCGCTGATGTTAGCTCCGAAGGTGTTCCAGGAGTTCCAGCCCATGGGCGGTGTAAGTTTAAGCATAAAAAATCTCCTTTGAGCTTATATAGTTGTATTCATTATACAAACATTACGTAGCTTTGTAAATATGTGAAGAAGTTTTTTTATTGGAATTTTTTGCTTGTGAAGTAAACGATTGTTATAAATGTGTGATGTAACTGTTAAAAAATATTGACATAAATAAACGATTGGTGTATAATTATTTGTATATATTATATTAGCTTGGATACGAAACGGGGGATATGATGAAACGTGTTTTATCACTGCTTCTGGTAGCGGCAATGATCTTTTCGCTGAACTCCTGTGTTTTTCTTCCCCACATAATGGTAAGCGAGGAACGCGAAAAAGAGGAGAAGGAAGAAAAAGAGGAAAAAAGTGAAAAATACATAATATATTCCGACAACTCGTTTGCACCTTTCGAATATTTTGACGTCGAGAGCGGCGAATACGTTGGTCTTGATATGGATATCCTCAAGGCAGTAGCAAAGGATCAAGGCTTCAGATATGAGATATATAACGAGGGCTTTGATGCGGCGATAGGCGCGGTTCAGTCCGGGCAGGCAGATGCAATGATCGCAGGCATGACGATCAACGAAAAGAGAAAGGAAACATTCGACTTCTCTGATGGTTACTTTGAAGACGGTACGATCCTCGTTGTAAACGAGGCGAGCACCATTACAACGCTTGAAGACCTTCGCGGCAAGAGCGTTGCAGCGAAGAAGGGGACAACAAGTACAAAATATGCTGAAAGCATCAAGGAAGAGTACGGCTTCACAATTGAGTATTTCGAAGATTCCCCTGCAATGCATAATGCAGTGATGAACGGATGGAACGATGCTTGCTTTGAAGACTTCTCGGTTATAGGATGGACAATTAAAAGCAAGGAGTTCTCTCTTAAGGTCGTCGGTGATGTATTAAATCCCGGATACTACGGATTTGCAGTTAAGAAGGGCAAAAACGCTGAACTTGTTGAAATGTTCAACCGCGGTCTTGCAAACATAAAGGAAAGCGGAGAATACGACAGGATACTCAGAAAATACGGCTATTAATCTTAAGAATACAACGCTTCGGCGCGGTATATAAATCAAGTTAATTTTTTGGAGGAATAAACAATGAAACTTACAAAGAGAATATTCGCATTCGTACTTGTATGTGTTATGCTTGTTTGCACAGTATCCTGTGCCGACAAAGAGGACAGTGATACATATGTTATCTACTCCGATAACGCATTTGCTCCTTTCGAATTTTACGATAAGGATTCCGATGCATACATCGGCGTAGACATGGACATCCTTGCAGCTATCGCTGAGGATCAGGGCTTCAAGTACGAGATCCATAATGAGGGCTTTGACGCAGCAATGGGCGCAGTCCAGTCCGGACAGGCGGATGCAATGATCGCAGGTATGACTATCAATGAGAAGAGAAAGGCTACTTTTGATTTCTCAGACGGTTACTTCGAGGATGGAAGCGTTCTTGTGGTAAGCGAGACAAGCGAGATCGCAAGCCTTGAGGATCTTCGCGGCAAGAGCGTTGCTGCTAAGAAGGGCACAACAAGTACAACATATGCCGAGAGCATCAAGGAAAAGTATGGCTTCACAATTGAGTATTTTGAAGATTCTCCCGCTATGTATCAGGCAGTTATCGGCGGCAACCACGATGCATGCTTTGAGGACTTTTCTGTTATCGGTTGGGCGATCAAGAATGATAACATCAAGCTTCGTATCGTAGGCGAGGTGGTTAATCCCGGATATTACGGCTTTGCGGTTAAGAAGGGCCAGAATGCTGAGCTTATCGAGATGTTCAATAAGGGTCTTAAAAACATCAAGGAGAACGGCAAATACGACGAGATCCTTGCAAGATACGGCTATTGATCCCGTCAGAGGAATTTGACGCCTTCAGGCTAAGGGCTAATCGCACAGGGTGCGATTAGCCTGCTTTATTAGGAGAGTACAAATTGGAATTTATTACAGTGTTTAAAGAAGCCACCCCGCTTCTGCTAAAGGGACTTGGAGTAACTATTTCCGTGTCACTTATATCTATTGCAATAGGTATGGTCATCGGACTTATCACTTGCTTTATGGGCAGGTCAAAAAATATTATACTGAAAGGAATATCTGCAGTGTATGTATGGTGTGTCAGAGGCACACCTATGATAGTACAGGCGCTTGTAGTATTTTTCGGTATTCCTTTTATAACAGGTGTGAGGATAGAATCCTTTTATGCGGGAATCATCACACTGAGCCTTAATGCGGGCGCATATATGTCGGAGATCTTCCGTGGAGGAATCCAGTCTGTAAGTATCGGACAGATAGAAGCTGCCCGCTCTCTCGGACTCAGTCAGTTTAGAACGATGCTGAAGATAGTGCTTCCTCAGGCGTTTAAAATGAGTATACCTTCGTTTGTTAACCAGTTTATCATCACAGTCAAGGACTCATCTATTCTTTCGATAATAGGACTTGCAGAGCTGGTAAACATGGGCGAGGTGTACATCGGAGCCACATATATCTATTTCCCTGTGTATATTACGATCGCTGCTTACTACCTTGCGGTAATATCCGTTCTTATGGTAGTGTCAAAATTCGTGGAAAAGAAGTTGAGTTATGACAAAAAAAGTTAAGGTAACAGGTCTGTGCAAGAGCTTTGGTGACCTTGAGGTGCTCAAAGGCATAGATGTTGAAATAAACGAGGGCGAGGTAGTGTGCCTTATAGGTCCCTCAGGCTCGGGAAAGTCTACATTTCTGCGGTGTCTGAACCGTCTGGAGGATTCCACATCCGGTACTGTTGAAGTGGACGGAGCGGAGATATCAGACCGCAGTATAGATATAAACAAGGTCAGAGAAAATATTGGAATGGTGTTTCAGCAGTTCAATCTGTTTGCTCACAAAACGGTTAAGGGAAATGTAATGTTTGCGCCTGTTGAACTCAAGAAAATGACCAAGGCAGAGGCTGAGAAAAAAGCAATGGAGCTTCTTCGCAGAGTAGGTCTTGAGGATAAGGCTGACTCCTATCCCCACCAGCTCTCCGGAGGACAGCAGCAGAGGGTTGCAATAGCAAGAGCGCTTGCCATGAACCCCGATATCATGCTTTTTGACGAGCCTACATCAGCACTTGACCCTGAGATGGTGGGAGAAGTGCTGCAGGTAATGAGAGAGCTGGCGGCAGAGGGCATGACTATGGTGGTGGTCACACATGAAATGGGATTTGCACGTGACGTTGCTGACAGAGTAATATTTATGAGTGACGGATATATTGTTGAGGAAGGCTCTCCCAAACAGATATTCACCGCACCTAAAATGCAGAGAACCAAGGATTTTCTCAGCAGAATGCTTAATGATTGAATAGAAAAACTCCGATAAATTATTCGGAGTTTTTTGCTGAGTGGGAAATTGGCGAAATCTATTGATTTTTGATAGTACATCTGTTATAATTATGTTAAATATAAATAAAATGTTTTAATGCAATAATTGTTGAAATTTTAAACTGGTTATGTTATAATGGTCGGGTGTGTAAAATGATTCCGATATATCTTCCTGCAGCTTGAGCGCTGTACAACAAATATAAAGAATTATAGGATTTTGACATGAGTTACATTTTGTCGGCAGTAGGGATCGTATTTACGGTCTGCTACGCTTATCAGGTAATATATGCTTTAGTCGGCCTTTTCCGTAAGCCCGTGGTTCACGAAAAAGGAGATCGCAATAGATTTGCCGTTATAATCTCCGCACGAAACGAATCTGCGGTAATTGAAAATCTGCTCAACAGTATCAACGGGCAGACATATCCCAAGGAGCTTCTTGATGTTTACGTGATCGCCGATAATTGTGATGACGAGACGGCGGAAATTTCAAGAAAGTGCGGTGCTATAGTGTATGAAAGGTTCAATAAGGAAAAGGTTGGTAAGGGATATGCCATGGATTTCCTTTTTGATAAGATATACGAGACCGTAGGCGAGGAATATTACGACGGATACTTTGTTTTCGATGCGGACAACCTTCTTGAGCCTGATTACATAGAGCAGATGAACAAGACCTTTTCAGCAGGATATAAGGTGGTCACAAGCTATAGAAACTCTAAGAACTATGGCTCCAACTGGATATCTGCAGGATATGCTCTTTGGTTTATAAGAGAAGCAAAGTACGTTAACAACGCAAGAATGATCCTCAATTCAAGCTGTGCAATTTCAGGAACAGGCTTCCTAATGCATAGAGATATGCTTAAGAAGAGAGGCGGCTGGAAGTATTTCCTTCTTACAGAGGATATTGAATTTACAGTTGCATCTATCATAGATGGAGAAAAGATTGGATATTGTCATAAGGCAGTGTTTTATGATGAACAGCCTGAAACCTTTGTGCAGTCCTGGAATCAGAGGCTTCGTTGGGCAAAAGGATTCCTTCAGGTGTTCTGGCATTACGGCAAGAAGCTTATTGGAGGTATCTTCACTAAAAAGGGAAGCAGACTGGCTTGCTTTGATATGACTATCACGACTATGCCTGTTATTTTGCTCACTATGGTGAGTATTGCGTTGGGCGCGGTTGATATAGTGCTTAATTTAATTGCAGGCAATTTCGGAATTTGGCAGACACTTTCCGGCGTGTGGGGACTCTTCTTCGGAGGTTACGGTACGTTCTTCTTGATGGGACTTCTTACTGTAATAACTGAATGGAATTATATCAATACAACCACTCCCCGAAAGATATTTTATCTTTTCACATTCCCCTTCTATATGGCAACGTGGATACCGATCGGTATCGTGGCGCTGTTTAAGAAGGTTGAGTGGACTCCCATTAAGCATATAGGCCAGGAAAAGAAAAATAAGAAAAAGAAATAAGTCTTAAGGCACCCAACTCGGGTGCCTTTTGAATGTATATGGATGAAATTATAATTGTAAAGGTCAATTCATCACCGTCTTTGTGGCTGGGACACTATCTTAAAATCATTCGTATTTTCCCTTGCATTGGGTAAGAAAATGTGGTATAATAATTCAAATTGTTATTTCATCGGAGTTAATTATGATAAATATTGCTATAATCGGTTTCGGCGTCGTTGGTGGCGGTATCACAGAGGTTATCAGACTTAATAAGGATGCTATCAAGCGCGCAACAGGCAACGAGATCAATGTTAAATATATCCTGGACCTTAGAGATTTTCCTGACTCACCTTATGCGGATAGGGTGGTTCACGATTTTTCCGTTATTCTTAATGACCCTGAGGTAAAAGTAGTCTGTGAGACTATGGGTGGCGTAAATCCTGCTTTTGATTATTCTATGCAGGCACTTCGTGCGGGTAAAAGCGTTGTAACCTCCAATAAGGAGCTTGTAGCTAACCGCGGTGTTGAGCTTATGGCAGAAGCGAAGAAAAACGGTGTCTCTTATATGTTTGAGGCAAGTGCAGGCGGCGGTATTCCTGAGATAAGAAGCATGAGAACAAGCTTCGGCGGTGATACTATTACCGAGATCGACGGTATTCTCAACGGCACTACCAATTATATCCTTACTAAAATGAAGAACGAGGGCGCTGATTTCGCAGACGTTCTGGCGGAAGCGCAGAAGCTTGGTTATGCCGAGGCTAATCCCTCCGCTGATGTTGATGGCATTGATGCGCAAAGAAAAATAGTTATCCTTACAGCCATTGCAACAAATAAACTGGCTTCCTGTGACAGTGTTTATACAGAAACAATGACTAAGATCACTCCCGCAGATATGGATGCTGCAGCTCGCTTCGGCGGAACTGTAAAGCTGCTGGGCAGTTCAAGAATTGATCACGAAAAGGGAAAAGCGTCTATTTATGTTTGCCCCACATTCGTTCCGGGCTCCTGTCCCCTTGCTCATATTGACGACGTTTATAACGGTATCAGATTCAATAGCCCTGTTACTAATGACTATATGCTCTACGGCAGAGGTGCGGGCAGAATGCCTACGGCGGGCGCTGTTGTTTCCGACGTTGTATCGGTTCTCTCGGGTGTTGGAGCGAAGGAGCTTCCAATGGATTGGAAGACGGCAGAAGCAGATTTCGTTCTTCCTTTCGAGGAAAATGAGTTTTCCTACTATGTAAGGATCAAGACAGATTCTGCAGATGAGACTGTTGAGAAGGCTAAGCTTGTATTCGGAGACGTTCAGCTTATTGACGGTGCACCTTGCGGCTGTGTTGAATTTATCACAGCCAAGATAAAGGAAAAGGATGCCGCGGCTGCTTTTGAAAGCGGTGCGCTCGGCGAGATCGAATCAAGAATAAGAGTTATGTAAACTAAAGGAGGCTTTGCGCGAGCAAAGTCTCCGATTTTTTTATTGTTATAATGTAAATCTGTTGCGGAATATATATAAGTGTGATAAAATAAAAAATAAGGAAAGGTAGGTAAAGACTATGGAAGAATATGATGTTGAATATATATGGGAGGATAGAAAAAGAATATTTTTCGGACTGCCCTGGAGCTTCACAAGATATTATCTCACAGAGGAAAAACTGCTTATTGATACAGGATTTTTTAACAGGACAGAGGATGAGGTGCGTCTTTATAGGATACTTGATATAACGTTGAAGCGTTCCTTTTGGGAGAGACTTTTCGGGCTGGGAACCATCCATTGCTGCACAGCAGACCGTAGTATGGGTGAGTTTGATATAATGCATATCAAGAAGCCTAAACTGGTAAAAAATATGCTTTCCGAGATGGTGGAAGAGGAGAGAAGAGTGCGCAGAGTCGGTATGAGAGAGTTTGTAGATAATGATGACGGAGATAGCGATCTTGCTGATCACGATTTCGATGCGCAGTAATGAGGTGTGATATGAAAAAACTTGGTTTCGGACTTATGAGACTTCCTCTGAGGGACGCAAACGATTCCTCATCTATAGATATTGAGCTTACAAAGCAGATGGTGGATGAGTATCTTGCTGCAGGATTTACATATTTTGATACAGCGTGGATGTATTGCGGCAATAAGAGCGAGGAAGCAACGAGGGAATTTCTTGTTTCAAGGTATGATAGAAACAGATTTACCCTTACAACAAAGTTGCCGTTTTATATGATACACAGCGAGGCCGACCGTGATAAGATATTCAACGAACAGCTTCGCAGAACGGGTGCGGGTTATTTTGATTATTACCTTATTCATGATGTTAATTCCAATACTGTAACTACCTTTGAAAAATACGATTGCTTTAACTGGCTCAGAGAGAAAAAGAGACAAGGACTTGTTAAGTCTATAGGATTTTCCTTTCACGACGGCCCCGAGCTTCTTGAAAGAGTGCTGACGGACTATCCGGATATGGAGTTTGTTCAGCTTCAGATCAATTATCTTGATTGGGACAGTGCCGGAGTGCAGTCAAAAGCTTGCTATGAGGTGGCGAGAAAGCATAATAAGCAGATCATCGTTATGGAACCTGTTAAGGGCGGTATGCTTGCTAATGTTCCAAAGCCTGTGGAGATGATGTTCAAGAAGAAAGACCCTTCAATGTCTTGCGCATCATGGGCTATCAGATTTGCGGCGGGACTTCCCGGTGTTATGACGGTGCTTTCGGGAATGAGCGATCTTTCTCAGCTTCGTGACAATATAAGCTATATGGCTGATTTTAAGCCTCTTGATGAGGAAGAAATGGAAACGGTGTATGCGGCGGCACGTATGATCAATGAAAATATAGCGATTCCCTGTACAGGCTGTGCATACTGCGTGGTAGATTGCCCGAAGAATATAGCAATTCCTAAGTATTTTTCTCTGTATAATACAGACTTGCAGGAGAAAAATTCGGGAAGACGCGCATGGACGTCGCAAGAATGCTATTATGAGACTCTTACGGTTAACTTTGGTCGTGCGTCTGATTGTATCAAGTGTGGCAGATGCGAGACTATGTGCCCTCAGCATCTTCATATCAGAGAATTGCTTGAAACTGTAGCCGAGCATTTTGAATGACATTTTTTATAAAGCTTCGTGGGATGATCCTGCGGGGCTTTTTTGTTTCCGTTATACTGACATGGATGCCTTATTATGTATCTATATGTGACAGAATTGGCTGTGAATTATATGTGAGGAATTTTATTTGATCGGGTATTGATTTTTGTGTCGGAAATCTATTTTTGAAGGATGCATCCGTTGACGAGCAATATATTGTAATATTTTGATTTTATTTAAATTATTATATTTTGATAATACTTATTTTACATTAATTATATATGGAATTATGATAAAAATAGAAAATTTGTTTTTTATCGTTTTATGCTGCTGTCTAAAATAAGTCGATAACGTACCTGCTAAGATGACATATCTCCATGTTATGCATGTGCAGAAAATGCAGATGATACTGGCGAGTAAGGAAAGTGGGAGAAAAATGTTGTTACTAATTGTGACATTGCACAGAAGTTTCCTTTTGCGTTCGCTTGACGAATGAATAAACATACCAAAAGCGTGGGGAAAAGGATAAAATTATACGAATATTCAGTATTTTTTATTAAAAACTGACAATACGGTACACCAATTTTATTTATTTAATTGGTCTACCGAAATGGTAGGAATTAGTGTATAATGATATCATAGAAAGTTATGTTTATTTCGGGAAATTGCTTTCCCTGTAAATGCTTGCTTTTTTGAGTTTTTTTGGGCTAAATTTGCAATAGTGTATTGATTTACTTCATTAAATATTATATAATTAATCAGATATACCCTAAACGCAAATAATCTTATTGAGATAAGTCTGAAAAGGAGGAAAAAAGATGAAATCTCATTATAGAATTTCTCATAGAGTGCTGGCAGCCTTTCTCAGCGTGATCTTTGTTCTCAGCATGATCCCGCTCTTTGCTCTTAATGCTGCAGCAGCTCAGGGAATCGTTCGCGAGGCAGATCCCTCAACGATGAACGATTGGAAAAAATACTTCGGCTCTCAGGTCGGTAACACGACAAATGCGGGTGGCGTGTGGACGGACAAGTCTGTCTTTATCGATGCATCTGCTTTCAGCGAGGCAGGGGTAACAATGACCGATCCTGACAGCAATTTTCTTGTTGCTCTTTCGGCCATAGCATCAAGTAAGCAGATAGTGGGCTATTCCAATATACCCACAGATACCATGCTTGTCCTGGATATGTCCGGTTCTATGTCCAACACATCCGTTTCAAATATGGTAACGGCTACAAATGATGCAATAAGAAAGCTTCAGGCTACGAATAACTATAACAGAGTCGGTGTTGTATTGTATTCAGGCAATTCCAGCTTTGGAGATTCTGCAACATCTACGGCTGAGGTGATCCTTCCTCTTGACCGATGGATAGAAGCTACTGACCGTTACGGAAGAAACGTTGGATTCGTTAATGCCGATAACGGAACTGTGTCGGTAAGAAGCGGGGTCGAAAACGAAGACGGAGACGTATCCTTCACAAACTATAACAGACCCAGTAAAGATTCCGACGGCGGTACATACATCCAGAATGGTCTGTGGCAGGCTTGGAAGGAATTTGAAGGCGCTGATGATAAAGTTATCGCCGATGGATTCCAGGCAGGTACAAAGCGTCTTCCTATCATGGTGCTTATGTCTGACGGTGCCCCTACAGCAGCAACTAACAATTATACAGATATAGGCAGATCCAATATCGGTGACGGCGGAAATTCCTGCGCTACAGACGCGGTAGGCTTTATTACACAGCTTACGGCGGGATATGTTAAGGCGAAAATGGAAGAAGCGTACGGCAGATCGGCGCTTTTCTATACACTTGGACTCGGCGTTGATAGTCTTGAGGCAGGTCAGGCGGTAGCGGAAAGTGTTCTTGACTCTTCGAAATCTACTAACGCTATCAAAGGATACTGGGATACATTTCTGAGACTCAGCGCAAATCAATATTATCAGTCCATGACTATGACCGTTCCCGACACACGTACAAGCACTCAGAATGTACAGATCACATACAACGATATGTTCAAAGCTGAGCTTGTGGACGGCAACTATGAGTCTGCCTATGAGGACTATGTTGACAAGTATGTTGAAGCTGACAGCTCGGCAGACCTTATCGGCGCATTCGAGGACATTGTAAACGAGATCATTATACAGTCCAAGTATTATTCCACTCTTATTGAGAACGGCGATAAGAATTTTGACGGATACATCACCATCAACGACGAGATCGGTGAGTATATGGATGTTAAGGATATCAAGGGTATCGTAATGGGAAATACCCTCTTTTCCGGTAAGATGCTTGCATCTATGCTGACGGAGGGAGACCTTGGTACGATTGAGAATCCTACAGCAAAGGGTGACATATTTGTTAACTCTGTAAGAACCAGACTGAACCTTACCAAGGAACAGGCTCAGGACCTTATCGACGATGCATATACTTACGGTCAGCTCAGCTACAATCAGACAACAGGCGAATTCAGTAATAAGATCTGTTGGTATGCTGACGCAGATAATAACTACCTTGGCTTCTGGCATGAGGAGCTTGGATACGATATGTCAAATGCGCCTGCCGGTGCAACACATATAATCCACTCATACGGATTCCTCGGTGATACATTCGGAAGTATTAAAGACAGTGACATGATGTACTGTTCCGTGCAGATAAGATATGAGATCGCAACAGGTAAAGAGACTGTTTGGTGGAGGATCCCCGCAGTTCTCGTTCCCATGGCGGTATACAGCATCACTCTTGAGGGTGACAGCGTTGATAATGCTACCAACATCGAAATGACCTGTACAGACACTGATCCCATTCGCCTTGTGTATGAGGTGGGTGTTCAGGATGGTATCAATGAGCTGACAGTTGCAGAAGTAATGAAGGATGCCGGCACAAAGCATAAGACTGACGACGGTAAGTATCAGTTCTGGAGCAACCGTTGGGGTAATGAAGAGGACGGCGGATTTGATTATGACGATCCCCATACTCACCTTGCTACAACATCTGAGTTCAGCCCTTCTCTTGAAAATGAGCGCTACTATTACCACGAGGATACACCGGTATACAGAAAAACTCTCACCGGTTACGAAAGAGTAGCAGCCACAGAGACTATAGATCAGAGCGCTACATACTATCACAGACGCAGCATCTTCGTTAATACAGGTGACGGAAATGAGGCAGAGATACGGTATGTATATGAGGAGATAACTTCAGAAAGCCTTGCAAAGGCGTCTATTAAGGATCTTGAAGGAACGACCTATGATCACTGGTTTATACCTAAAGGTAATCCTTACAGACTTCTTGGTGATTTTGTTAACGAAAAGACAGAAAATGTTACTGATAGCTTAGTGTATTCCAACTATCCTATTATCCATTACCACAATGTGGACGGATTCAATGAATACAGAGCTGACGCATTTCTCGGTAACAACGGACGTCTTACTATTACCCCCGCAACGGGATTGAAGGTTACAAAGCAGATCGACGTTGTATCTCCCGATACAAATACAGATTTCCGCTTTGAGGTGGAGCTTTCCCATGCAACGGAAGCTTTAGCAGCGTCCTATCCCTATCAGCTCTTTAACGGAGCAGGCGAGAAGGTAGGCGAAGGTCTGGCTGCAGTAACGGACGGCAAGATCAGCTTCACACTTCCCAATACATACAGTGTTTATATCACAGATCTTCCCGACGGTACAGAGTATACTGTCAGCGAAAAGGCTCATGTTGACTATGTCCTCCATAGTGTAAACGGTGATACTGACGCTACAGTGGCTCAGGGTACAGTTGAACTTTATTCCGTTGACGAAGCTACATTCGTCAACACTCTTAAGGAACACGGTGTTCTTGTAGTTTCCAAGAAGGTGCTTCACCCCTTCGGTGATGCATATGCTATCCCTGAGGATATTAAGTTTACAGTTGAGGTGACTCTTGAAGGAATCGGAGTTGCAGGCGTAGAATTCCCTACATCCGCAGGATATTACATTGAAACTGACTCGAACGGTAAATTTACGATCGATATTGGTGCAGACGAAAGTATTGCTATCCATGATATTCCCGAGGGAACAAAATATACTATCGATGAAACTTCTATTCCCGAGGGCTTTGCGATAGATACATCCTCTACAGGTCTTGTGGGTATCATTCCCGGAGATGCCAATATAGGCGCAGAACTGGTGAACAGATATAATCCCCAGTCTGTTAAGGCTGATGATATTACCCTCACAGGTACTAAAACGCTTGACGGAAGAGTATGGCTTGACACAGACGAATTTACATTTGAGCTTCAGAGATATGTGGATACTGAATATGTGACTGTCGCTTCAGAGACGGTCAACAGTGATGACAGATCCTTTGATTTCACAGATGAACTGCAGGCTCAGGTCTTTGATACGATCGGTATCTATCAATTTAAGATACTTGAGGTCAAGGGATCCATCGGCGGTGTGACATATGACTCTGTTCAGCGCTACTTCCATGTAACGGTAACAGATACTGATATGGACGGTAAGCTGGAGATATCCAGTGTTTCGGTAACTCCTCCCGTTGTTATGACTACCTCAGATATTTCAAGTGGTGTTCAGTATGACCTTGTGGCAGACTTTACAAATACATACGCTCCCACAGGTAGTGCGCAGGCATTTATCGAAATATATAAGGATATCGAAAACGATACAGGTATCGCAGTAGACCTCAGCGGCTTCAAGTTTGCTCTTTATAACGAGGAGGGCGAGCTGGTAAGCGAAAGTGTTGAGACAAATGCACTGGGATATACAGCTATCGGTCTTACTTATACAACTGCATACGCAGGACGTACAAGAACCTATACTCTTAAGGAAGTAGTTCCGGAGGATGCGGACAAGATCCCCGGAATGACATATACTGACAAGGAGTATACTATTGAGGTTACTATCACAGATATGCTGGACGGTACTGTTGCCGCAACTGCTAAAGTGATTGGTGCAGAAGAAAGTGAGTATGACAACCAGATCGCGGTAACCTTCACAAATATTTATGATCTTGAGGATGCACGTCTTGAGCTTGAGGCAAATAAGACACTTACAGGAAGAGATCTTGCTGACGGAGAATTCTCGTTCGAGATTTTTGCGGCTGATGCAGACTTCAATATCACAGGCTCAGCACTCCAGACTAAGACAAATGCTTCCGGTAAAGTAAGCTTTGATGCATTCACCTATAGCTCCGTAGGTACATACTACTATGTAGTACGTGAGGTAAAGGGAAGCCTTGGCGGAGTAACCTATGATGAAACTGAATACAGAGTCACAGTCGTAGTTGAAAAGGGAGAGGGAGCGGCGCTTAAGGCAACAGTATCCTATACTGACGGCCTTGGTGTGTCAAAGAACTCTATGACCTTTGAAAACGAATATGTTCCTACACCCATTACACACACTATCGACGGTACTAAGTCCCTTACAGGCAGAGATCTTGCTGACGGCGAATTTACATTCGCTCTCTATAATGCAAATGCTTCCTTTGAGACAGTGGGTAACCCCATAGATACAGCAACAAATACAGACGGCAAGTTTGCATTTGACGAGATCACATACAATGTAAAGGGTACACATCACTACGTTGTTCGCGAGGTAAAGGGCTCACTCGGCGGTATCATCTATGATGAGACAGAGTATCATGTGACTGTTACGGTAACAGATAACGGCGACGGTACACTTTCCGTTTCACAGTCTATCGAGGGTGCTTCCTCTATTAGCTTTGCAAACACATATGACCCCGCAGACGCTCAGGTGGACCTTAGCGGTACCAAGAGCCTTAGCGGACGTGATATGGTAGCCGGCGAATTCAAGTTCGATCTCTATATCGCTGACGATTCGTTCAATCTCGGCGAGGTGGTTGAATCTGCTTATAACGCAGCCAACGGTACAATCACATTTACCTCCCTTACATTTGATAAGGCGGGCGTTTACTACTATACGATCAAGGAAGATACAAGCGCTTCTCTTGGCGGAGTTGAATATGACAGCGCTCAGTTCAATATCCGTATCGAGGTTACAGACGACGGTAAGGGCACACTTACAGCAGTGACTTCTATAGTGAAGTCTGATGGCAGTGTAAGTGATGTTATCTTTGAAAACAAGTATGTTCCCACTCCTGTTGAAGTAACTCTTGAGGGAACTAAGAACCTTACAGGCCGTGATCTTGAGGCTGATGAGTTTACCTTCGAGCTTTACGAGGCAAACGAAAACTTTGCTGAGCTTGGCGGAGCTATCGATACCAAGACTAACGGTGCAAACGGTAAATTCACATTTGATGCACTTACATATACAGCAAAGGGCACATATCGCTACCTGGTTAAGGAAGTGAAGGGCACATTGGGCGGTGTTAAGTATGATACTACCGTTTATTGCGTGACTGTTGAGGTTACAGATGACGGCAAGGGTACACTTACCGCGACCAAGACGATCACCGTCCTTGACGGCGGCGAAAATGCTTCAGCTATCGTATTCAATAACGAATATACTGCTAAGTCTACATCTGAGGCACTGAGCGCAGTGAAGACCCTTACAGGCCGAGGACTTAAGGCAGGCGAATTTACATTTGAACTTTACGACGCAAATGCAAACTACGTAAAGGATCAGCTTCTCCAGACTAAGACCAATGCCTCTGACGGAAGTATCACCTTTGATTCTGTTACATATACAGAAGCCGGCGACTACTATTACGTTATAGTTGAGAAGGCAGGTAGCCTTGGCGGTGTTACATATGATGAAAGCATCTATGGCGTTAAGGTAACTGTTACAGACGATGGCAAGGGTAATCTTGAGTCTGCTGTAAGCTATGCACTGCTTGGAAGCACATCTGCTTCTGCAGTATCCTTTGCTGAATTCAAGAACACCTATAAAGCTGACGCAACAGAGATAGTTATCAGCGGCAGCAAGACTCTCACAGGCAGAGATATTAAGGACGGCGAATTCAAATTCGATATATTCAGCGCTGATTCTTCATTTAATATCAGCGGCAATGCTGTTAAGACAGCTTCCAATAATGCCGACGGTACATTCGCATTTGAGGCTATCACATTCGAGAGCGCAGGCACATATTACTTTGTAGTACGTGAAGATGACGCTGCTTCCTTGGGTGGCGTTACATACGATAAGCGTTCATATAAGGTTACTGTTACAGTAACAGATAACGGAGAGGGACAGCTTGAAGCGGAATACGTGGCAGAGCTGAGCGGTAATGAGGCAGATATCGTATTTGAAAACAAATACAATCCCGCATCTACTTCATTCGATCTTTCCGGTCTTAAGACCCTCAGCGGACGTCCCCTTAACGCAGGCGAATTCCAGTTCGTTCTTTATAACGCAGACAGCGCTTATGTAAAGAGCGGTGACCTTATTGAAAAAGTGTCCAACGGCGCAGACGGCAAGTTCGCATTCAGCGCAGTTACACTTGATAAGGTGGGTACATACTACTATGTAGTAGTCGAGGAAAGCGGTTCTCTCGGCGGCGTGGGTTATGATAAGACAGTTTACGGAGTTAAGGTAACAGTTGCAGATAACCTTACAGGCGACCTTGTGGCTACAGTTGAGATAACTAACCGTACAAGCGGTGAGATCTCCACTATCCTCTTTGCTAACACATACGTACCTGCGGGAACAGAAGTAATACTTAGCGGTACAAAAACTCTTAGCGGACGTACAATGAAGGCAGGCGAGTTCACATTTGAACTCTACAGCGCGACGGCAAATTATGAGGCTGAGGGAAGCGCTCTTCAGAGCGTAGCAAATGCAGCCGATGGTTCCTTCGCTTTTGAAGCAATAGAGTACGACGCTGCAGGTACCTATTACTATGTTGTAACCGAACAGACGGGAAGTGCAGGCGGCGTAAAATATGATGAAACAGTTTACGGTGTTAAGGTAGTAGTAACAGACGACCTTGAAGGTGCACTCGTTGCTGAAACCACTATCGTAAATATGACTACAGGCGAGAATGCGGCTATCCTCTTCGCAAACACTTATACTCCCGACGGTACAACAGCTACCGTGAGCGGTGTTAAGCGTCTTGACGGACGTACACTTAAGGCTGACGAGTTTACATTTGAGCTCTATAGTGCTACAAGTGCATACGAAAAGACAGGTACAGCTCTCCAGAGCGTGACCAATAAGGCAGACGGTTCCTTCTCCTTTGATGCCATCACCCTTGATGAGACAGGCACCTTCTACTATGTTGTAGTTGAAAAGGCAGGAGACGCAGGCGGAGTAACATACGACGAAACTGTATATGGCATTAAGATCACCGTTACAGATAATGGCGAGGGTAACCTTGTTGCAGAGTCTGTGATAGTGGATAAGGCAACAGGTGAGGAAAAGGCGATACTCTTTGTTAACACCTATAAGCCCGCACCCACAAGCGTTACAGTAGACGGTGATAAGACTCTTAATGGCCGTGAAATCAATGCAGGCGAGTTTAAGTTTGAACTCTATGAGACAGGTGATAACTTTGCTGTTGCAGGTGCACCCATAAGAACTGCAACAAATGATAAAAACGGATACTTCGTTTTCGATGACATCGAATATGATGCAGTCGGAACATACTACTACGTTGTTCGTGAGAACTCCTCTGCACAACTTGGCGGTATTACATATGACTCTACAGAATATGCAGTTGTAGTTAATGTAACAGACGACGGTAACGGAAAGCTTGTAGCGGAAAAGATCGTTTATAAGTCAAAGGGCGCAAGCACTGCAGAAAAGATCGTATTTGTGAATACATACGACCCCGATTCAGTAAGTGTTACATACACAGGTGTCAAGGTGCTTGACGGACGTCCTCTTAAGGCAGGTGAATTTACATTCCTGCTTTATAAGTCAGACAGTAGCTACACAGTACAGGGCGATGCTCTCCAGTCGGTTACAAATAATGGAAACGGCGCATTCGCATTTGATGCACTTACCTTCAGTGAAACAGGTACATATTACTACGCAGTTGCGGAAAAGACAGGCAGCGCAGGCGGAGTTAAGTATGACCAGACAGTATACGGTATCAAGATCGTGGTTACAGATAACAATACAGGTAACCTTGTTCTTACATCAACTATCGTTGATAAGGTAACAGATAGCGAAAGCACACTTCTCTTTACTAATACATATGCTCCCTCTGAGACTGAGGTGGTCATCAGTGGTACTAAGGAGCTTAGCGGACGTGAGCTTAACGAAGGTGAGTTTACATTCCAGCTTTACGGTGCAACTGATTCCTACGTACAGAACGGCGAAGCAATTGATTCTGTAACAAACAGTGCCAAGGGCTCCTTCTCCTTTAAGGCAGTTAAGTTTGACCGTGCAGGAACATACTACTACGTCGTAGTTGAAAAGACAGGAGACGCAGGCGGTGTAGCATATGACCAGACGGTATACGGTGTTAAGGTAGTCGTTGAAGACGACCTGAACGGAGCACTCGTTCCCACTACTACTATCGTTAATATGACAACTGACGAAGAAGCTCCTATTCTCTTTGTCAACACCTATACTCCCGCAGGAACAGCAGTTAACCTCAACGGAGTGAAGACGCTTAGCGGACGTGACCTTGTTGAGAATGAATTTACATTTGAAGTATACTCTGCAAATGCAAATTATGTTGCTGATGGCAGTGCGATCCTTACAGCAACCAACGGAGCTGATGGAGCATTTGAGTTTGATGCACTTACCTTTGATAAGGTAGGCACATACTATTATGTAGTAACAGAAAAAGCCGGCAGTGCAGGCGGCGTAACATACGATAAGACTATTTATGGTGTTAAGGTAGTTGTTACGGATAATAAGAAGGGTCAGCTCGTTGCCGAGACAACTGTTATCAACACAGATAGCGGTGAAGAAAGTACACTTCTCTTTGCTAACTCCTATAAGCCTGCATCAGTAGAGGTTACACTTGAAGCAAGTAAGGCTCTCACCGGACGCGAGCTAAATGCAAACGAATTCAGGTTTGAGCTCTTTAAGGCTAATTCCAATTATGAAATAAGCGGCGAGGCGATAGCAGCAGCAACAAATACAGCGGACGGCAAGATCATATTTGACGCTCAGCTCTTTGATGCAGTAGGTACATATTACTACGTTATCGCAGAAAACGATTCTGCAGCTCTTGGCGGAATCACATATGATAAGAGTAAGTTTGGCGTGAAGATAACCGTTACAGACGACGGAAAGGGAAGCCTTGAGGCTGATGTTCAGATGTATAAGGCAGGCGTTGCAGTTGATGAGATCAAATTTGCTAACGTATATACTCCCGCTTCCACCGCAGTAACGCTTAACGGTGTCAAGACTCTCAACGGACGTGAGCTTAAGGCCGGTGAGTTTACATTTAAGCTCCATGAGTCTAATGCAGTTCATAGCCTTCAGGGCGAGGTGATCGAGGCGGTTGTAAATAACGCCGACGGCTCATTCTCCTTCAGTGCACTTACATACAATAAGGTGGGAACCTATTACTACCTTATCACAGAGGAAGACGGCGGACTTGGCGGCGTATTCTACGATCTGGCAGAGTACGCAATAACCGTAACGGTTACAGATAACCTTGCAGGCGGACTTGTAGCAAAGACAACAGTTTTCGAAAAGATAACAGGCGAGGAAAAGCCCATTATCTTCGTTAATAACTATGTTCCTAAGGGAACAGAGGTCGTTGTAAGCGGTACTAAGACTCTCAGCGGACGTGACCTTGTTGAAAGCGAGTTCGTATTTGAGCTCTATAACGCAAACAGCAAGTTTGAAAGAGAAGGAGATCCCATCAGACGTGCATTTAACGCACAGAACGGCGAATTCTCCTTCAGAGCACTCAGCTTTGATAAGGTAGGTACATACTACTACGTTGTAGCTGAAAGATCAGGAAGCCTCGGCGGTGTAAGCTACGATGATACTGTGTACGGTATCAAGGTAGTAGTGACCGATGACCTTGCAGGTGCCCTTGTTGCAAAGACAACTGTAACGGTTAAGGGAAGCGATGATGAGGCGGCTATCATATTTGCCAACGCATATGCTCCCAAGTCTACAACAGTAACGGTTGACGGTGTTAAGACCCTCAGTGGACGTGATATGAAGGCAGGCGAGTTCACATTCGAGCTCTATAATGCTTCAAGCGATTACGTAGTGGGCGGAGATGCTGTCAGAACTGTAAAGAATAACGCCGACGGTTCATTCACATTTGATGCACTTACCTTTGATAAGGTAGGTACATACTACTACGCAGTAGTAGAGAAAACAGGCAGTGCCGGTGGTGTAACATACGATAAGACGGTTTACGGTATCAAGGTAGTTGTGACAGACGACCTTAAGGGTAACCTGGTTGCAAGCGTAACAGTTGTTGAAAAGGAAAGCGGAGAAGAAAAGACTATCATCTTTGCTAACTCTTATGTTCCTGCAGATGTAGACGTAACACTCAGTGGTACTAAAACTCTCACAGGTCGTGAGCTTAACGAAGGTGAATTCAGGTTTGATCTGTATGCGGCTGACGATAGCTTCAATAAAGTGGGAGATGTGCTGAGAATAGCGGCGAATACCGTTGACGGTACATTCACATTTGACGCTCTCACATATGATAAGGTGGGTACATACCGCTACGTTGTTCTTGAGAACAGCGACGCACAGCTTGGTGGCGTAACATATGATAAGACAGTCTATAATGTAACAGTTACAGTAACAGATGACTTGAACGGTAACCTTGTAGCAGATGTTGAGATCAATAAGGCTGACGGAAGCGCGGCTGATGACGGATTGGCGTTTGTTAATACCTATAAGCCTGCGTCAACGACAGTTGACCTTGGCGGTGTCAAGACTCTCAGTGGCCGTGATATGAATCTTGGAGAATTTAAGTTTGAGCTCTATAGAGCTGATTCTGAATTCAATATGCAGGGCGATGCTCTCAGAGTCGCATATAACGGCACAGACGGAACATTCAGCTTTGATTCAGTAAGCTTTGATGCTACAGGAACATACTACTTCGTGATCGTTGAGCATACAGGTGATGCAGGCGGAGTTACATACGATACAAACGTTTACCGCGTAACAGTCGTTGTAACAGATAACCTGACAGGCAACCTTGTAGCATCAACATCCGTAGCAGATAAGAATGGCGTGGTAGGCGAGGATGCCATCATCTTTGCAAACAGCTACACACCTAAGTCTACAGATGTCGTGCTCAGCGGTATCAAGACTCTCAGCGGACGCGATATGAACGAAGGCGAATTTGAATTCGTTCTCTTCGGTGCAAACGCAGAGTTTGAAGCTGACGGTGACGCTCTTGAAGCAGTTGCAAATACTGCCGACGGTGCATTCACATTCACCGCGCTGACCTTTGATAAGGTTGGTACATACTACTACACAGTAGTTGAGAGCGATGGTGAGGCAGGCGGCGTTGCTTATGATAAGACAGCGTATAACGTAACAGTAACAGTAACAGACGACCTTCTCGGTAACCTTGTTGCAAAGGTCGATATCGCAAAGGGAGATGAGGCGGCAGAGGTTATAGCATTTGCCAACACATATACTCCTGAGTCGGTAAGCGTAACTGTAGACGGTGTTAAGAAGCTTGACGGACGTACTCTCAAGGCTGGCGAATTCAAGTTTGAGATATTTGAAGCAGACTCCGAGCTTAACCTCGTGGGAGAAGCTGTAAGAGTAGCGCTTAATAAGGCAGACGGAAGCTTCAGCTTTGATGCTCTCGAATTTACAGAGGTCGGTACATACTATTTTGCAGTTACAGAAAATGCGTCCGATGCACTTCACGGAGTAACCTACGACGACGCAGTATACTATATCACAGTAGTTGTGACAGACAATCTGGAAGGCAACCTTCTTGCAGAGGTATCCGTAAGTCGCGGCGGCGAGGCAGTTGATACTGTTGTGTTTGCTAACACATTTGTGCCTGACGATATTACAGTTGATATCGAAGTTGGTAAAACAGTTGATAATAAGTCTGAAGAGAAGATCGGACCTGAGGGCTTCAAGTTTACATTGACCGATAGCGAGGGTAACGTTATCGGAACAGTAGTTACCGATAAGGACGGCAAGGCTATACTGACACTTACATACGGCGCAGATGATATCGGCAGAAGCTATGTGTATAAGCTCAGTGAGGTCAATACAGGCGTTGAAAACGTAACCTACAGCCAGGAGGTTTACGACATAACAGTAGTAATAAGCCAGGACGAAAGCGGTCAGCTTGTTGCAACGGTTAAGGTAAACGGAGAAGAAACAGAAAGTCCTAAGGCAGAGTTTGTGAATATCTACGAGCTTCCCGAAAAGCCCGAAGCACCTCAGACAGGTGATTCACCGCTCTTCATCTATTGGGCGCTGATGCTTCTTAGCGGCGGCGGACTTGTTGCTACCGTGATCTACGATAGAAAGAAGAAAGCAGCTAAGTAAATAAATAAAAATGGCTGGTGCTGAGGCATCAGCCATTTTTTGCATTATGATTCTTGCGATTTAGGACTTTGTTGCGCTTTTCGTATAAAACAAGACTTGATATTTGGATGTTTGTTGACTTTTGGTGCTTTATGTGGTATCCTGTAATATAATAAAAAAGGAAAATAATGTTATCGTAAATATAAATTGTGTGAGAAAGGTGTAAAAATGAAGTGCTTAAAATGCGGAAATGAATTGTTAGATAATGAAAAGTTCTGTACAATGTGCGGGACCAAAGCACCAGAAAAAGATGTTGAAAGTGGGATGCAGGAATCGAATCTGGTTGACGATGATAGTGTTGTGGTCGACGCGTTGTTTGATAATGAAGCAAAGAAGGATGTTACTGTTGGGGTGTCAGAGCCGGTTGATGGAACAGTAGCATTAAACTTTGCTCACGATATTAGTTTGGTTTGGCCTGAATGGCGCCTGGAAAAACAGCTTGGCAGAGGCTCATACGGTGTTGTTTACAAAGCGATTCGTAAAGATAGCAATGTTGTCAGCCATGCAGCTATTAAGGTTATCTCAATTCCTTCTGACTCTTCGGAAGTAGATTCCATTCGCAATGAGGGTCTTGATCTTGACGGTACCAAAACTTTTTTTAAGGGAATCGTAGACGATTTTGTAAGTGAGATCCAGCTTATGGAGTCACTCAAGGGTATACAGAATATTGTATCGGTTGAGGACTATAAGGTGCTGGAAAAGAAAAACGAGATCGGATGGGATATCTATATCCGTATGGAGTTGCTCACATCGTTTAATGCATGTATTGCTGATAAGCAAATGGACGAAGATGCAGTTATTAAGTTGGGGTGTGATATATGTACAGCCCTTGATATTTGTTCGCAGAGAAATATAATCCACCGTGATGTTAAGCCTGAGAATATATTTGTAAATGATTTTGGCTTTTTTAAGTTGGGTGATTTCGGAATCGCAAGAAAACTTGAAAATATGACAGGCGGACTTTCCCAAAAGGGAACATTTAATTATATGGCACCTGAGGTGGCAAGTAGCTTTGCATATGATGCAAGAGCAGATATATATTCTTTGGGTATTGTATTGTACCGTCTTCTAAACGGTAATAGATTACCGTTTATTAATAGTGATCAGCAGCTTATGAACCCCTCTGAAAGAAGGATCGCAGTTGAACGTCGTCTTCGCGGCGATGATCTTCCTGCACCCTGTAATGCTTCTCCTCAAATGGCTAATGTTATCTTGCGTGCTTGTGCATTTGACGCAGATAAACGTTTTAATTCTGCAGCAGAAATGAAGCAGGCGCTTATGAGTGTAAAAGCAGGAACATATGTCATGGTGGATTTAAGCAATGACAGAACGACCAATGTTCGCAAGCCTTCCTCTGATAATGTTCAGGAGGGAATTGGTGGAACAAATACGGCTCCTAAAAAGTCAAAAGGTAAAAAGGCGCTTATTATTTCTATTGCTGCTGCGGTAGCAGTGGTAGCACTTACAGTAGCAATACTGGTAACTATATTTGGCGGTGCGGCACACGCTACATACGGACTTGTGACAGAAGAAAAATATTCGGATGCAGTAGCTGAATTCTATGATGGAGTCGAAGATAATTTCATTCAAAAGATGATTCTCAAAAGTAAGCTTGGTTCATACGACGAAGAGATCGTGGAGAAGTATAACAACGGCGAAATAACATATAAATCAGCAGTTGACGGACTTGATTCTTTGGATACAATGGGATTTGAAGCTGCAAAGGATAAAGTAGCAGGTATTCTTGATTCTGAGACAACTAAAGTAGTTGAGGAATTTAACGCAGAAGCTATGAGTTATGAGAAGGCATACAATACGCTTGAGAATGTTTTTGAGCTTGGATGTACTGCTGCAGCGTCAAAAATGACAGAGATATCTGAGACTTATGCTGACAGGATTTTTGCTGAATACGAAAATGGTGATCTCGGCGTAAAGGAAGCAGTAGATGAGCTTGAGATAGCTAAATCAAGGGGAAGTGAAAAAGCGCAGGGGCTCATACTTAATATATATGACATGAGAGCTTCTGCGATTGTTGAAGAGTACCGTGCAGGAACACTGTCATATGAAGACGCCATATCTGAGCTTTCGAGCCTCAGCTCAAGCGGATGTAAAACAGCATCACAGAGGAGCCAAGAGGTAAACAATATCAGAGATGCAGATACTGCTCTTGAAAAGGGTGAGGAATATGCTGAAAGCGGTAAATACGGAGAAGCTATCAGGGAATATTCCAAGATCGATGAAAAAAATGAAAATTATGAGAATGCTCAGAAAAAGCTGAATGAGCTTTATCCTAAGTATATTTCTGCAACCGTAACAAAGGCTAAGGAATATATAAAGAATAAGCAGTACAAGGAAGCTGTGATATATCTAAATAATTCATATGTTACAATACCTGAGGGAGTTGATACATCAGATCTTGATGCTGTTAAGGCAGAAAGCCTTGCACTGTATAAGACCCAGATAACAGACCAGGTAACAGAGCATATTAAAGAGGATGAGTATTCCGAGGCTTTTGCTGTTATAGATGCCGCGATCGAGGTTGACGATAATACTGAATTCCGTAATCTCAGAACCTCTACAGAGACAAAGTATGTAGCAAGCATTACTGCCAAGGTACAGAAGTATCTCGAAAGTGAGGACTATATTTCCGCAGCAAGAGTGGCTGAAAATTCACTTACAGTTCTTCCCGATAATCCGGACCTTAAGGCTCTCGTAGAAAAGGTAGAAAAGGAGACTCCTACCTACCTTCTTGATGTATGCTCTCCGTATGAATCTAAAGGATATGCGCAGTATATCAATGGCGAAACTATTACGATGGGTGGAAAAACATACACCAATGCGTTTACTCTTACTCAAGATTATCGTGGGGATGGTGATATGTATGCTATATTCAATATTAGTGAGCAATATACTACGCTTAGCTTTACGGTAGGTCATTTAGACGGAACTGGTATGAACAATTGTAACATTAAGATTTATTGTGACGGTGTATTAAAAACAGAATTCTCCGTAAAATGTGACGAATTACCACAAAGAGTATCGATTGATGTTACAGGTGTAAATCAGATTAAAATTGTAAAATCGGATGGTGGAGAACAACATTACGGTTTTGCAAATGTTACAGTAAAATAACAATTCAATGCTCACCCGTTGGGTGGGCATTGAACCATTTATACTAAGGAGATAAAAAGGTATGATCGATTTAGATAAAACGGTGAGAATCAGTGCTGAGGCAGCTTCAACAGATCCATTGGATATGATAGTATCAGTATTTGACGGGCGCAAGGAACCGTATACCGTTAGACTATCTGATTTCGGGAAAAATACAGTTACCTTCGGAAGAAGTGCCGCTAATGATATAGTACTTACCTCGCCGCTGGTTTCCTCAGAGCACGGGCGTATTGTACATAGAGAAGCCGGATGGGTACTGGAGGATAAGGGTGCGTATAAGCCTGAGAGAAGCACCAATGGACTTATTTATAATAATGCAACAATTTTTTCAAAGCTTCTTTTTGACGGAGATCTTATACGTATAGATGACGGTATCGAGACGCTTATGGACGGTGTACTGTTGGTCTTTTCTTGCGAACAGTCAGACAGTCAGTGGAACAGTTTGCCTATAGGCTCATCAAATTGTATTACAATGGGTAGAGATCCGTCGTCAAAAATAGTACTTCCTCATATCAGTGTATCAAAGGAACACGCAAAGATAACAAAAGAGCGTGACGGATATTATATTACGGATTGTAACAGCACCAACGGCGTTATCCTTAATAACAGGCGAATTTCAGGTAAAGTAAAGCTTCACGAAAAGGATGTAATAATCATTACAAATACCAAGCTTATATTCACGTCAGTAGCTATATTTTTTTGCTACTGTAAAAAGGGTATCACCGTAGATGCTTCAAATATTCTCATTAAACGAGGAAAGAGGCGCAAATCTTTTGTTACAAGTAATAATGTAACCCTGAGTATTAAACCGGGTGAACTTGTTGCTATAATCGGCGGCTCAGGTGCAGGTAAGTCAACCATTCTCAATTGTATGTGCGGTTATCTTAAGCCTACAAAGGGAGATGTATACATAAACGACGTTGATCTGTACAGCAACTTTGATTCTCTGAAAAAACTGATAGGCTATGTTCCCCAGTCTGATATCGTATATGATAATTTAACATTGTATGATATGCTTTATTACACTGCTAAGCTTCGTTTGCCTCCGGATATAACAAGCGAGGAAAGAGAGGCAGCTATTGACAGAGCTATTGAAACAGTAGAGCTTGGTGAGAAGAAAAAAAGCCTTATCAAGGCCCTCAGCGGAGGACAAAGGAAGCGAGCAAGCATAGCTGTAGAACTGCTTTCCGATCCCAATCTGCTGTTTTTGGATGAGCCTGCGTCAGGTCTTGATCCCGGAACAGAGCGTAACCTTATGCACTCTCTGAGAGATATGGCAGACGGTGGAAAAACGGTTATTCTTGTAACGCACAGTACATTGCAGCTTAAGCTGTGCGATAAGATAGTGTTTATGGGAAAGGGCGGAAATCTATGCTTTTATGGTTCATATGAAGAAGCACTTAAATTTTTCGGTGTAGACGATGTGGTTGATATTTATAATATGATCACAGATCATGCAGATTATTGGAGAGACAAATATAACAGAACTGTTTCTCGTTCTGATAAAAAGCATAATACTTCAGGGGCTTCTTCAAAGAAAGGTGATAACAAATTCAGACAGCTTTCTGTGCTTTGTATGAGATATGCTAAGCTTGTCATCAATGACAGACAGCGATTGCTTCTTTTGCTTGCACAAGCTCCAATATTGGCAGTGCTTATATCATTTGTGGCAAACGGGAAGCAGTTTGAACAGTATGAAATGACCAAGAGCCTGCTTTTTGCCCTTTCTTGTTCAGCCTTTTGGATAGGAATGCTGAATGCAATTCAGGAGGTATGTAAAGAGAGGACTATTATGAAAAGAGAATATATGACAGGGCTTTCCCTTTCATCATATATATCTTCAAAGATAATAGTATTGGGAGCAATGGATATTATTCAGAGCCTTCTTGTGGTAAGTGTTTTTGCTTTATCTGTAGGACTTCCTGAGGAAGGTATAATTTTGGCGCCGTATGCTGAGTTGCTTGTAACCACTTTTTTGACTGCAGTAGCTTCTTCGGCAATGGGACTTTTTGTATCCTGCCTTTTCACAAATGCCGACAGAGCAATGACGGTAGCTCCTATACTGCTCATGCCACAGATACTTTTCTCAGGTCTGATTTTTAAGCTGGATGGAGCAACTGAAATGATATCCTGGTTAGCAGTTTGCCGCTGGAGTATGGAGGGATACGGAACGACAGCTAATCTTAACGAGCTTCCATTGAGACTCCAACAGGAAGGTATCGCAATTCCTCATGAAGCTGAGGATTTCTTTGAATTCACTGCATTACATATGTGGTTTGCATGGCTTATACTGATTGTATATACCTTGGTATTTTTGATATTGGCAAGAATTTCACTTTCAAAGATTGGAAAAGAAAGATCCTAAAAGTATTATTTTTGTCAAAATTTATCAAATTGTGTTGACATTTGGTTATTAATAGAATATAATTTCATTAGCGAAAGCTAATAATTTTTTAGGAGTAAGTTATGGAACAGGCAGTAAAGATATTCATTATTATCGGTATGATTGCCGGCGCTTGTGCAATTTTCCCTCTCGTTCTGGGTTGGATAGCACTTAACAAGATGAAGGAGGGTCCCCTTTCTACAGGTTGGAAGATCGTAGTTCTGCTCTTCGTTAGCATGATCGCAGGTATTCTTCTTCTCTGCATGAAGGATGATTCCACTCCCAACAATCCTGCTATGTAACAAGTTAAGAGCATCGGATGTC
>JAFUMU010000077.1 GCA_017482495.1 Clostridia bacterium | reverse complement strand
CCGATGTCGCATCTGCCTTCCTGAACCGCCTGAATACCTGCGCCGGAGCCGGTAGCATTGTAGGTTACGGTAATGCCGGTGTCTGATTCAAAGGCTTCACCTAAAGCGCCGATAACCTTGTTCATAGATGTAGAGCCATCTGTTGCTACGGCTTCCTTGTTACCACCGCAACCGGTAAGCGCACATACGATAAGCATTGCTACTGTGAGTATACTAATAATCCTTTTCATTTTCCATGTCTCCTTTGACATTTATTTTTGCACTCTTATTTTGAGTACACCTATATTGTAAGTTTTGACAGTAAAATCCGTAAGCAAACCGGTGTAAAATCGAAGTAAAATCAAATTTGACATAATTAAAGAAAAACGATTCTGTTTAAGTTGTCTGCCCCGTTATCTTTGGGGATGATGCTTGGACTGCGGTGTGCTTGAAGCGGGCGTCGTTTTGTTATACATAAATAACTTTTTTGTGCATTTATAAACGTGTAACTGCCAATAATATACAGAAGGCATAAAATGCGTGTTTGTTGACAAAAGAGTATGTTTCACGTATAATAGATTTCGGTATGATATTTGAAGATTCAGAAAGGAATTAAGATCATGACACTATTCGGTGTTAAAGTTCCTCATAGAAAAAATACAAAAGATAAAAAGCCGTTGAGAATGAGCGCCCCTTCTCTTATGTATTATCCTGCATCACAGCATATCGGGGCCCCAGGTAAGCCTGTAGTAAAGGTTGGGGATACAGTAAATGTTGGCAGTTTGCTGTTTGAGTCGGGCGGATTTGTGGGCTCACCCATATACAGCTCTGTTTCAGGTAAGGTCAAAAAAATAGAGGATATGTTGCAGTCTAACGGTAGCTATGTTCCTTGTGTCGTTGTTGAAAACGATGGTGAAAATGTAATAGATCCCTCTGTTAAAGCGCCAAATGTCAATGATTACGACAGCTTTATCAACGCCGTAAAGGCGTCGGGCGTTGTAGGACTTGGCGGTGCAGGTTTTCCCACTGCGGTAAAGCTTGGAGTTGGAGATGTTTCGCGCATTGAGATCGTAGTTATCAACGGCGCTGAATGTGAGCCCTATATAACGAGCGATACAAGAACTATGCTTGACAGAAGCGAAGATATTTCAGAGGGTATCCACCTTCTCAGAAAATATCTCGGCGTAGAGAAGGTAGTTATCGGTATTGAAAAAAATAAGCCTGAATGTATTGAGGAGATGAAAAGGATCGCGGGACAGCACGAGGGTGTTGTTGAGGTGAAGCCGCTTCCTTCGATCTACCCTCAGGGAGGAGAAAAGGTGCTTGTCTATAATGCGACAGGCAGAGTTATCGGAGAGGGCAAGCTGCCTATTGACGCAGGAGTTATTGTTATCAATTGCACCACACTTGCCTGTATTGCAAGCTACATCAGAGACGGTATGCCCCTCGTGGAAAAATGTGTCACGGTAGATGGATCTGCGGTAAAGGAGCCTCAGAACGTTATCGTCCCCATAGGAACTCCCGCCTCTGCCGTGTTTGATTTTTGCGGTGGATTCAAGGAAGAACCCGGAAAGGTGCTGTACGGTGGACCTATGATGGGCGTTTCAGTATCAGACTTGAACGCCCCTGTTATCAAGCAGACCAATGCTCTTATTGCGTTTAATGAAAAGGATGCTATGCCTAAAAAGACCACTCCATGTATCCGTTGCGGAAGATGCACCAATACCTGTCCCTTCGGACTCGCTCCCGTGTCATTTGCCAAGGCGTATGAGCAAAACGATATGGAGATGCTGGAAAAGCTCCGCGCAAATCTTTGCATGGAATGCGGATGCTGTGCATACGCATGTCCGGCAGGTATTCCTCTTGTTCAAAAGAATAAATTAGCTAAGGCGGCACTTGCGGCCTATCTTAAAAAGAAAAAGGAGGAGAATAAGTGATGGGTAAACTCAGTATAGCTGTTTCTCCCCATATTAAAAGTCCTGTTACAACGCAAAGGATAATGCTTGATGTTATAATCGCAATGATCCCCGCGCTCATAGCGTCAATCATCCTCTTTGGAATAAGAAGCCTTCTTGTGTGCGCATTTTGCGTAGCAGTATGTGTTGCATCCCAGTACGTGTTTGAGCTTCTTTGTAAAAAGGAAACTCAGATAGGCGACCTTTCCGCTGTTGTAACGGGTATGCTCCTTGCATTCAATCTTCCCGTGTCTATCCCGCTTTGGCAGGCTGCTGTGGGAAGCATCGTAGCAATAGTGATCGTAAAAGAACTTTTCGGAGGTATAGGAAATAACTTTGCCAATCCTGCAATAACTGCAAGAGTAGTAATGCTAATGGCTTTTTCCTCTTCTATGACAACGTGGATAGCTCCTTTGGGTGCTGATCTATACTCCGGAGCAACTCCGCTTGCACTTATTGCAGAGGAAAAAATCGGGCAGCTCCCCTCTATAGTTGATATGCTTTTGGGACGTCGTGGAGGATGTCTTGGTGAGACCTGTGCTATTGCCCTTGTTATGGGCGGTGTTTATATGATAGCTCGCGGCGTGATCAAATGGCATACACCTGTGTTTTTCGTAGGAACGGTAGCTGTAGCTGCACTTCTTTATTCCGGATTCGATGTTAGATTCACACTGTATCAGATACTATCGGGCGGACTCATCCTTGGTGCCTTCTTTATGGCTACCGACTACGCAACAACTCCACCCACACCTCTTGGAAAAGCTGTATTCGGTATTGGATGCGGACTTATAACAGCTGTGATCAGATTTTGGGGCTCATATCCGGAGGGCGTTTCATTTGCAATACTTCTCATGAATATTCTCACTCCCTATATATCTAACCTTACGCGCCACAAGATATTCGGTGCGATCAAAGTAAAGAAGGGAGGCAAGGCAGTATGAAAAATGACGGTATCAAAAGCATAATCGTTCTTGGTTCAATATGCCTTGTTGTTGCAATACTTCTTTCTTCCATAAATTATGTAACGGCACCTATTATCGCACAGTCTGCTGATTCTGCTGTTAAAGAGTCTCTTAAAAAGGTCCTCCCCGATGCGACGGATTTTGAAGAGATGGACCTGCCTGATGGTTCTCCCGAAACAGTAACAGGTGTATATAAGGATAAAGGCGGCAGCGGATATGCTGTGACACTTTCCACCTCATCCAGCTATTCCCAGAGTCCTCTCACATTTACACTTGGTGTGGGTACCGATGGAAAGATAACTGCGGTGGAAATAACTAACTATGCAGAAACGAAGGATTTCGGAAGCTATCCTCAATCCTTTGTGGGCTCAGATTCAGCTTTAGCAGGAGTTGATGAGGACCTTGCAACAGGAGCTACCTATTCAGCCACAGCATTTAAGAATGCTGTTTCGGATGCAGTGAGTGTTCTCATTACCTTGGGCGGTGTAAATGAAGGCGAAAAGACAGAAGAGCAGATAACAGAAGAAATAATGGTCGCATCATTGCCCGGAGCGGTGGACAGCAACGGAAAAATAAGATTAACTGAGACGGATGTCAAAATTGAAGGTGTTACATCGGCGTTTAAGGCTGATAACGGTGTTGGATATATCTTTATCGGCGAATACAACGGCAGTAAGCTCATATGCGCTGTAAGCGCAAGCGGTGGTGTAGCTGTGTATGATATGGACGCAAATGTTGTGCCAGATGTGGATTCGGCATTTGTAGAAAATATGCGACTTGCGGCGGATTTTTCTGCAATTGTAGAAAAAGATGCTCAAGCAGTAGCAAATGTGCTCTCTGACGGCGATATGCTTGAAAATATAGAGATAAATGACCATTTTGGGGTAGTGACAGGAGCATATAAAAGCGGAGAAAAGTATTATTTCGTTGCACATCCTTTTGGTTACAGCGACACAATGACCATCACTGTTGCTGTAGAAAACGGTGTTATAAGCACATTCAGAAATTCAGGAGAGCTTATTCAGAAAAGCGAGTATTATGAAGGCTTTGAGTTGGATGAGAAGGCGTATGTTGAAGGAATAATCGGTAAAACAGAAGAAACACTTACCGACGAGGTGGTTCTTATTTCCGGAGCTACAATTACAGCAAATGCCGTTAAGACGTCAATAGGTGATGTATTTAAGGTGTATAAGGAGGTGTCGGCAAAGTGAAGGCTTTTGAAAATTTTGCAAAAGGTATAATCAAAGAGAACCCTGTTCTTGTGCTGCTGCTCGGCACTTGTCCCACATTGGCAGTAACCACCTCAGTATCTAACGCCTTTGGTATGGGTGCTGCGGCGACAGCCGTGCTTCTCGGCTCAAATGTTGCGATATCTGCCCTTCGTAAGGTAATTCCCGATAAGGTGAGGATCCCCTCATATATCGTTATTATTGCGGCATTTGTTACTATAGTTGAAATGGTGATGCACGCATTTGTTCCGGGACTTTACGATGCTCTGGGTGTATTTCTTTCACTTATTGTTGTAAACTGTATCATCCTTGGGCGAGCTGAGATGTACGCAAGCAAAAACGGCGTTGGTGCATCAGCTCTTGATGCTCTTGGAATGGGAATCGGCTTCACACTTGCACTTCTTGCAATGTCGACCATACGAGAAGTGTTTGGAGCAGGAAGCTGGATGGGAATGAGCATACCCTTTGTAAGTGAATATACAGTACCGATACTCAAGGAAGCACCCGGTGGATTTTTCGTATTCGGATGTCTTATAGCGCTTGTTAATAAATTCGGCAGTCATAAGCCTAAAAAGGAATTCACATGCGAGGGATGTCCTTCCTTCGGACTTTGCGGAGGCAAGTGCAGCGTAAACGACGGCGGAAGCGGAGAGGAGAGTGAGGCTGTATGAAGGAGCTTGCATATATTATTTTCACATCTATCCTTGTAAATAACTATGTTCTCACAAAATTTCTCGGCATCTGTCCCTTCCTCGGTGTTTCCAAAAAGCTGGATCAGGCAACGGGAATGGGTGTTGCGGTAACGTTTGTAATGGTGCTTGCAACTCTTGCAACATATCCCATCAACCGCTTCATCCTTTCAGCCTTCGGACTTGAATATCTTCAGACTATAGTATTCATCCTTGTAATTGCCGCTCTTGTTCAGCTTGTTGAGATCATATTGAAAAAATATATCCCTGCGCTTCATGCATCTTTGGGAATATATCTGCCCCTTATCACTACAAACTGTGCAGTGCTTGGTGTTGTTAAGAATAATATCTCCGATGGTTACGGATTTATCGAGTCTGTTGCCTCTGCTCTCGGATGCGGACTTGGATTCCTTCTTGCAATGGTGTTGTTTGCAGGTGTAAGACAGAGAATCGAAACTTCAAAGCCCCCCAAGTGCTTTGAGGGGGTTCCTATAACTCTTGTAAGCGCAGCTATCGTGTCCCTTTCCTTCTATGGTTTTGCGGGTGTGATAGACAGTATCTTTGCGTAAGTGAGGTGAAAACATGTTAGAAGCGATACTCTATGCCGCACTGAGTGTAACTGTAATAGGACTTGTATGTGCCGTGATGCTTGTTATTGCGGCGAAGTTTATGAGCGTGCCTGAAAACGAAAAGATAAAGCTGGTAAGAGAATGCCTCCCGGGTGCCAACTGCGGAGCTTGCGGCTATACAGGCTGTGACGGCTACGCCAAGGCGCTGGCAGAAGAAGAAGGCGTTAAGACGAATCTCTGTACTCCCGGCGGTGATGCTGCTTCAAGAGCTATTTCAGAGGTTCTTGGTGTTGAGTTTGAGGATACGGTTGAAATGGTAGCGACTGTGCGTTGTTGCGGCGACTGTAACACCGCAGGAGATAAGGCTCTCTACAGGGGAATTGAAAGCTGTAAGGCAGCGAAGCTTATCTACGGCGGAGAAAAGATGTGCACATTCGGATGCCTGGGATACGGCGATTGCGTTTCCGTTTGTCCCAATGAAGCTATCTGTATCAACAACGGCATTGCACATATTGATACAAGAAAGTGTATCGGATGCGGCCTTTGTGCAAAAGCATGCCCCAACACACTTATCCATATGATGCCTGACGTTAAGCGCAACGTTATCTCCTGTAGTAACAAAGAAAAGGGCGCTGTTGCAAGAACAAAGTGCAAAAATGCTTGTATTGCGTGCAGGAAGTGTGAAAAGACCTGTCCTTCAGGAGCCATCACAGTTGCAGATAATCTTGCAAGCATCGACTATGATAAATGTACAAACTGCGGAGCCTGCGACGATGTATGCCCCGTTGGATGTATAAGAGAGGCGGATTATTCCGGTTTCCATAATAATTAAAATTAAGAGGCTGACATGAAAAAAACAGTTAGAAACGATATAATACTTGTCCTAATATTGGCGGTATCAGCACTTCTTCTGTGGCTTTGTGTCAGCCTTTTTTCGCCCAAGGGAGCATATGCGGTGGTAACTGTAGACGGAGCGGAAACAGCGCGCTACCCCCTTTCGGAAAACACAGAGGTGCGCATTGAGTCCGAATCAGGTTATAATATCCTGGTTATAAAGGACGGAAAAGCCGATATAACAGAGGCAAGCTGTCCCGACGGGCTTTGTATTGATTTTCACTCTGTAAGCAAAGCCGGCGAGACAATAGTGTGCCTGCCCAATAAAACTGTAATATCTGTGGTGGGAAGTGAGAGTGAGGTGGATTTTGCACAATGAGAGTGAAAACAAGATCTGTTGCTCTTATGGGAGTTTGCGTTGCCTTTGCTATGATCCTTTCATATGTTGAAAGCTTTATTCCTTCTCCTGTGTATGGAGTCAAAATAGGACTCCCCAATATTGTAACTGTATATCTGCTGTATAAATGCGGTGCAGCGAGGGCAGGAGCGGTTTCTGTTGTACGGGTTATTTTGACCGCTCTTCTTTTCGGTAGTGTTATGAGCCTTATCTACAGTCTTGCAGGCGCTTTCCTCAGTCTTTCGGTTATGGTGATACTTAAAAAGACAAACCTGTTTTCCAAGGTGGGAGTCAGCATTGCAGGCGGTGTTTCACATAATATAGCACAGCTTGCTGTTGCTGTTGCTATAACGGGAGTAGGCGCTGTGGCCTATTACCTGCCTACGCTTGTGCTTGGCGGTGTTGTAGCCGGTATAGTTGTTGGAATTGCAGGCGCTACAGTAATAAAAAGAGTATAAAAAAGGTACGTGTTTTAGCACGTACCTTTTTTGTCGCTATTAAAGAGCGTTCCCGTTCTTGTCAAAGAGGGGAAGGGGCTCAAGGTAGATAAGATCCTCGCGGTCTATCGCATCACCCTCGGCAAGGATAGCCATTTTGCCGACGATCTCAGCGCCGGTTTTCTCAACAAGTACCTCAAGAGCCTTGAGGGATTCGCCTGTTGAGATAACGTCGTCAACGATAAGTATACGCTTGCCGCGCATCATTTCCGCATCTGCTGTATCCAGATAAAGCTTTTGCTCGCCCTCTGTTGTAATAGAGCGTACAGTCGCTTCAAAAACGCCTGTCATATAAAGCTTAGGCTTCTTTCTTGCAAGAAAATATTTCTGATTGCCTGCAAGTCGTGCCATTTCGTGAACTATCGGAATACCCTTTGATTCCGCTGTGATCATATAGTCGTAGTCGGGTGCCTTCTCAAGCAGCGCCTTGGCGCAGGCAGTTGTCAGCTCGGGATCACCGAAGATAACGAATGCACCTATGTAAAGCTCGTCGTTAATGGGGCAGAGAGGGAGAGCCCTCTCGCACCCTGCTATAGTCATTTTATATTCCATATTTTTCTCCCAATCAAAGTGCAACGCCGTTCTTAAGCTTGATGTCCTGAGACTCAAGAGCTGCGGCAATGCCATTTACAACGTCAAGAACCTCTTCCTTTGTAAGCGTTCTTTCGGGATGTGAGAACAGGAGACGAATGGTAATGGACTTGCCGTTTTCGTCAGCATATGTGTCAACGACCTCAACTTTCTTGATAAGAGCGCAGTTTGCATCGCTGATAGCCTTGGAAATGGGAGCAAAGGTGTTTGATACGAAGGAAAGGTCGATCTCGATCTCGGGGAATTTGGAGGGAGCCTCGTATTTTATGCTTGCATTTGAAATGCTTGCAAATGCTTCAACATCGATCTCAGCATATACGATGTTAGCCTTTTTGTCGATCTTCTTGGAAACAGTAGCATTTACAATACCCATTTCGCCCAGGAGCTTACCGTCGCAGTAGATGCTGTTGAGGTTCTTGGGATGCTGATAGGAGTGAGTTGCCTCAGCCTTTTCAAAGGTGAGAGGACGGTGCTTGATATCGTCTGTAATAACAGCGAGAATATCGCGGAGACGGAAATAAAGTGTTTCCATATCAGCCACCTTGCTGTAAAGTGTGATAGCAAGCTTCTTGTGCTCGTCGCAAAGACCTGCTTCGTTGTATCCGTTTACCACCTTGCCGATCTCAAATACTGCGAATTCGGGGGCATATGCTGTGTTGTACTTAACCTGGCAAAGCTGTGTGGGAACGATAGAGCGTCTGATAGTTTTGATATTGGGGTTGGTAGCGTTTACAAGCTCAACGTTGGGTTCGATCTCAATGCCCAGCGCCTTGTATTCATCGTAATATGCCCAAACATAGGAATGAAGTTCATGCATGGAATATCTCTTAACGAGAATGTCCTTGATCCTGTTTTCATCTGTCTTTTCAACAGCAGGACGGACAGGGTAGATAGGAGCCTTGGCTGTGTTAATATCAAAGTTGTCGTATCCGTAGATTCTTGTGATCTCTTCGATGATGTCAGCCTTGATGGTAACGTCCTTTGTTGCTCTCCAGGAGGGAACAGTAACGGAGAATTCATCATTTTCAAGCTCAACGCCGAAGCCCAGTGCAGTGAGAGTTTTAACGATAGTGTCGTTTGAGATGTCGATGCCTGTATACTTGTTAACGAAAGCCTTGTTGAAGGAAAGGTTTATCTTGTCGTACTTAAATGCATACTCATCTGTAAGAGCTGAAACTACCTTTGCTTGGCTGTCGGCATCTTTAAGCAGCTTAACAAATCTTGCAACAGCAACAGTTGTCATCTCGGGGTCAAGGCTCTTCTCGTATCTCATAGAAGCATCTGTTCTGTGAGCGAGACGAACTGTTGACTTACGGATAGAAACTGCATCGAATGTTGCGCTTTCAAGAGTAAGTGTGGAAGTATCCTCAACGATCTCGGAATCAAGACCGCCCATGATACCTGCAATACCAACAGGTGTGTCTCCGTTGCAGATCATTAGCGTGTTCTCGTCAATGTTTCTTTCAACACCGTCAAGAGTCTTAAATGTGAAGGGCTTGTCGAAGCGCTTGATGCGTATATTTTCAAGCTTGCGAGCATCGAATGCGTGCATGGGCTGACCCATTTCAAGCATAATGTAGTTTGTAATGTCAGCGAGGAAGTTGAGAGCTCTCATACCGCAGTAGTAGAGACGGATGCGCATATTGACAGGGCTTACGTGTCTGGATATTCCTTCAAACTTGATGGAGGAATATCTCTGACAGAGAGGATCCTCGATCTTTACATCAACCTTTTCAAGGTCATCGTAAACGGAAAGGTCAGCTGTGTCGAGAGGCTTGAGCTCTCTGCCTGCGATCGCTGCAAATTCGCGTGCGATGCCGTAGTGACCCCAAAGGTCGGGACGGTTTGTAAGAGACTTGTTGTCAACCTCGAAGATGATGTCTTCGATATCGTAAACAGTCTTAAGGTCTGTGCCGAGAGGGATGTCGTCGGTAAGGTCCATGATTCCGTCGTTGGAATCGCTGATGCCGAGCTCCTTCTCTGAACAGCACATACCGTTAGAGGTATAGCCTGCAAGCTTACGGGGAGCGATTGTTATATCGCCGATCTGTGCTCCCAGCTTAGCAAAAGCTGTCTTCATACCAACGCGAACGTTGGGCGCGCCGCAAACAACGTCAACAAGCTCATCTTCTCCAATGTCCACCTTAAGAAGGTGAAGCTTTCTTGATTCCGGATGATCCTCAACGCTCTTTATTTCAGCGCAAACGATACCGTTTATATCGCTTCCCTTGAAGAATATCTCGTTTTCAACCTCAGCTGTTGAAAGGGAGAATTTATTGATAAGCTCCAATTTGTCAAGACCTGTAAAGTCTACGTAATCGGAGATCCAGTTCATAGATAATAACATTTTTCCTGTTCTCCTTTCTTATTTATCGTCAGTAAACTGAGAGAGAGTTTTGAGTGAGCCGCTGTTAAGGTCGCGGATGTCCTTAACGCCGTACTTCATCATAGCAAGTCTTGTGAGACCGAGACCGAAGGCAAAGCCTGTGTATTCCTCGGGATCGATGCCGCCTGCCTTAAGCACCTCGGGGTGGATCATACCGCAGGGGCAAAGCTCAAGCCAGCCACTGTGCTTGCAGGAGGGACAGCCCTCGCCGCCGCAGATGAGACAGCTGATGTCAAGCTCAAATCCGGGCTCAACGAAGGGGAAGAAGCCGGGACGGAGACGAACCTTGATATCCTTCTGGAATACCTCGGAAAGCATTGTCTTCATGAAGAAGATAAGGTTGGAGATGGAGATGTCGCGGTCTACCATAACGCCTTCCATCTGGAAGAATGTGTTTTCGTGGCAAGCGTCGGTCGCCTCGTTACGGAAGCATCTGCCGGGGAAGATAGCCTTGATGGGCTTGCCTTCGTTTACGAGAGTGTCCTTATACTTCTTGTAGATAGCGTTCTGAGCTGCAGAAGTGTGGCTCTTGAGAAGCTGGCCGTTGTCAAGATAGTATGTGTCCTGCATATCTCTTGCAGGATGATCCTTGGGAATGTTAAGAGCCTCGAAGCATTCGTAGTCGGTAACCACCTCGCTGTAGTCCTCAACTGCAAAGCCCATGGAGCGGAAGATCTCCTCACACTGACGCTGAACCAGCGTAATGGGATGATAGGAGCCTCGCTTCAAATCTGCGGGAACGGAAATATCGAACTCAGGCATTCTGCTGTTTTCAAGCTCGATCTCCTTCTGTCTAAGCTCCTCGCGCTTCGCTGTGATAAGCTCATTTATCTCGTTCTTAAGAACGTTAACAGCCTGTCCGAAAGCCTTTTTTTCTTCGTTGGAAAGAGACTTCATCTCCTTCATAAGCTCAGTAACGTAGCCCTTTTTGCCGGTGTATTCAACTCTTATCTTTTCAAGCTCGTCCATATTCTGAACGCCTTCAAGAGCCGCTAAAAAAGACTGACGAACTTCAGTAGTTTTTTCGGTCATAATAATGTCCTTTCTGTATATAAAAGATGTGATTCGGGAAATAAAAAAACGTCCCGAACAAGAAATGTCGGGACGGAAAATATCCGCGGTACCACCCAGCTTCTGTTTTGTAAAAAACAGCACTCGATCGCGCTTTAAGGGGCGCACCCCCGACGGACTACGTATCACCCGCCGAGCTCCGAAGGGAAAGGCAAGAAAGGAAGGACCTGCTTTGCTTACAGCCTTGGCAAAGCTCTCTGAAAGGTCCGGCGCTCATTTCCGCCGACTTCATCATAGCAACTTTCACAATTATACAATATAATGATACGTAATGTCAAGATATTTTGCGGTTTTGAATATCAGAATAAACGTTTTTTGCGTTTTATGATCCTATTGTCAAAGGAAATATAGCTTTCGCCTGCATGTTCGTCAAAGCCCGCTTCAACAGTGTGCTCGCCAACGGTTGCGCTCAGCTTGTGGGAAAACTCAAGTATACCCTTCAGCTCATCGTAGACCTTACCGTTTACGATCAGCTCGTTTGTATGCTTCACTCTGCGGTAGCAGATATTGTAACCCTCTACGTTTGCCTCAAGCAGTATGCGCTCATGCTTTGCCTGATCAGCATAGCGGATAGCTCCCGACTTTTTCGGTGCCTTTTTTCTTGCCGTTTCCTTTTTATCGTTTAAACGGCGGGCTATACCGTAAATAATAAGAAATGCCCCGCCCGCCACAGCGAAAATGCCAATGGCAACGTAGCCGTTGTCGTAGTCGGCTATCCGCTGCTGGGAGCTCTCAAAATTCAGAAGCTCCATAGTGTCCGTTTTTATCTCAGCCACGTAATCGTTGTTGGGATTAATAAGAACGTGAAGCCTTGTTCCGCGGGGGAGGGAGTGCATTATGTCAATAAAATCCTGAGTTTCCGTGTGAGGGTAAACGCTCAAAGTTGTGCCGTCGGTGAAATTAAGGTCGCTGTAATTGCGTTCACTCACATAGCTTTCAAATTCGCCAACGTAGGACGTTGCATCCTCGCGGGCGATGGGAGTGTTGGCGTTTTGGGATAGTATAAATACGGTTCCCATAATAATTGCCAGAATACCAACGATCAGTAGCCCTAGGGGAGACTCAACGATCCCATCCACATACGTGCGCCTCTCTACGTATTTTCTGTTGTGCTTAGCCTTTTTCAAAAACAAAACCTCTTCCATCCAATGATCTGTCTGTTCTCAGTAGATTCTACCACAAAGCGTGCTTGGTTTCAAGAGGTTGAAAACAATTTGTTTTAATGTTAGGCTTCTATAGTTTCTTTTTATCTGTATATAGCTCATCGTAATACCAATTGATTGGATTATTATGTATATATTTCAGTACAGCAAGATAGTCATCATAATTCCTGACAACGTGATCGTATGATCTGTATTGCCATATATTGCCTCCGTATTCCTTGTTGCAAAAACGTTTAAACGTAGAGACAAACCGTGAAATTGTTGAATTAGTAGGGACCGGCGTCCTCTGTCAAGTACGGATTGTTTACAGTTTGTTCGGGAGGATTGTTTACACTTTTATCTACGGTAAATTCTTTTTGAAATAATCTTTTTCTCTTCTGTGTCAACCTTTGCTATGGCGAATTCGCCATAGCAAAGGT
>JAFUMU010000076.1 GCA_017482495.1 Clostridia bacterium | reverse complement strand
TTCTCTGAGGGGGCGTGGGGGAACTCTCTGCGAAAGAGAGTTCCCCCACATAAATAATTCACTTCAAAAACTCTTCCGCCTCGAATTCGCTTGTAACGTAAACGATCTCAAGAAAATCGACGATGTGAACGGCAAGCTTTTTGCCGTCCAGACGGTAGAACTGCATTTCGCTGCCGTCGTCCTCCTTGATGCATTCGCCTTTTTCGAGAGGTGGAATGTGAGAATCAAGCTTGGCGCAAACTGAGTCGAATGCGGCCTTGTCGTATGCTTCACATATGGTATAATCAAATTTAAAATCAGACATTCTTTTGCTCCTTGCCGAGATAACTGTAAACATTGTAGCATACTTGTGCAAATATTAAAAGTAGTGTGCGTAAATTATTTGTGTATAATATGGATGGACGGAGAAATGTGTGTTAATAAAAATACTATAATATTTTGTTTTTTATATTGTAAAGAAGAAAAAGGTTTGTTATAATATAATGTAAATGTAAAGGAAAGGCAGAAGTAAGATGTCAGAGAAAAAAATACCTAAGCTGGTCATTTTCGATATGGACGGAGTACTTGTTAACTCAGAGGGGGCGTTCAGACGTGCCTGCTCCGAGGCTCTGCTTCAGTGGGGTGTAAATGCCCGTTATGACGAGTTTCAGCCCTTTACCGGAATGGGTGATGCAAAATATATCGGCGGTGTTTCCGAGCAGTATGGTGTTCCTTATGTTGAGGAAATGACAGATGTTTCTTATAAGCTGTATGCTGAGTATGCACCGACACAGCTCAAGGTATTTGACTGGAGCAAGAAGATACTGATGAAGCTTCACAGCGAAGGTGTAAAGATAGCAATTGCTTCTTCTGCAGGCGCTTACAAGGTGGATATCAATATCAGCTGCATCGGTGTTGATAAAAGTATTTTTTCTGCTATAGTGACCGGTAGCGATGTTGAAAAGAAAAAGCCTGCTCCCGACATTTTCCTTGCTGCGGCAAAAATGGCAGGCGAGGATCCTGAAAACTGCCTTGTTATAGAGGATGCTATTTCAGGCATTCAGGCAGCAAAGGCTGCGGGAATGAGAGTTGCAACTGTGACCTCATCATTTACTGCAGAAGAGCTTTCCAATGCAGGTAGTGATCATGTAACAGACGATCTTATGACCGTTTGCCATAGATTCTTTGAATTCTGATATAACAGAAAGGTTTATATAATATGGTAGCTTTTGAAAAAAACGATAAGCGCACACATTATTGCGCTGATCTCAGACGTGAAAATATAGGTGAGAGAGTGTGTGTTCTCGGTTGGTGTCAGAGACAGAGAGACCTTGGCAGCCTTATCTTCATCGACCTCCGTGACAGAACAGGTATCGTTCAGCTTGCATTCGACGATAACACAGACCGTGCTATCTTCGACGAGGCGTTTGGCGTAAGAAGCGAATACGTTCTCTGCGCTAAGGGCGTTGTTCGTGCAAGAGGTGAGGGCGCTGTTAATACTAATCTTCCCACAGGTGAGGTAGAGGTTGCAGTTGATGAGTTCAAGATCCTTTCCGTTGCACAGACACCTCCTTTCCCCATTGTTGAAAACAGCACAACAAACAGCGAAACAAGACTTACCTACCGTTACCTTGACCTTCGCCGTCCCGATATGCAGAGAAATATCCTTGCAAGAAGCGAGATCACAAATATCGCAAGAAACTACTTCCGTGATAACGGATTTATCGATATCGAAACACCCGTGCTCATCGCACCTACTCCCGAAGGAGCAAGAGACTATCTCGTTCCCTCCAGAGTTCATAACGGATGCTTCTACGCACTCCCTCAGTCTCCCCAGCTTTATAAGCAGATGCTTATGTATTCCGGCTTTGACCGCTACATCCAGATCGCACGCTGCTTCAGAGACGAGGACCTCCGTGCCGACCGTCAGCCTGAGTTTACTCAGATCGACCTTGAAATGTCCTTTGCAGACGAAGAGGATATCATCGCTGTAAACGAGGGCTTTATCAAGGCTGTGTTCGATAAGTTTATGAAGCAGGACGTTCAGATCCCCTTCCCGAGAATGACATACGCAGAGGCTATGGACCGCTTCGGCTCCGATAAGCCTGATACACGCTTCGGTATGGAGCTTTGCGATATCAGCGACGTTGTTGCAAACTGCGGATTCGGCGTGTTTGCAGGATGCGTAGCTGAGGGCGGTACTGTAAGAGGTATCACAGTTCCCGGCGGAGCAACAATGGCTCGTAAGGAGATAGACTCTCTTGTTGAATTTGTTAAGACATACGGCGCTAAGGGCCTTGCATGGTATAAGAATACTGAGGGCGCCCCCACATCCTCCTTTGCTAAATTCCTTACAGAGGACGAAACAAAGGCTATCCTTGAAAAGATGAACGTGGGCACGGGCGACCTTGCACTTATCGTTGCATCTAAGCCCAAGGTTGTATTTGATTCTCTCGGCGCACTCCGTTGCGAGATCGCAAAGAGACGCGATATGATCGATAAGTCCAAATTCAACTTCCTCTGGGTAACAGAGTTCCCTCTCTTTGAGTATGATGAGGAGGACGGACGCTACTACTCCAAGCACCATCCCTTCACAATGCCTATGGAAGAGGATATGGATAAGCTGGAGAGCGCTCCCGGTGAGGTTCGCTCCAGAGCATACGATATCGTTCTTAACGGCACAGAGCTTGGCGGCGGTTCTATCAGAATCCATACAACAGAGCGCCAGAAGCAGATGTTTGCGGCTCTCGGTATTACCGAAGAAGAGGCAGAAGCTAAATTCGGCTTCCTGCTTGAAGCCTTCAAGTACGGTGTTCCTCCTCACGGCGGTCTTGCATTCGGTCTTGACAGACTTGTAACTCTTCTTCTCGGTCTTGAGGATATCCGCGAGGTCATCGCATTCCCCAAGGTTCAGAATGCAAGCGAGCTTCTTTCCAAGTGTCCTACGCCTGCAGATCCCAAGGCTCTCAGCGAGCTTGGCATCTCGGTAGTAGCAGAAGAGAAGTAAATATGTAGATATCCTCTCTGATTCTTCGGAGAGGATATTTGTATTTATTGAAAGTAAATGGCGGCAGAAAAGATCAATAAGGCATGCGCCTAATTAGACGCATGCCTTATGTTAAATTCAGGTTAAAAATACTTATATTGCGACAAAAACACAATGGTTGAAATACACAAATGATGATGCGAATTTTAGTATGAATTCACTAACCACAAAAAAACCACCCTTTTTTTGTGGTAATTTTTACGAAAAAATTTAAGCGATGTGTTGAAATCCATATGCGGTTGTGGTATACTTTAGTCAGAAGAATGCGCGTTTGCCCATATGCGTATTACTCAAAAAAATATAATGGAGGAAACATTATGAAAAAGGCATTATCTCTCGTTCTCGTGCTTTCCATGCTGGTATCTCTTGTTGCGATCGTTCCTTTCACAGCAGGCGCAGCAGATCATACACTTGACGAGAACAATGTAGGTACAGAAGCGTACAAGTTCGACGGTTCAGTTGAATACGCAGAGCTTTACGGCAGAAGCCCTACAGGTAAGTTTAAGTATTCATGGCTTGATCCTATCCCGGTCAAGGAAGGTAAGGGCTCCGGCAAACTTCTTATCGACGGTAAGATCGAAGAAGGCGAATGGGGCGCACCCAGTTTTTCAGTGCACAGCGACTATGCTGCAAGTAATGACGGCAGACTCAGCGGTCAGAACACAGTATACGAAGTTCCTGCTGCTGAAAACACATATTTCTACTATAACCCCGCTATGTATACAGCGAACTCTGCAACAAGCCCTATAGCTGTTGGTATGGGATATACTGTATATCTCATGTGGGACGAGGACTACCTCTACCTTGCAGTTGATGTTTATGATCCCGACGGACATAAGAACATGCAGTCCGGCGCAGATATCTGGAACGGCGACGCATTCCAGTTCAGAGTAGACAAGGACGGTCCTAACTCTGTTGTAGACGGTAAGGGTTACAATGCATATAAGGTTGACCCCGAAACAAGCGCTGTAGTTGGTCAGTCTCCTTGGAAGTCCCAGGTAATTAAGGGTGGTGTTGAGTACTCCTCTGAGATCCCCAACATCATGGTAGCTTATGCTATCAACGAAAAGGGTACATCCGGTGCTGCAGGTACAACAGTTGTATATGACGCATCTCACAGATACTATCCTCATATCGTTCAGGTTCCCGACGCTGAGGATCCTACACAGACAGTTGACGATCTTCAGTACACAGGTACATACCTTAGCCATGTTTACTATGTAAACGAAGAGCTTAAGGAAGAATGGGACGGCACAACAAGCGGTAAGTCTCCTGAGCTTGCTGCTATCGGACCTATTTATGCAACAGCATACAACGATAATACAGCTAAGAAGACTCAGTATGAGATCGCTGTTCCTTGGGGACACATTGACGATGCTGAGGGCTTCCTCGCAGAGGCAGGCGTTGAGCTTGGTCTCACAACAATGCTTCTTGATATGCAGTCCAAGGACCTTGGTGGATTTGGTGCATTCCTTGAGTGGGGTAACGGTATCAACAATACACGTCAGGTAGATAACTATCAGACATGTGGCGGTTCCAACTCCCTCGTTCTCTCCGACGTTGCATATGATGCACACGTTGCATGTGATCATGACTTTGCCGCAGCTACATGTATCGCTCCCGAGACATGTACACTGTGTGGCTATCAGAGGGGCTTTGTAGCAGGTCATGACTATGACCTCACAGGTTATAAGCTTCCTACAGTGACAGAAGACGGTTATGCTATCGCTCTCTGCTCTGTATGTGGTGATCATCCTGTAAGAACACTTGCTCACAACGGTTCTATTGTAAGAAAGCACTTCAGCCATGACGACGGTGCGATTGATGTACCCGCAAGACTTAGCTCTCAGGGTTACGGTGCAACATGGACACAGCACTCTTGGGCAGAGGAGGCTGATGAAAATGGCGAGCTTCATTGGGTAGCTACAGACGGCGCTACAGTTTACAACGTAGACGGCGCTAATGCAAATGCTGCTAAGAACGCACTTTGGCTTGCAGGTCAGACAAGACCCGCTATCGGTGACGACGTAACTGAAATGGTTAACCCCTACAGCTTTGACGTTCTTGACTTCACAAACAATGTTCAGACAGGTACATACCTTGAACTTACAGATGTTGAGAAGAACTATATGTACAAGGCTAAAATTGACCTTTGGGATATTATTTCCGAGGACAATGAAAAGCACTATAACGGCGGATACCATCCCACAGTTAATATATGGTTCGGTAAGAACGACATCGAATACTGTGCAGGCTTCTTCAAGATAAATGACAGAGATGCTGACGGCAATATTCTCAAGACATCATACTACTTTGCTATCTGCGATGCAGGTGCGTTCAGCGACCAGCTCACAGCGGCAGAATTTGAAGAAAGAGCTCTCGCTTATAAGGAAGTAACTGAGCTTGATCTTAACATGGGTGTAGATGCGTCTCTTGAGGATTGGGACGAAATCGTATTCTTCGTTGACTATGATGCTAACGTAGCACTCCTCTTCTGGAATGATCAGCTCATGGTTGGTGAGTACGACTATCACTTTGCTAAGGCTGCTGGTGACCACGATTCCACATCAATCGTTCGTACATTCAACTACAACTTCTGTCTCACAGACCTCGAAGTTGGTACAACATCTCTCGCAGTTAATCACCTTTCTGTAACAGCAGACGGTGAAACACCTGACGATGTAGTAGTTCCCGATGATTCCACATCTGCAGATGATTCTTCCTCTGAAGAGTCCTCCAGTAACGAAGAGTCTTCCAGCGAAGAAGAGTCCTCCAGTGACGAAGAGTCTTCCAGCGAAGAAGAGTCCTCAAGCGATGAAGAATCCTCCAGCGACGAAGAGTCCTCTTCCGACGAAACAACAGCAACTCCCGATCCTGACCCTGTATACGAAGACTTCACTCTCGTAGCTAAGGGCGAGGAAAAGGACGGCAAGATCTACGTTAAGTACGATCTCTATAACAACCCCGGTATTTGGTCCATTACAGCCGACCTTGGATACAATGCAAACGCACTTAAGCTTGTAGAATACAAGATCGGTGAAGTGTTTGCTGAGGGTGATATCACAGTTAACGAAACTGCAGATGGCAAGATCAGAGTATTCGCTAACGGCGAAGAAGCTGCTGCTGACATCTATGACAGAACAGGTAACGGCACAGTAGTTGAGCTTGTATTTGACATCGTAGATGCAGGTAAGGCCTACAACTTCGAGCTCGTAGTTGAGGCTGACAATGTTATCAATGCTGCAGGCGCAGAAGTTAAGATGGACGTTGTTGACAGACTCCCTGTAAAGGAAGTATTTACAGTAACTATCGACGGTGTTGAGCAGACATATACAGTAGGTGCTGAGGTTGCTCTTAAGTCTGAAAAGATCGTAAAGGGCGATGACGGTCTCTTCTATGTATTCGAAAAGTACGTTATCAACGGCGAGACAGTTGCAGATGCTGAGTACAAATTCACAGTTGACGGTGACGTTACAGTTGAAACAGTTAAGTTCGTTCTTGGTGACCTTACAGGTGACGGCAAGGTTAACGCACGTGACAAGGCTGCTGTAACATCCCTTATCAAGGCTGGTGAAACATCTGTATACGGCGACCTTAACTTCGACGGTAAGGTTAACGCACGTGACAAGGCAGTTGTAACACAGCTTATTACAGGTAAGTATACCGCTGCATGATTAAGTGATATCAATTATTTGAAGTAACTTAATAAAGAGGCTGCCTTCGGGCAGCCTCTTTTGTTACAATCGCTTCAGTTTATTTTTTTAACAGTCTTATGGAGTTGGATACACATACTATACACATTCCCACGTCCGCCAATACTGCGCTCCACATACCTGTAAGTCCGGTCAATGCAAGTATAAGAACGGCTATTTTTACTGAAAGGGAAATAAAAATATTTGCTTTGACTGTTTTGTAGGTGTGCTTTGATAGCTTAATAGCTTCTGCGAGTCTTAGGGGGGATGAATCCATTAATACAATGTCCGCAGCTTCAATTGCTGCATCCGATCCGAGCGCACCCATCGCAACACCCGCATCAGCTCTTGCAAGAGAAGGGGAGTCATTTATTCCGTCTCCGGTGTATACAACAGTTCCGTTTTGGCAAAGCTGTTCTATTTTTGCCAGCTTATCCTCCGGGAGTAGTCTTGAATATACGGTGTCGATTCCTAAAGCTTGCTGAACCCTGTTGGCCTCGTCTGCACCATCTCCTGTCAAAATTACAGTCTTCTTAATTCCCAGTTTTTTCAGAGTGGTGATCGCCTGCTTAGCGTCATCCTTGATCTCATCGGAAAAATGTATGCTTCCAATGATAGCATCGTTGAGAAAAACTTCTACAGTAGTACTGTCATATTCTGATGTGGGTCTAAATACTGCTACCTTCTCGCCTGTTTCAAGTGTTGCTTCTACGCCGCGTCCTGCTATTTCCTTGATGCTTATTATAGGCAAGAAATCACCTTTGCAAGCATTGGTGATGGCTTTGGCGATTGGATGAGAGGAGGCAGTTTCGGCAGATGCCGCATATGTCAGAAGTTGATCCTGTGAGTATCCGTTGGTGCAACTGCAGTCTGTTACAGCTAATGTGCCTTTAGTAAGTGTACCGGTCTTGTCAAAGACAGCATGATCTGCTTTTGCCAGAGTATCGATAAATGCACTTCCTTTTATAAGGATACCCGATGTTGATGCTCTGCCTATTCCGCAAAAGTATCCTAATGGAACTGAGATTACAAGAGCGCATGGACACGATATGACAAGCATGGATAGAGATTTTTTACCCCATATTGCTAATTCAGCAAGATAGTTTCCGCCAAAAATCGTAATAATGAGGGGGATAAGAAACGCAGTGGCGACAGCTATTAGGCATACAAGCGGAGTGTACACTTTTGCAAAGCGAGTAATAAACGTTTCCGAAGCTGTTTTTCTGTCTGATGCTTGCTCTGTGAGCTTTAGTATTCTTGCTGCGGTGCTTTCTGATGAAGGACGCTTGACCTCGGCACATATCAGACCGGTCAGATTCATACATCCTGAGTAAAGATCTTTTCCTACAGTACATTCTAAGGGAATGCTTTCTCCTGTTACGGGGGATGTGTCTACTGTGGTTTCTCCGTCGGTTATAACGCAGTCGACGGGTATCCTTTCACCCGGCTTGATGCGTACAGTTTCGCCAACAGAGACCTCGGTCGCTTCAACTACAGTATACTCTCCGTTTCTTAATACCTCTGCTGTGTCAGGGCAAAGCTTGCTGAGCTGACTTATGGCTTTGCGTGATTTTCCCACGGCAAGTGACTGGAATAGCTCGCCGACCTGGTATAGTATCATAACTGCGGCGCACTCCGGGTATTCACCAATGACTACAGCTCCGATGGCGGCAATTGTCATTAGTGTATTTTCGTCAAAAAAATTGCCGCCCCTAATGCCGTTTATCGCTCTTGTTACACACATGGCTCCCGCACACGCGCCTGCAAGAACAAAGGCCAAAGCGCTTGGTATTTCGAGCTTTAATGCTGCCAGTGCAATACCTATCACGAACAAAGTACCGCCTGACACGATAGATGTCAGGCGTTTCCTTTGGGTCTTATTAAACCTTTTTTTTGCCATAGATCAATCCCAGTCCTCGATATCACAATCGGGTTCGACCTTTTTGACGGCCTTTTCAGCCTTTTTCATAATTGCGGGAAAATCCTTCTCGTCAGCTTCAATTGTAAGCTTGAGAACAAGAAAATCAACTCTTGCGCTTATAACGCCGTCGATCTTAGCGATCGCGTCCTGTACCTTGCCTGCACAAACAGGACAATCGATCTCTGTAAGCCTGAATACCTTTGTCATGATAATATCTCCTTTTTGTTTATTCTGAAATATGCTCCATTCCGCAGCCGATAATTTCGCGTACATGGTCGTCGGCAAGAGAATAGTATACTGTTTTTCCTTCGCGTCTGTACTTTACAAGACGTGCGCCCTTTAATATCCTTAGCTGATGGGATACTGCAGACTGTGAGACGGAAAGCATTTCCGAAATGTGCTGAACGCACATCTCGCCTGCAAACAGGATGCAAAGGATCTTGATTCTTGTTGAATCTCCGAAAACCTTGTATAATTCTGCAAGGTCGTAAAGCATCTCGTCGCAAGGGATACTTTCGGCGGATGTGTTGCAGTGATCTATCATAAGTACTCCTTAAAACATATGAATAACTGTTCATACATCAATTATAGTCCCTTACAAATGCCTTGTCAATAACTTTTGAAAAAGATAATTAAATCATTATTCATTGTTTTTGTTTGATAAATATGGTAAAATATAAAGTAGTACACCGGAAGGGGTCAATAATGGATATTATAACTGCGGAAAAAGAAATAAAAGAATTAAGAGAAAAGATACTGTATCATTCAAGACTGTACTATGAAAAGGATACTCCTGAGATATCGGACTATGAGTACGATATGATGTATAAGCGTCTTGGAGAGCTTGAGGCTGAATTTCCCGCTTTTGACAGTCCTGATTCGCCTACACACAAGGTGGGAGGTAAGGCTGGTGAAAAGTTCAGTAAGGTTGAGCATCCGATAAAGATGGGTTCTTTGCAGGATGTTTTTTCCTTTGATGAGCTTGAGGCCTTTATCGGCAGATCTAAGGATGCGCTGAGAGAAGAGGGAATATGCGATCTTGCATTTTCTGTTGAGCCAAAGATAGATGGTCTGTCTGTAGGGCTCACATATGAAAGCGGAGTTCTTGTCCGCGGCGCAACAAGAGGTGACGGAGTAGTAGGTGAGGATGTAACGGAAAATCTTATCGAAATCGAGTCTATTCCGAAAAAGCTTTCTGAACCGGTATCGGTTACTGTACGAGGCGAGGTGTATATGCCCAGAGCGGCATTTCAGCGCCTCAATGCTGAAAAGGAAGCGGCAGGAGAGAAACTGTGGGCTAATCCCAGAAATGCGGCGGCAGGTTCACTTCGAAGACTTGATGCAAAGGAAGCAGGATCCAGAGGTCTTGAAATTTTTGTGTTTAATCTTCAGGACGGAAGTCTTTATACAGATGGCAGAGAAGCGGAAAGCCACCGCGAGACTGTAGAAAGAATGAGAGAGCTTGGGTTCCCCGTTATAGACATTCTCACAGTTACAGGAGATGAGAATGAGGTTATAAGCGCTATCAAGCTCTTGGGCGAAAAGAGAGACAGTCTTGGGTATGATATAGACGGGGCAGTTGTAAAAACAGACCTCCTCAGCTACAGGGAACTCCTGGGAGAAAATACTAATACACCGAAGTGGGCAGTTGCGTATAAATATCCTCCCGAGCAGAAGGAGACTAAGCTTCTTGATATTGCTCTCCAGGTAGGAAGGACGGGAGTTATTACCCCCAATGCAGTTCTTGAACCTGTAAGGCTTGCGGGGACATCAGTGTCAAGAGCAACGCTTCATAATATAGATATAATTAAAAGCAGAGATATAAGAATAGGTGACACTGTTGTAGTGCAGAAAGCAGGAGACATAATCCCCGAAATAGTTAAGAGCATTGCAGAGAAGAGAAATGGAAGCGAAATAGAGTTCTCCTTCCCCGATGCTTGCCCTTCCTGCGGAGAAAAGCTTTTTTACGACAGCGAAGAGGATGGAAGCGGTGCAATCAGATGTCTTAATGCCGCATGTCCTGCACAGCTTGAACGCAGACTTATTCATTTTGCCTCCAAGGGAGCGATGAATATTGAAGGTATGGGTCCTCAGATGGTCAGCCTTCTTGTCAGTGAAGGGCTTATATCAAGCGCCGCAGATATTTATACAGTTAAAGCTGAAGAACTGGAAAAGTTGCCTCGTATGGGTAAAAAGGCTGCAGGAAATCTTGTTTCTGCAATCGAAAAGTCCAAATCTGCAGGCGCGGCAAGGGTTCTTTACGGAATGGGTATAAGACATATTGGAGAGGTGGCGGCTGAGGCTATTATAAATGCCTTCGGCAGTATAAGAGCGCTCTTTGATGTGGATAAGGCGACGCTATGTACTGTTGATGACGTTGGTGACATTATGGCAGAGTCTCTTGTGACATTTTTTAAATTGCCGGAGACCGAGACGCTTGTAAACAGACTTGATGAGTACGGCGTAGTACTTGATGGAGTGAAGGATGAACCTAAAGGAGATAGCCTTGCAGGGCAGACGTTTGTTTTAACCGGAACACTTTCGTCAATGACGCGAGATGAGGCCGGAGCAAAGCTTAAAGCTATGGGAGCAAAGGTGTCCGGAAGCGTTTCGTCTAAGACATCCTGCGTTGTCGCAGGAGAGAATGCAGGATCAAAGCTTGATAAGGCGAATGCCCTTGGAGTAAAGATTATGAGCGAGGCTGAATTTCTTGAGCTTATTAAATGATTGGATGTGATAGATTTGAAGAAAAGTACAGCAATAGCCCTTGCGGCAACGATACCTGCGGCATTGTCCTATGCAGCAGCAGTGCATGTGTTTAAATTCGGATTTAACAGGTATGAAGGAAATATGTTTTGGAAGGAAGGCACTGTTAAGAATCCTTACTCGAGGCGTATGAATGCAGGTATGCGCTGGACAAGAATGCAGAACCTTAAAAAGGTTATGATACATTCCAAAGACAGACTTCGTCTGTACGCAAGGATACTTGAATGTGAAGCCCCCAAGGGTGTTATCTTGCTTATGCACGGATATCACTCAAGTGCGATCCATGACTTCTCATGTGCGATAGAGTATTACCATAATATGGGGTATATACTTGTAATGCCTGACCAGAGAGCTCACGGAGACTCTGACGGTAAATATATTACCTTCGGTATAAAGGAAAAATACGATTGCCGCCTTTGGACGGAATATATCGTAAAAAAATACGAGGGTTTGCCGATCCTTCTTGACGGTATATCAATGGGTGCTTCAACTGTAATGCTTGCATCCGGAATAGGACTTCCCGACGCAGTTTGCGGTATAATTGCTGATTGCGGCTACAGCCACCCTCTTGATATATGCAGTCACGTTCTGAAAAACAGAATGGGTATACCTCCTGCTATAGTTCTTCCTATTGCAAAACGAATTGCAATGCATAGAGCAGGTGTGGATTTTGAAGACGGAGACGTTACGAGAGCGCTTGTGAGAAATACAAAGCCTCTTCTTATCGTTCACGGAGAGGCAGATACCTTTGTACCCAGCTATATGACTGATAAAAATGCATTGTTTGCTAAAAATTGTGATCTGACAGTACTGAAAATTCCCGGTGCTGACCACGGAATGAGCTTTCTTACAGATGAGGTAACGGTCAAAAATACTTTGGAGCACTTTTTAGACAAATGCATAAAAGGCTATGAAAAACGACTTAGTTCTACAAATGCATAACATAAAAAACAGGACTTCCGAGTGCCTCGGACGGTCCTGTTTTTGTACCATTATAAACAAAAATGTACTAACTTATAGTGTTTTCTGAGCCCTTTAGAAGCTCTGTGACGATTTGGTGTAATCTTCGATATTTTGTGTCGGATAGGCTTGGATCACTGTCGATAAGAGCTTTTGCTGCGTCTATTGCGCTTTCCCACAGCTTCCCGTCTGTATCCTCGGAGCTGTGAATAACAGAAGCGCCGCTTTGACGTATTATACCTCCGTTTGCAAAGAAATCTCCGGGCCCCCTCATCTTAAGATCCTCCTCTGCAATGAGATATCCGTCGGAAAGCTTGCACATGATATCAAGTCGTTTCTTGGACACTTCATTTTTTGTGTCGGAAACGAGTATGCAGTATGATTTTGCCCGTCCTCTGCCTACCCGTCCTCTGAGCTGATGAAGCTGTGAGAGACCGAAACGTTCTGCGTTTTCAACTACCATAAGTGTTGCTTCGGGAACATTTACTCCCACCTCTATGACAGTGGTGGAAACAAGAACGTCAAGCCTTCCTTCTGCAAAGTCGCTCATTACCGCATCCTTCTCCACAGTTTTTAGCTTGCCGTGTACAAATCCTATACGGAGTTCGGGAAGAGCAGCGCTTAGCTTTGCCGCGTATTCAATGGCACCCTTGAGCGGTGGCTCGCTGTTTTCTTGTGCGCTGAAATCTATATCATAAATGTTGTCGGGGTCGTCCGCTACAGGCTCGGATTCCTCAATAGCAGGGCAGACCACGTAGGTGCGGTGTCCTTCCTGTGCTTGCTTTCTTATAAACCCGTTGAGCCGTGCTCTGTAGCTTTCATCTACTGTGAACGTACCGACCTTAAGTCTTCCCGGAGGAAGCTCGTCAAGAACAGAGCGGTCAAGGTCGCCGAAGTAGACCAGTGACAGCGTTCGCGGGATAGGAGTGGCGCTCATAACAAGTGTATGCGCGCTTTGAGATTTTTCGCTGAGTGCTGCCCTTTGGTTTGCTCCGAAGCGGTGTTGTTCGTCGGTGATGATAAGACCGAGATTGCGGAATGTAACATTGTCTGTAATTAGAGCGTGTGTGCCAATGACCAGCATGGGCGGGTCGTCTAAGCGTCCAATGTCAGACTGTAGTCTTTTTTTGTCGCTTGGCTTGAGTGATCCGGTGAGAAGTGCGGTTTTGTAACCGAGGCGGGCAAAAATAGGAGCAAGCTCTGCATAATGCTGCTTTGCAAGTATTTCTGTCGGTACCATAAGGGCACATTGATATCCCTTGGAGACAGCTATATATGCGGCAACTGCGGCAACTGCTGTTTTACCGCTTCCTACGTCTCCGCAAAGGATCCTTCTCATTTGTCTTGTGTGCGACATATCTGCGCTTATTTCAGAAACCGCTCTTGCTTGTGCATTGGTCAGAGTAAAGGGAAGTGCTGAAAGAATCGGTGTTATGTCTGCACCCAACATAGCAGGCGCATTACTGTTTCGAGCTTCACCTTTCATGGCAAGTGCTGTTGCAGTACAGAAGGTTCTGTCAAATTCAAATCGTTTCCTTGCGGAATACAGCGCTTCGAGGCTTTCCGGGAAGTGAATGTTTTTTATGGCGTATTGCAGGCTGCAGATGCCATTTTTTACAAGTACATCCGCAGGCAGATGTTCTTCAGGAGAGATGGCGTATTTCATTGCTTCCTTGATCAAAGCAGTTATCAGCTTTTGCGATATGCCGCGTGTAAGAGGATATACAGGGACTATACTGTCAAGTTTTTTGCCCGGAATGCACATTTCGTATGCGGGTGAGGAGAGCTGGAGACGACCATAGTCAAAGGTAGGACGACACCAAAATCTAAAGGTGGTTCCTTTTCTGAAGGTGTCCTTAAGATATCCTTGGTTAAAAAATGTGATATCACACACACCGCTTTCGTCGAAGGCTTTGAATTTTGTGAGCACTATTCCTTTTTTTACTGTGGTGCTGACAGCATCAGTGCCTACGGTGAGTATAAGCGCTGAAGGAGAGGCTTCGCCTGTAAGTCGAATTTTCATTGCTGCCTCGGATACTGTAGTTACGGCGCCTCTGTTTTGATATGCCTTGGGAAAATGGTTGAGCAGATCTCCTACTGTGAATATTCCAAGTCTGCTGAGGGCTCCTGCTTTGGATGAGCCTATACCCTTAATGTCGGTCACCGGGGAATTAATATTCATATTCATCTGCTCCTTTCCTTTACTTTTTTATTATTTTAGCACATTAAATGAGTATAATCAAGTACATAAAAAGAGCAAATGGACTTGAAAAAACTCAGGTTAAGGTATAATATAAAGATGGAAATGCTTTTGGGAGAGTAATATGTTTTCGATACTTCTTGCTATAATCTATATGTCGTTTATAAGTCTCGGTCTGCCTGATTCTCTTCTTGGCTCGGGATGGCCTGTTATGCATCAGGAGCTTGGCGCACCTATATCTCTTGCCGGGGTTATAACCATGATAATAGCCGGCGGCACTATTGTGTCAAGCCTTTTGTCTGATCGGCTTACAAGACGATTCGGTGCAGGGCTTGTAACTGCAGTCAGCGTGGGTATGACGGCAATGGCTCTGTTTGGTTTTTCCGCTTCAAGCAGTATCCTGCAGATGTACCTTTGGGCTATACCCTACGGACTTGGAGCAGGTGCAGTGGATGCGGCTCTGAATAACTTCGTGGCCCTTCATTATGCCGCAAGACATATGAGCTGGCTGCACTGCTTTTGGGGAGTAGGCGTTTCTGTCAGCCCGTTTATTATGGGGTATTGCCTCAGTGAAGACTATGGATGGCAGATGGGCTACCGTACGGTTTTTGTTATACAGATAGTTTTGACAGCGATGCTGTTTGCAAGTCTTCCTCTGTGGAAAAAGAAGCAGGCTGAATATAATGACAGCGAAAATGCGGTGGAAGCAGTAGCTTTGGGAGTGGTAGGTGCTCTTAAGATAAAGGGCGTAAAATATGTTCTCGTATCCTTTTTTTGCTACTGCGCTTTGGAGAGTACTGCGGGGCTTTGGGCAAGCAGCTATTTGGTAGAATCAAGAGGCGTTGATGCTGAAACTGCGGCGCTTTTTGCCTCTCTCTTTTATCTTGGTATAACCTTTGGACGTCTTATAAATGGCTTTGTGGCAGACAAGCTTGGAGATAAGACGCTTATAAGAATAGGGATCGGAACTATTATTGCCGGTATTGTTATGGTGGGTATACCGCTTAAGACTGATATCCTCGTGCTTTGCGGATTGGTAGTTATAGGTATAGGCTGTGCTCCTGTCTATCCTTCTGTTATTCATGCAACACCCTCCAATTTCGGACGTGAAAATTCCCAGGCAATAGTTGGTATTCAGATGGCGTCGGCATACGTGGGTACTACCCTTATGCCCCCTCTGTTCGGACTTATTGCTGACAACATAAATATTGGATTTTATCCCGTGTTTCTTCTCGCCATTGCTGTGCTTATGCTTGCTATGACAGAGCTTCTCAATAAAACCATGAAAGATAAGGAGAAAATAAAATGAGTATCAAAAATGAACCTAAGTACAAAAACGGACTTCTTGCGGCAATAAGAGAGCAGCTTGAGCACAGAGCGCTCTGGATGTATCTTCTTTGCGACGAGGCAAAGAAAAAAGGACTTGAGGCAAAGGACTATGCTCCCGCCGCCATCAAGCGCTGCGGACTTTATCAGGGTGCAAATCTTCGCAGAAAGGCAGGAGGCGGAGACAGCCTTAAGGGGCTTAAAAAGACCTTGTTTACCTTGCCTGCGCAGCTTGTTTTTGAGATGAAGATACAGAGATGCACAGATGACAATCTGGACATCGACTTCCATTACTGTCCTCTTGTTAAGGCTTGGCAGAAGCAGGGATGCACAGACGAGGAGATAAGAGAGCTTTGCGACCACGCTATGTGCGGTGACAGAGGGATCGCGGAGAGCTTCGGATGTCATCTTGAACTGCCAAAGACTATCGCACGAGGTGACGACATATGTGAGATACGCTTTGTTCGTGGCGTTGAGAAAGGTGAGAAATAATGGAACCAAAAAATTATCTGGTTGTGAAAATAGAAGGTGAATATGCATATCTTCGTGATGAAAACGGAGAATGTGACGAGGACCTCTTTATCGCGCTTGCCCTTCTCCCCGCAGGAGTAAATGTGGGGACAAGACTTCACTATGAAATGTTTGAATATACTGTGGAGGACTGAATGGAAATAACAAAGATAGTTGTAACAGGAGGCCCCTGCGGAGGTAAGTCTACCGCAATGACATGGATACAGAATGCCTTTACTCAGATGGGGTATACGGTTCTCTTTGTTCCCGAGACCGCAACTGAGCTTATCGGAGGCGGCGTTGCCCCCTGGACCTGCGGCACCAATGCTCAGTATCAGAGATGCCAGATGTATCTCCAACTTGAAAAGGAAAAAATATTCGAGATGGCGGCGCGTACAATGGCGGCAGAGAAGGTGCTTATTGTTTGCGACAGAGGTGCTCTTGATAATAAAGCTTATATGACAGAAGATGATTTTGCACAGGTAGTGTGCGACCTTGGGACAAGCGAGGTTGAGCTAAGAGACAGCTACGGAGCGGTGTTTCATCTTGTAACGGCTGCAAAGGGCGCTGTGGAGTTTTATACACTTGCTAATAATGCTGCAAGAACAGAAACTGTAGAGCAGGCGGCAGAGCTTGATGACAAGCTTATTTCTGCTTGGACCGGTCATCCTCATTTTAGAGTAATAGATAACACCTCCGATCTTGAAGGCAAGATGAATAACCTTATAAAGGAGATCGCATCTTTCCTCGGAGAGCCCGAGCCTCTTGAGGTGGAACGTAAATTCCTTATAGAATATCCCGACATCAATTGGCTGGAATCTTTGCCAAACTGTCAGAAGGTGGAGATAATTCAAACCTATCTCAATTCCGACGGTGATGACGAGGTGCGTGTACGTCAGAGAGGTATAGGCGGAAATTATATCTATTTTGAGACGGTAAAGCGTAAACTAAGTAATCTTAAGCGTGTTGAGCTTGAGCGCAGACTGACAAAGGAGGAATATTTAAGCCTTCTTATGAATGCAGATACCGCTAAGAGGCAGATCAGAAAAAACAGATATTGCCTTACATACGAGGGTCAGTATTTTGAAATAGACGTGTATCCCTTCTGGGATGATAAGGCTATTATGGAGATAGAGCTCAGTGACGAAAACTCCCAGATCGTTTTCCCCGGTGAGATCAAGGTCATCTGCGAGGTGACCGACGACCCCACATATAAAAACGCCGCACTTGCAAAAATATAAAAAGAGCCTTGCTTCGACTATACGAAGCAAGGCTCTCTGTTATTTCTTCCATCTGCTGCCGCGTTCTCTCTTGGCCTTGAAAAAGTCCTTTAAAAGCTGTGAGCATTCATCCTCAAGAACTCCCGCAATAACCTCCGGCTTGTGGTTGAGGGGAAGGGAGGTTATATCTGTCATAGAACTCATTGCACCGAATTTCGGGTCGCTTGCGCCGTATACCACCTTGGCGATACGTGCGTTAACGATAGCCCCGGCACACATAAGACAGGGCTCAAGGGTGACATACAGCTCGCATCCTGCCAGATGCCAGCCTCCTAATGATTTGCATGCTTCTCTTATAACAGACGTCTCAGCATGTGCGGTGGCATCCTTTTCCGTTTCTCTGCCGTTGCCGCAGGCAGCAATCACTTTTCCATCCTTGACGATCACGGCGCCCACGGGTACTTCGTCAAGCAAGGCACATTTTTTTGCCTCCGCCAAAGCCAGTCTCATATATTTTTCCATTAGTAAGCACCCCCTTGTCTGTTTCAGTATATCTTATATTGTATCAAAAGTCAATTGCAGGTGCTTGAAGGATAAGGCGATATGTGGTATACTGTGGAAGAAATATGATATTCGGAGTAAGATATGATATACGATACAGTTATATTTGACCTCGACGGTACATTGCTTGATACGCTGGGAGATCTGCATCTGGCAGTTTCCTATGCCTTGAAATTAAACGGGCTCCCTGAGCGCACCTTGGAGGAGGTTCGAGCCTTTGTGGGAAACGGAATATTGAACCTTATCAAAAGGGCAGTTCCCGCAGGAAGCAGCAGCGAGGTTGTTGAAAGAGTGTTTGCAGATTTCAAGCAGTATTACAAGGAACACTCGATGGATAACACTGCCCCATATCCAGGGATAAATAAGTTGGTTTCTGATTTAAAAGCTGAGGGGATTAAGCTGGGAGTTGTGTCAAATAAAGCACATTTTGCCGTGACCGAGATCATAGAGCATTACTTTAGTGGAATGTTTGATATTTCCTTGGGCGAGAGGGATGGAGTCAGAAAAAAGCCTGCTCCCGATGCAGTCCTCGAGGCTGTAAGGGTGCTTGGAGGAAAACATATTCTCTATATCGGAGACTCCGAGGTGGACGTAGAGACGGCAAGAAATGCAGGGGTTGACAGCGTTATGGTAACGTGGGGATTTAGAACAAGTGAGGAACTTGAAGCGGCAGGCGCAACAGATTTTGCAGACGATACAGATTGCCTGTACAGGATCGTAAAGGAGGGTATATATGCATATCCCGCAGAGTGATACGAAATATATAGAGGTCCTGTCCTTTGAGGATGCAAGGGCAGATTCGGGCAGGGAGGATTACGACAGAGAAAAGTGGATGTATATTCCCGATTTTTATTCGGAATACAGATATATCCTTGGAACAAGAGGAAAAAAACCGCTTATATGCATCGGTATCAATCCCTCGACTGCAGAGCCGGATAATCTTGATAATACCCTCAAAAGTGTTGAAAGAATAGCTGCCGGCAACGGATATGACAGCTTTATAATGTTCAATGTGTATGCCCAGAGAGCAACGGACCCGGATCATATGGAAAAGGATCTTAATGTAAGGCTTCATGAGGAAAATATGAAGGCGTTTGAATACGTTCTGTCGGTCTCTGAGGGAGAGCCTGCTGTGTGGGCGGCATGGGGAACCATAATAGAAAAAAGACGGTATCTTCCTGATTGCGTACTTGATATGATAGAACTGGGGAAGAGCTACGGAGCAAAATGGTATACAGCAGGTGCGCGTTCCAAAAAATCGGGGCATCCCCACCATCCTCTTTATCTCAGAAAGGACTCGGTGCTTGATCCCTTTGATGCAGAGAAATACATAACAGATCTGAAAAATCTATTTGCGAAATAAAATACGCCCCCTTTGAGGCACACTCCGCAAGGAAGTGTGCCTCAGTTATATTCGCCTAACGGCGAGTTATATTGCTTCGCAGTTATATTTGGCTTTCGCAAAGTGATATTGTCTTTCGGACAGTTTACACGGCGAATATAATATAACGAAAGCCGCAAGGCTTTCATATAACTTGTAAAATATCGCTGCAAACTTTTAGTTCGCAATATAACTTTGCCTGCCGAAAAAGATATGCTTTATTTACGGCAAGTATTTACCTTTCTCAAAATATGTAACACACTATGATACTTTCCGCTTTTGAAAGTGTCATTTTTTCTTCATAATAGAAAATTGGAGACATCTTCTTTACGAAGTGTCTCCGTCATGTGTGTTTTTTATTTCGCAAAATTGTCTTTGTGGTTTTGATCATCAGGGCAATCGACTTTATTTCTTCTGCTGAGCAATCGGAAAGCAGCTCGTCTATCATTTTTACGGAAACGTGTGAGCTTTTCAGAAGATTACCGTATATGAGCTCGTCGGTAGTTACACCAAGCGCATTGGCGATGCTTATAAGGGTGGGCAGACTCAGCTTTGTTGCCGCTCGCTCGATGTGAGAAATGTTGGATGGTTCTATGCCGGATATTTCTGCAAGATGAGCTTGTGTCCATTCTTTAGAGATTCGTATGTCGCGAATGCGTTGACCAATTATTCCATAATCTATGTTTTTCATATTTTCCTCGAAATATTTTACTGTTTATTATTGTATATCCTATTCGGATGTGTTAAAATAATGCAGATATCCTAATAGGATTCATACTAAAAACGGCGTTTGTATAATTATGATTTTGTTAAAAGAACCGGTATCGAGCTGCTTTTTGTGAAAAATGTTATGAGGTGTCGGTATTTGGCGACATAAAGTGACGTCTAATCTTGACTCAAAGCATTGACTTGTGTCACATCCGAATATATAATTATATTTGGGGAGAGTTGCTCTCAGAGTATTGTTATAATTCACATATTTATCTGCTTATTTGTTCTTATTTTGTTTATAAATTTAGCCTAAAAAGCTTGAATTCTATACAGATAGGTGATATAATTATTCAGTATAAATAGCATGGAGTACTATGCTGTTTCTCGAAAAAGCCCTGGTCGGGGCTTATTTGCGCTGAAAAGAGAGAAAAAAGACAAATGGCAAAGAAAATACTTAATGTAGTGCTGAAGATCATTACATGGATCATAGTGATCTCGGTAGTGGCATTTGCAGTAGCATTGGTTGGGGTGAAGTTGTTCGGCGTTCAGGTTTATACAGTCCTGTCCGGCTCAATGGAGCCTGTGTATCACACAGGAGCTGTTATCTACGTTGTAGACGCAGAGCCTTCGGAGCTTAAGGTTGGAGACGATATAACCTTCCGACTTTCCGAAAATACTACCGCAACCCACAGGATCATTGAGATCTTAGAGGATGAGAGCGATCCCTCGCATCTTCAGTTTAAGACAAAGGGCGTAGCAAACGAGGTCGAAGACGCATCTCCCGTGGATGCAAGTCAGATCATTGGTAAGCCTGTGTTCACTATACCGTATCTTGGATACGTAGCTGCGTATATCCAGCAGCCTCCGGGATTGTATGTGGGGCTTTCGGTGGGCGCCGCATTGCTTCTTCTGGTCATCATAATCGAGCTGATAACAGACGATAAGGATACAAAGAAAAAGAAGAAGCCTGAAAAATCTGCAGATAATGAGACTGCAGAAGAAACCAAGAAAGAAAATAATGAAGATAAACCGAAAGGGGAAGAGTAATGAAAAGAAACACCAAAGCGATATTGATCGCGGCAAGTGCGCTTCTTGCACTCACAATGGCAGTTGTGGGAACAGTAGCCTTCCTCATCAGCTCACAGGAAGTGGTAAACACTTTCACAGTAGGTCAGGTTCATATTAACCTTGACGAGGCTGACGTTGATGAAGACGGCGATCCTGTTGAAGGCGCAGACAGAGTAAAGGGGAATGAATATCACCTTGTTCCCGGACAGACCTACACTAAAGATCCTACAGTGACAGTGCTGAAGGGAAGTGAGGAAGCATACGTAAGAATGACAGTAACACTTAATAAGGTTGCTGAGCTTAAGGCAATTCTCGGAGATGACTTCCTTCCTGAGAACTATGTTGCAGGTTGGGACAGAGATGTGTGGAATTGTGTAGAGATCACAGATAACGGAGATAATACAGTTACATATGAATTTCGTTATTATGAGATCGTAGATGCAAGAGACGCCGCAGATGATGTGGTGCTCGATGCGCTCTTTGACGAGTTTACACTTCCCGGCGACTTTACAAACGAAGATCTCAAGTCTATAGAAGGCTTCAAAATCGTAGTTCAGGGACATGCCATCCAGGCTACAGGATTTGAAGATGCAGACGCAGCTTGGGCGGCATTTAACGATCAGGTAAAATGATCTGCAAAAAAAGTTTTCATACAGATCAGGCGATAAAGCCTACAAGACCTGTTGAAATATAATAAACGATCAATTATAGAAAGGAGAAACATGGAATGAAGGCAAACAAGAAAGTTATAGCTATGGTAGTAGCGCTTGCGCTTGCAGCATGCGGCATAATCGGCGGTACAGTAGCATGGCTGGTAGCAAAGACAGAGTCTGTAACAAACACTTTTACATACGGTGATATCAATATCACTCTTGAAGAGTCTGATACAGGCGATGGCGACGGAGATGACCTTACAAACGAATACATCATGGTTCCCGGCAATACAATCGAAAAGGACCCTGTGGTAACAGTTAAGGCAAACAGCGAAGACTCCTGGCTGTTCGTAAAGATGGAGAAGTCTGAGAATTTTGATGACTTTATGGAGTATGAAATGGCAGACGGCTGGATCGCACTTGACGGTGTTGAAGGTGTATACTACCGCGAAGTAACAAAGTCTGATGCAGATGCAGAATTTGCAGTTATCAAGGATAATAAGGTAACAGTAAAGGGCGACGTTACAAAGGAAATGCTCAACGAACTTGATGCTGAAGGTAAGAGCGATTATCCCAAGCTTGTTGTAACAGCATATGCTGTACAGCGCGACGCAGATATCGAGGCTATCAATACAGCGGCAGAGGCGTGGGCTCTCGTTAAGTAATTGAAGATTAAAGGCAGATAACCTGCCGAAAAATGAAGGTAAAAAATGAAAAAGATATTTTTAGTGAGCCTTAGCCTTGTGCTTGTTGCAGCAATGGTCGTAGGCGGAACACTTGCATATCTCACGGTTGACGGACAGAAGAAGTCCAATGTTGTAACCGTTGGTGATATCAGTATCCTTCTTGATGAAGAAGTTGGTGTTGAAGGCGCAGGTAAGGTTGTTGAAACTGATGCAGGCGCTACATATTCCGGTGTAATGCCCGGTGATGTGCTCAAAAAAGAAGTAACAGTTACAAACACAGGCACACATGCTGCCTATGTTCGCGTTGACGTAAATCTCAACAACGTGCTCGCAATAAACAAGGCTATTGATGAAGTATACGAAAAAGCACCTTATAACTATTCTGAAGAGCAGATCCAGGCTATCTACGATGAAGTGTTCGAAGGTTGGGGACTCAACTATACTAAGAAGAACGCTGAATATGATAGTCTTGGTATGCGTCTCACTATTACAGGTGACGATATGCCTGAGCATGTAATGCAGGTGGATTCTGTAAAGACAATCACAGATTATACAAATGCATATGTTGGCAACTGGAATGAATCAAGTGCTGAGATATTAAAAAACGGAAAGTTCCACGGTTATTATAGCCAGAATATGGGTAAGTATGAGCTTCGCTACGCTTACTATATACTTCTCGAGGCAGGCGAATCTACAACACTCTTTAACGGTTTCAATGTTCCTGCAGAGTTCAACAAGGCTCAGCTCGCAATGTTCGATAACTTTAAGGTTGATGTAACAGCATCTGCTATTCAGGCTGATAATATGCCCAGCCTTGAGAATTATGGCTCCGAAGCACACGCAAAGGTAGCTTTTGCGATTCTCGCGGGTGATACTTATCCCTCACTTGACGCTTGGGAAGATGAAGCAGATACTTCTTGGTATGATAAAGATGAAACAGTGTTTGTAATTGACTCTGCCGAAAAGCTTGCGGGTCTTTCACAGCTTGTGTACGGTGGAAACAATTTCTCCGGCAAAACTATTAAGCTCGAAGCCAATATCAATCTTGGTAATAAGGCATGGACACCTATAGGCCGCATGATCAATACAAGCGGTGTTGCTGAAAATTCCACTTTCAAGGGTACATTCGACGGACAGGGTTATACAGTTTATAACCTCAATGTAAATACAGTTGATGGAGTGTCCGATACAAACAAGGGTGCCGGTCTCTTCGGCGCTGTTACAGGCAGTATCAAAAATCTCACTGTAAAGAATGCAAAGGTTGAAACAGCTCATTGGGCAGGCGTAATCGCAGGCTCCATTGAAGGTTCTATCAGCAATTGCCACGTAGAAAATGCTACACTCGTATGTTTCCCCGAATATATCGGCGAATGGGATAACGGCGATAAGGCGGGCGCTATTGTAGGTTATGCTACAAAGGGTACAATTTCTGATTGTACGGCTAAGGACGTAAGTATTATTGCTTACCGCGATATCGGTGCGATTGCAGGTGCAAGCTATAATTCTGTTGTAAATTGTTCTGTAAGTAATGTAACAATTACAAAGGACAACACACACGACTATAAGGGTACTGCTGATGATACAACAGTAAACTCTTATGTAGGTTCTATCTACAATGGAGCTGCTGTTGAGGCAACAGGTGATGTTGTTATCAACATGAATGCGTATAGAGCATCTAACAATACTGAGTTTGATGAAGCAATAAAGAGTGGTGCTGATACAATTATTCTCGATGACGGCAATTACGTCGTTCCCGATACTGCTCAGGGGAAGACACTCACCATTATCGGTAACGGTGATACAGTAATCGCAACACAGGATGACGGTTCTTATGAGGGATGTGATTACAGCCTCGATGGATCCACAGTAACATTCGAGAATGTTGTTATAAATACTGATAGCCACACTTACACAGGCTATGCTCGTTGCAAGGCTACATATAATAACTGTACTATAAACGGCACATTCACACTGTATGATGAAAGCGAGTTCAACAACTGCACATTCAACGTATCCGGTGATGTTTATAACATCTGGACATGGGGTGCAACAACAGCTACATTCAATGACTGTGTGTTTAATTCTGACGGCAAGGCTATGCTCCTTTACGGAACAACAGATACAAATCTTACAATCAATGACTGTGTATTCAATGACAATGGTGGTTTAACAGACCTTAAGGCTGCTATTGAGATCGGTAACGATTACGGCAAATCCTATAAACTTGTTGTTAACAATACAGTTGTAAACGGATATGAGATAAACGATAAGGGTATCAATACCGGTACAACACTTTGGGCTAACAAGAATTCCATGGGAACAGATAAGCTCAATGTAATCGTTGATGGTGTAGATGTATATTGATTAGTCGAATTAGATAATCGTCCCACTCCCTCGGGAGTGGCGGCGATGAACGGATATAATTGTTATACGTAATTGTATCTGTTCATCGCTGAATAAGCGAACCAAATATTATATTTTTACTTAAAAGGAGAAAGAAAATGAAGATCAAGAGAATTCTTCTCACAGCTCTTTGCATGGTCCTCGTTGCTGCTCTCTCTATCGCTGGCACAATCGCTTACCTTACATCTACAGATGAAGATGTAAACGTAATGGTAATGCCCGGCGTTGAGATCGCTCAGCACGAGTATGAAAGAGTGCTTAAGGCAGACGGAACTTATGAAATGGTTACATCTGCAAAGTATGGCGAAGGCTATAAACTTCAGGAATTTACTCAGGCTAAGCCTATCTATCCTATCACAGGCTCTATCACAGGTTGGGGTACACTCGTTCCCTTTGACCAGATTGAAGGCGCTTCCGGTGCTCAGGCAGTATTCGCAGGTATCGAGAATGCACAGGATAAGTTTGTTCTTGTAGAGAACACAGGCAAGTCTTCTGCTTATGTTCGTACTATCATTGCGCTTGAGTATGGCTCAAACACAAAGGATATTATCGGCATCAGCACAGGCGATTTCTGGAAATGGAATAATATCGGTATCGTTGAGATCGATGGCAACAACTACGATGTATTTGAAGCAATTTACAATGGTTCCGATACACGTCATGTTGACGGTGTTCTTCCTGCAGGCGAATATACATATTCTAGCCTTGGTCAGGTTTACCTTAGTGCAGAAGCAGATAATGAGGATCTTGAAGCTCTCGATGGCAACAAGAATGGCACATACGATATTCTCGTATTCTCTCAGGCAGTTCAGACTGTAGGTTTCAGCGATGCAGAAACAGCTCTCGATGCAGCTTTCGGTGATATCACAGCTACAAATCATCCTTGGATTGACGGTACAAACATTCCCGCTGTAGCTTCCACAGCAGACCAGCTCGTAGCTGCTCTCGAGGAAGGTAAAAGCGTTATCCTTACAGATGATGTTAAGATCGATCCCGCAGGCATGAGCAATGCATACGGTAAGACAGGTATCAATGTTAAGAACGGTCAGACAATCAACGGTAACGGCCATACTCTTGATATCAAGGGTGCAGGCGGTACATGGGACTCCGGTATTAACACAACAGGCGGCCTTATTGAGAACATCACAGTTACAGGCTCCTTCCGTGGTATCTTCATCAACCACAACAGTGCACACTCTGAGCGCGTTGTTCTTAACAATGTAACAACTACAGGTACAGTTTATACTATCTCCTGCGACCAGGGTTCAAGACAGGGGCTTACAGCTACAGATTGTAAGTTCTACGGCTGGACAAGCTACGCAGCAACTCTCGGCGATGCAGAGTTCATCGATTGCACATTTGGCGAGGGCAGCGGTTACGCATATATGCGTCCCTACGCTCCTACAACATTCGTAGGCTGCGACTTTGAGGCAGGCTTCCAGATAGATGCAAGAGCTGCTGTTACATTTGAAAACTGCACTATCGACGGTGTTGCTATCACTGCTGATAATGTTGGTACACTTGTTGTAAGTAACACTGCTAATGCAACAGTTATCGGTTAATTAGTTTGATCAACTAAGCTGATATATCGTCCCACTCCTTTGGGAGTGGCGGCGATGAAAGGATACGACTCATATATGAATGAATATGAATCGTATCTCTTCATCGCTGAAATGCGAAAAAGTGTAAGGTTTAAAGACCATATATAAGACAAAAGGAGTAAAAACGATGAAAAAGTCATTACTCGTGGCAGTTAGCTTCTTCCTTGTTGCAGTTCTTGCAATCGGAGGATCTCTTGCTTATCTTGTGTCCGAAGATGAGGACGTAAACGTAATGGTAGTTGGTAACGTTAAGATCGAGCAGCTTGAATATGAAAGAGTTACGGATGAAAACGGAAACTATATTGCTACAGGTGAAACAGATGAATATGGTTATTCTCCCGACGACCTTCAGGAGTATACTCAGGATAAGGTGATCATCCCCGCAGTATATGATGAGATTGCATGGGATGACGATCAGCAGTCATGGGGCGAGGTGGGTGCGCCCGGCTCCAACCAGCTTTTTAGCAAGGATATAAAGAACGTTCAGGATAAATTTGTATTCGTTAAAAATACAGGTAGCGTAGATGCATATTACCGTACAATTATTGCAGTTGAGTGTCCTGAAGGTTTCAGCGATGAGCTTCTTCACCTCAATATGACCGGTAACTCTTGCTTCACATGGACTGAGATCGGATTTACAACTATTGACGGCGTTCGTTATCTGATCTATGAGGCACTTTACAACGAGATTCTCGTTCCCGGTGAGATATCCAGGCCTTCACTTCTTCAGGTGTTCCTTGATAAGAAGGCAGCAAATGAAGATGTAGCGCTCTTAGACGGCATCTTCAATATTCTTGTAGTATCTCAGGGCGTTCAGGCGGACGGCTTTGATTCTGCAGATGAAGCACTTGATGAGGCTTTCTACGACGTAACAGTAGATCAGCATCCTTGGGCTGACTGAACAGGCTATTACTTGCCCCACTCCACAGAGTGGCGGCAATCAAATATCATAAGACGCCTTGTGATATTTGATTGCCGTTTGAAAAAGAATTACAAACGGTAAATAAATTCTGTAAAGGAGAAAATCATGAAGAAGACAAAGAAAGTAGTTCTTATCGCTCTTAGCTACGTTCTTGCTATTGGTCTTGCGATCGGTGGTACAGTTGCTTGGCTTACATCTACAGACGAAGATGTAAACGTTATGACACTCGGTAAGGTCAAAATAGATCAGCTTGAATATGAAAGAGTTGTTGATGAGGACGGCAAGTGGGTTTCCACAGGCAAAGTGGACAAGTATGGCTACACAGCTGACAAGGTACAGGAGTACACACAGGCTAAGCCCCTTCTTCCCGCAGTATTCAAGGATGGCGACATCAAGTGGGACGACAGAAACGGCTCTCAGGATGCTTCCGGTGCTACAAGCCATCAGCAGTCCTGGGGCGAGATCGGTGCTCCCGGCTCCAACCAGCTCTTTGACGACAGTGTAAGAAACGTTCAGGATAAGTTCGTATTCGTTAAGAATACAGGCAAGTCCGATGCATACGTTCGTACATGGTTCGCATTCGAGCAGGGCGGAGTAGCAGCAGAGGATTTCTCTGATGTTATAATGACAAATACAAATGCCGATCATTGGTCCTGGGAAACAGTAGCAACTGATGTTGAGATCGACGGTAACACATACGTTGTAAAGTGTGCTACATACCTCGGACCTAAGTCCAACCCCACAGGTATTCTTGCTCCCGATGCAACAACATATGCAAGCCTTCTCCAGGTTTACATGAGACCCGAAGCAACAAACGAGGACGTTGATGCAATCGACGGCAACGCAAACGGAACATACGATATTCTCGTATTCTCCCAGGCTGTTCAGACAGATGGTTTTGATGCAGCAGAGGAGGCTCTCGATGCAGCATTCGGTGATGCATCTGTAGCTACACATCCTTGGGCTGACGGACACGTGGCTCTTAGCAGTGTAGATACCTCTGAGGATTTTGCTGCTGCAGTAACAGCAGATAAAAAGACGATCGTAGTTAACCTTGAAGGTGATGTTACCTATGACGTAGCTGCTTGGGATAAGAACGCTATGGGCTCTGAGAATACAGAGACTATCGTTATCAACGGTAACGGACATACAATCACATTCAATCAGAAGGATTCTGACTGGAACAACGTTACAACAAACGGCGCTAAGCTTGTAATTAATAACGCTAACATCACAAGTTCCGGTTACAACAACGGTCCTTGGAACAGACATGACCTTAACTTTGCTTGCGATGTTGAGCTTAATAACGTAAAGTCTGATAAGGCTATCGCGCTTAAGGCTGCAGGTACACTTAATAACGTAATTATCAACGATGCAAATACATCTGATACATACGCACTTTGGATCCAGCCTAACGGTCAGACTGTTACTCTTACAGGATGTACAATTGATATGCTCGATTGCACAGACGGTCGTGGTATCAAGATCGATGAGCAGTACGTAGATGCTCCCGAAAAGGTAACTCTCGTAGTGAATGACACAACCTTCAAGACTGAAGAGAAGTCTGCGATCCTTGTTAAGTCTGTAGCAGGAGCTGACGTTATTATCAATAATGTTGATATTTCCGGTGTTGTTGCTGACAGCACAAACGCTGTATGGGTTGACGAAGCAAGTGCTGCTTATGCTGACCTTGTAACAGTAACAGGCGCTACAAAGATTGTTGAGCCCTAAAGTATCATAATCGTACTATTGGCGGGTTGTCGTTTTACGATAATCCGTCAATAGGCGGCGATGAAAGGGTATGATGAGTAAGAATCGTACCTTTTCATCGCCGAAAGACGAAAAAATATTTAAAGGAGAAATGAAGATGAAGAAAATTCTTCTGACAGCTCTCAGTTTTGTACTGGTTGCAGCTCTCGCTATTGGCGGAACACTTGCATACCTTACAGACAGAGACGCAAAGACCAACGTTTTCACAGTTGGTAATGTTGACATTGCACTCAATGATGACTTCGTTCAGGGCTCTCAGCTTATTCCCGGAGTTGACATCAAAAAGGATGTAACAGTTACTAACACAGGCAAGAATGATGCTTGGGTGTGGGTAGAGATCGCTATTCCTCAGGCGCTTGATGATGCAACTGATGCGTCCAAGAACATTGTTCATTTCAATATGACATCAGAGTCTCTTGATGTTTGGACATGGACAAAGGATGGCGCGTGGATGATTGATACAGCAACAATTGATACTGTTGAGTACAATGTTTACACAGTAGCTTATAAGAACGTACTTAAGGCATCCGAAACTACTGCACACAGCGCAATGTACAAGGTATACCTTGATACACACGTTGACATCGACCCCGAAGGAAACCTTTACTGGGTTGAAAATGGCAATACACAGGATCTTAAGTGGAATGTTAACACAATGCCTAAAATGCACGTAAGCGCATATGCAATTCAGGAAGAGAATTTTGATGATGTATATGCAGCAATGGATGCATACGGTGTTCAGTGGGGCGCAAACGGTGGTGCTGAATACGTAGAGCCCAAGAACATCCAGGTTACAGGAACAGATAAGGCATCTCTTGCGACTGCTATCAAAAACGCAGAGGACGGAGATATCATTACTCTCGAAGAGGATACAATTATTGCCGGATCTGATGCAGCTGATAAACTTGTAGTAGAAAAGGCTGTTACCATTAACCTTGACGGTAATACAATCACAACAGAGAGCGGTTGGGGCGGTATCGACCTTAAGGGTGGCGCATCCATCATTAACGGTACTATCAACCATACAGGTAACACGGCAGCTATTAAGGCTTTCCAGGTTGGTGCTATTGAAAACGTAACTATCAATGTTGCAGAAACAGCAGGCAAGACAAAGGCCGGTATTGCTATCCAGAGCGGCGATAGCTACGTTGGTTCTATCAAGAATGTTACAATCAACGGCGTAACAAACGGTATTGAGTGCTATCGTACTACAAGTGAGCTTGCAATCGGAAGCATGGAGAACGTTAAGATCAATGCAACATCAAACGGTATTTTCCTGAACGGTGCCGGCAGAATCGGTTCTATGGTCAACTGTGATATCACAGGTGGCAATATCGGTATCCAGGCATATCTTGCCAACCTCTGGCACATTTCACTTGATATCAAGGATTCCACAATCAAGGGTGGTACAACAGGTATCGACATTTGGGATGAAGGTGCTACAAACACAGGAAGCACAGTAGTATTCAACTACGACGCAGATACAGTATTCGAGGGTAGCAGAGAGAACATAAAGATCACTCTCCAGGATGAGATCACATGCACTGTTAACGGTGCAGATCAGGCAACCCCCTGCGACGTTCGTAAATAATTAAAAAAATTAATTGCCCCCATCCTTCGGGATGGGCGGCGATGAAAGGGTATATAAGATTGATTATGTGCGCTTTCATCACCGAAACGGCAACCCGAAAGGAGTATATAGATGAAAAAAATTAATGTAAAGAAAGCGGTATTGCTTGGTATAGCATACACACTTGTGGCGGCTATAGCGATTTCGGCAACTATCGCGTTTCTTACTGACAGAGACGGTAAGGTAAATGTGTTTACCTTTGGTCAGATAAAGATCGAGCAAGTTGAGCTTCAGAGAAAGGCGCAGACCAGATCTCTTGATGAATACGGTCTCGAGCCTTTTACAAACGGTAAGGCATTTTATCCCGCAGTCTATGATACTATTGAATGGGACGCAGAGCCTCAGATGTGGCCTACAGGAGGTTCAAGTACACTTTTTAGCGGCGATATTCAGAATGTGATCGACAAATTCGTGTTTGTTGAAAATACAGGCAAAAACGAAGCATATGTGCGCACTTGGTTTGCTTTTGAAGCAGGAGAGCTTTCCTTTGATCGTTTTGATGAGATAATGCATATCAATATCAACGATACTCATTGGACATGGTCTGAGTGGGATACAACACCTGTAGAAATTGACGGTGTTAATTACTACGTGATCTGCGCCACATATACAGGAACTGACTCAGTTCATCCCGGCGGTAAGATCGCAACGGGAGAAACAACACGTCCCAGTCTTCTCCAGTTGTTCTTTGATAACGATACAGATATGGAAGAGATCAATATGATGGGCGAGGAATATAATGTTATCGCAATTTCCCAGGGCGTGCAGGCGGCAGGATTCAAAACTGTCGATGCCGCATTTGACGCAACATTCGGAAGTGCACACCCCTGGACTAAATAAAAAACACCCCCATCCATTATGGATGGGCGGCGATGAAAGGGTATATTAGCCCGAGTTGCAGGCAGTGCAAAAACAATATACCTTTTCATCGCCGATCAAATAAAACGGCGAAAGCCGATAAAATGCAAGAGAGGAAAAATAATTATGAAAATTGCACAAATTGGCATCATGAACAACGGGGGGGGGGTATAGACCTCTCGGATTCGTCATTTTGACGAAAACCTCGACGTTTAATATTAGTAGATAAACTGCCTCCGGATTTGACAGCATTACACGGAGCGCGGTCCGTTTGTTAATGCTGAAAAATCGAATAAGGAGGAGACGTCAAATGAAAAAGATTCTTTTGACAACTCTCAGTCTTGTGCTGGTTGCAGCTCTCGCTATCGGCGGAACCCTTGCATACCTCACAGACAGAGACGCGAAGACCAATGTTTTTACTATTGGTAATGTTGATATCAGACTCAACGAAGATTTTGCTCACGGTTCTGAGCTTATACCCGGTGTTGATATCACAAAGAAGCCCACTATTACAAACACAGGTAAAAATGATGCTTGGGTTTGGGCAACGATCGCAATTCCTGCAGCGCTCGACAGTGATGATGCATCTAAGAATGTAGTTCACTTCAATTACAATGCTGATTCTGTTGCAGAAGGTAAGTGGAATTGGATGAAGGACGGCGAGTGGAACATTGATACCGTAACAATTGACGGTGTTAAGTACAATCTCTACATAGTATGCTATGACACAGTTCTCACGCCCGGTGTAACAACAGAGGATGTTATCTATAAGGTTTATATGGACGACCATATAGATATCGATCCTGAGGGTAACCTTGCTCACGTTGAGAACGGTGAGGTAACACCTCTTGAATGGAATATCAACGAAGATGGCAATCCCATCATATTTGTTAACGCTTATGCTTGTCAGGTGGACAGCTTCGCTACAGCTCTTGAGGCTGTTGAAGCTTACAAGGAGCAGTGGGCCGGTCTTAATGGTGACTATGCACCTTATTCCTATTGGGATGGTGCAAGCGCAGATTTCGCTATGTTCTGTTCTTTAGATGCAGACGGCGAGCCTGTGATTGGTGCAGATGGCAAATACGTTGTTAAGGATGCCGATGAGTATGTAATTACCTCTGCGGCTGAACTTGCAGCTTTTGCTAAGCTTGTAGATGCAGGCGAAACCTTTGAGGGTAAAACTGTAACTCTTGGCAATAATATTGACCTTGCAGGCCATGTATTTGATCCCATCGGTTCTTATAGAAATGATGCTGCATTTAAGGGTACATTCGACGGTCGAGGATACACAATTGCTAACATGAGCCAGAATACATGGGCTCTTGATAACGGTTACTACTATGATGACTTGGGTCTTGGTTTGTTTGGCCTCGTTGAGAATGCGACCATTAAGAATCTCGTTATGGATAACGCAAGCATTTCCGGTGAGAATGGTCTCTGTGGTACTGTTGCTGCTACTGCTTACGGTGATTGTACATTTGAGAATATAACTGTAAAGAATTCTGATGTTGCTGACTATCAGTATTATGCAGGCGGAATTGTTGGTTGGGCGAGCGGTGATCATAAGTACATCAACTGCAACATCGACGAATCCACGGTTATTGGCGGTCAGTGGGGCGACTTTGGCAACGCGAGCGGCGGCATCATTGGCGGCGCAGGAGCGAGCGGAAATTACTATATGAAGGACTGTACTGTTGCCTGCAGAATTGACGCTGTTAACGACGTAGTTTCTGCTTACCAGTGGTATGCATATCGTAACTGCGGTATGCTCATCGGTAGAACCGGTCATACTGCTACTGACGATGCTGTTACTAATGCAGCAGCCCCCAATCTCACATGTGAAAACGTAACTGTTATTTACGGTGATTGGGCAAATTACACTTACTGCGAGTTTGCAGGTACGGGTTATCCCTATGTGCGCGTTCAGGCAGGAACCAGCGTAGATGCATACACTAACATTCGTTACGGTCATCCTACAGACGCTAACGGCAATACTGTTGTAGACGATAATCACGTTCATAATGCAGGCGAGGATCATCATGTTCTTTTAGTATTTGACCAGCTTTATGGTGGACCCGCCGATCATCGTTACTGCACTTATGGTGTGGCTACTCACGACGGCGTAACAGTTATTTACAATAATAAGTAATTATATTATTTGCCCCACTCCCTCGGGAGTGGCGGCAAGCAAAGTGTATGATGGATTCGTGCATTTTGCTTGCCGAATAAGATTTCGAGATTTAAAAAGGAGGTACGATTTTGAATACTCGTAAATTATTCAGAATATCTGCGTTACTTGTGGCGCTTATTATGCTTTTTACAGCAACTATGCAGACTACTATGGCATTCGTTGTCACTAAAACTGACTCTATTATAAACATTTTTCTTCCGTTCAAGGGACTTGTCAGCGACCTTATCCTTAACAAAACGGTAGAGCATCCCTTTGGAGATGATTATGTTTATCCTGATGATGTTAAATTTGAATTTAAAGTTGATTTGGGCACTTTCTATGCAAATACCAAAATCGAGACTTCTGAGGGCATGGTCACCACTGATAAAAACGGTGTTTTGACGGTTTTTGTTAAGCCAGGGGCTCCTGTGGGCATCGAGAATCTTGATGAGGGTACTAAGGTAAAGGTAACAGAGGTTACAGACTCTATGGGTAAGGGCTTTGCTGTCAAGGACGGCGAGGATACCAAGGAAGCTGTTATCCCTTCAAGCGGATCAGTTGTTATTGATATTACTAATATTTACACTCCTGATAAGACGTCTGCCGAAAATGTCGATCTTACAGGTACTAAGGTGCTTGAGGGTAGAGATTGGCAGGAAGGCGACACATTCTCATTCCTTCTTGAATTTAAGAATAAAGACGGAGAATGGGTGGATATAGGAATTGAAACTGTAACATACGACGCTGAGAATACTGATTTCAATAAGTTTGATTTCAGCGATACTATCCATTCACTGGAATTCTCCGAAGCAGGAACATATTCTTTCCGCGTTTCCGAGATAGAAGGAGCGCTTGATGAGATCGACTATGATAAGTCCGTTAACCACTTCAACGTTGTTGTAGGCGACCCTGATATGGACGGCGAATTGGATGTGGTTGATGTTGTAGTAGCCCAGAATATTACAGTAACCAAGGACGAAGCAAATGGAATGTTTGCTATGGAAGTTGTGTTTAATAACACATTCGTGCCTGAGATCAAGCCTATTCCCGAAGATGTAAAGGTAAACCTTTCTGTAGATAAGACTGTAATTAATAAGGGAGAAGAGGAAATAGGACCCGAGGGATTCCGATTCATCCTAGAAGATACCGACGGCGGCAAGCAGATAGTTCTTGTTTCTGATAAAGATGGTAATGCTAATGTAGAGCTTAACTTCTCTGCGGAGGATGCAGGCAAGACATTTAATTACAAGTTGCATGAAAAGAATGAGGCTAAGGATCACGTAACCTATGATACAAATGTTTATGATATCTCTGTGGAGATAATCCTTAATGAGATGGATAATGTTCTTGAAACAGCGATTACTGTAAATGGAAAAACCGCAGAAGCAGTTGAATGCGCATTTGAGAATATATATGATTATACTCCTCCCTCAGCTCCCCCTACAGGTGATAGTATGATCACACCCATTATCCTCTTTGGTGCGAGTGCAGCAATTCTTGTATGCCTCTTTGTAACAAGAAAGAAAAAGTCTAGTATTTTTGAATAAACAAAAAGAAGCGCACCCGTAGGATGCGCTTCTTTGTTATATTAATGATATCAGATAGTCTACAGCTTCCTCTGTAGTTGCCCAGGAGGTGGTTATACGCACGAGACGCTTTCCGGCTCCCATAGGTCCCCAATCGTCGATAATAACTTTCTCAAGAAGCTCACATAGCTTGCTTTCTTCAAGAATGAAGAATTGCTGATTAGTGTATGAGTCAAGATATGTGAGATAGCCTTTTTTGGTAAATTCACGTTTGATCTTCATTGCAAGAGAGATAGCATGACGTCCGATATTAAAGTAAAGATCGTCGGTGAAAAGAGTATCAAACTGAAGCCCAAGTATCCTGCCTTTGGCAAGAAGTGCACCGTGTTGTTTCATTTCTGTAAAAAAATAATTCCCGTCACTCTCATCAGTGAACACAACAGCTTCACCAAACAGTGCCCCAACCTTTGTTCCCCCAATGTAAAATGCATGACAGTATTTTGCGATCTCGGGAAGACCGACATCTGTGTTTTCTGCAGCAAGACCGTAGCCGAGGCGGGCTCCGTCCAGATATAGCTTCATTCCAAATCGATCGCAAAGCTCTCTGAGTGATATGAGTTGATCTTTTGTGTAAAGTGTACCGTACTCAGAGGGATGGGAGATATAAATAGCTCCGGGACGTACCATGTGTGGATAGGTGCCATCAGCGTAGAATGAGTTTAGGTATTTTTCAACATCACATGGGTCCAGCTTGCCGTCGTGTGCGGGTATGGTCAGAATCTTATGACCGGAGAATTCGATAGCGCCTGCTTCGTGAACATTGATATGCCCCGTGTCTGCAGAAATAACGCCCTCATAGTTTTTAAGCAGTGAATCAAGAACAGCATAGTTTGACTGAGTGCCGCCAACAAGGAAATATACTTTGGCATTTGGACATTGACAGGCTGTTTTTATTTTTTCTCGAGCTCTTTCGCTATATTCGTCAGCACCGTAAGAGGCTGTCTGTTGCAAGTTGGTTTCGGAAAGGCGACGAATGATTTCGGGATGGGCACCTTCAAGGTAGTCACAATTAAATCTGTACATAATTCACCTCATAAAAAAGCTGATAAGATTATATCATAAAGCACAAGATTTGTAAACGAAAAAACTGTGTTTTGTTGAAAATGTAAAACCGAAAAAAATACAAAAAAAGTTGAAAAAATGTGTTGACAAACGTATAGGTATTTGTTATAATAATCAAGCCGCGTGAGAAAAGCGGCAAAGAGATGGAAGCATAGCTCAGTTGGGAGAGCATCTGCCTTACAAGCAGAGGGTCATAGGTTCGAGCCCTATTGTTTCCACCAAATGGCCCGGTAGCTCAGTTGGTTAGAGCGCTAGCC
>JAFUMU010000075.1 GCA_017482495.1 Clostridia bacterium | reverse complement strand
CGCCCTGCTTCGATGAACGTGCCCTCTGTCTCTGTAGGGCGGGCTGAGCCAGCCCGCCGCTCCGTACAGCTTACACTTATCGTTACGGCGGCGTTAGTAAAGCCGCCCTACAGGGGTCTTGGGTTTGTAATTCACAAGCCTGCACGCCCTGCTTCGATGAACGTACCCTCCGTCTCTGTAGGGCGGGATGCCCTCATCCCGCCGTTTCGTACGGCTTAAACTTATCGTTACGGCGGCTTTACTAAAGCCGCCCTACAGGGGTCTTGGGTACGTGCGGCTTAAATTCATTTAAGCGGGAGAGCAATGCTCTCCCCTACGGTTGGGTGGAGACGCCCATTTAGCCTGTAGGGGCGATCAATGATCGCCCGCATCAATCGGCTTCGGTGAACGTGCCCTCTGTCTCTGTAGGGCGGATTGACGTGAACCCCAAAACTCGCGGGGCTTGTTTTGAGGACCCCGTAGTCGTCAGCCCGCCGTTTCGTACGGCTTAAGCATTTCGTTACTCCCTACAATGACGAGACCCCCTAAAAAACCAACCATCAACAACCAACCGAGAAATATTACAATGACCACATTTAATTTAAGTGCCTGCGCCGTATGTCCGAGAGAATGCGGCGTTAACAGATTGGAAAAGAGGGGCTACTGCGGCGAAGGTGCCGAGGTGAGAGTCTCCAAGATAATGCTCCATCATTTTGAGGAACCCGTAATCAGCGGAAAAAGTGACGACAAGCGCGGAAGTGGCACTATCTTTTTCTCCGGCTGTCCTCTTCACTGTATCTACTGTCAAAACAAAAAGATAAGCGGCGGCGGAATCGGTGATGCTCTCACCACCCGTCAGCTTGCTGATGCGATGCTCCGCCTTGAAGCCGCAGGCGCGTACAATATTAATTTAGTTACACCCACTCACTTTATCCCTCAAATAATAGATGCCCTTGACATTGCAAAGCCAATGCTCTCTTTGCCCGTTATCTTCAACACAGGCGGCTACGAAAAAGCTGAGACTATTGCAAAATTAAATGGCTATGCCGACATCTTTTTAACTGATTTTAAATACGGCACGTCTGAGCTCGCCAAAGCTTATTCCGCCGCTCCCGATTACCCACAGGTGGCTATGTCCGCTCTAAGCGAAATGTACCGAAGCGTGGGCGATCCTATCTTCGGCACCGACGGTATGATGAAGCGTGGTATCATCCTTCGCCATCTTGTTCTTCCGGGCGGACGTAAAGACAGCATGGCCGCCCTTCGTCTTGCTGCAGAGGCGGTAGATCCAAGCAAGATCATCCTTAGTCTTATGCGTCAATACACCCCTGAATTCGCCCCCGATTCTGTACCCGCCCTTAAAAGAAGGATCACTTCCTTTGAATATGATCAGGTATTAAAGGAAGCTCTCAGTCTTGGCTTTGACGGCTTCTCTCAGGACAAGGGATCCGCTCAGGTCTCTTATACTCCTGAGTTCTAATGTTGAATAGTTTTAAGGTGTTTGCTTCTTTTTGTGGGGGGATTTTGAGGAAATCCCCCCACGCCCCCAAACCTTTTTACACTGCCCTCTTGGGTTTATTTTTCGGTATTACTAAAAAGGTTCAGACAGATGGCGGGGCTTAAATATCTTTTTCCGTCTGCGACGCAGTCGCAGTGATAAGGAGCAAGTCAAGAATGACGGATGAGATCATCCGTCCGTCTTGACTTATCTCCTTATCTTTACAAATTGCCCATGGCAATTTGCGGAAAAAGACATTTAAGCCCCGCCATCTATCTGAACCTTTTGCGCTCCAATCATTAATAACACAAGCCCACTGTAATATATTATAGGTTCTCTGGAAAGGGGTTTGGGGGAAACCTCTCTGCGAAAGAGAGGTTTCCCCCAAATTATAAATCAATATCACATTCACATCAATACGGCCACGCCTGTGAGAACATAAGCAGCCAGAAGTACAATGAGCGTTATCACGGGAGAAACGGTCAAACCTGCCGCGAAGATACCGCAAGCAACAGCAAGCAAAATGACGGTAACTCCGCACACCTTTTTCAGCGTGTCATCCTCCGATGCAAATACACAATAAAGGCCTGCCAAATCAAATGTTGCCACAAGGAACACTGCAGAAAGGATACGAAGCAGATCATCGCCCGAGGACATATTACCCATCACTGTAGAAAGCAGAGACACAGCCGACGATGCAATAGCAAAAAACGAAGCTTTTCCTTTTTTCTCATAAGCAAGCACAGCAAAGCCGCCGCACAGCAGGCACAGCATCGTTACATACAGCCATCTCAGGGAGACGAAGCCGGCACCGAAATAAGCACCCACAAGCTGTATGCTTCGAACAAGACAGCCTCCTGCCACAAGGAAGGCACCGAGGCACAGCTCTCTTTTTTTCTTCCTTGCCATATTATTCTACCACTTCCACCTTCATAGAATTGGCTGTTGCATAATCATAGATAACACTGTCCTTAACGCACTTGACAGTAACCTTGTCACTTGCCGCAAAGATGCCCTCATCCACCATAGTCACAGATGCAGGCACAAAAGCGCTTTCAAGAGCAGTCATATTGGCAAAGGCATATTTACCGATGTAGTCAAGACTATCGGGAAGAGTGATGCTCTTAATAGCAGTGCACTCGTTAAAGGCATTTTCGTCGATGTCCGTTACGGCACCGTGGAACTCAATTGCCTCAAGGCTTGTACACTTGGCAAACATACACGCAGGCACAACATTTACACCTGCAGGAATGTTTGCATTCTTAAGAGAAACACAGTTGGCAAAGGTGTATCCGCCAAGGACGCTTATCTTGTCGGGAAGATATATCTCCTCCAGCGCCTCGCAGAAGGCGAAAGCATATTCGCCCACGCTTGTAACGGTTTCGGGTATCACGATATCCTTCAGCTTTTTGCATTCATAGAACGCCACAGCACCTATCTTCCTCGTTTTTGAAGCAAGAGTGACCTTTTCAAGAGACGCGCATGCATTGAAAATTGCGTTGCCTACAGTTGTAACCTTTTCAGGGAAGGTGAACTCTGTGATAGCAGAGCAGGTGTCGAAGGCGTTGTCTCCGATGGACTCAACCGATTCAGGTATGGTTACAGACTTAAGAGCAGTACAGTTGGAAAATGCATGGCCTGAGATAGTAGTTACCGTTTCGGGGATATCTATCTCTTTAAGTGAGGTACACATATAGAAGGCGCCCTCGCCTATGGTTGTAACATCGCCCTCAAAGGTGACCCTTGTAAGTGCGGAGCATTCGCTGAAGGTTCCCTCGCTGATAACAGTGTTTTCAGCAGGAACCGTTATCTCCTGAAGTGCGGATGCGCCTCTGAATGCATATCTCTCAATATATTTGATACTTTCGGGGATCTCAACAGTTTTCACCGTTGTCACGAAATAGAAACATGCCTCTCCGATGGACACAACGGGCTTGCCGTCGATCTCAGAAGGAAGTACAATGTTTTCTTCCTTTCCGCTGTAGTTATTAAGACTTATATTGCCATCCTTGTAGACAGAATATGTAAAGTCGCCGTATTTCAAATTAGAGCTTTCAAGCTCAGCTCCCAACGGATTCTCAGGAGCGCTGTAGTAGGTGGTATCCTCTTCGCCCTCTGAACCGTCTGCACAAGAGACCGTTGCTGTCATAAGCATTATTACAGCCAGCAATAAAGACGCAGCCTTGATAAATTTTCTCATTTCTTCTTACCGCCTTTTTTCTTCATTAATCCAATACTCACAAGACCGATCACCGCACCCACTACTGTGACGATCAGAAATCCGACAGCAGAATCCACCGCACCGCTGAGCATGAAATATTCCCAAAAGGTAAAGTCGCCTGCGGTCACAAGTCTTGCGCCTGTAAGCACGAACATAATAATAATACCGCCGATACCAACAAAAAGTATCATAGCTGATGTAAAAGCAAGCAACGATGCCGCGCTTGCCTTCTGCGGCTTGGCATTGGAGGGGAACATTGTGTGAACACCGCTTCCTTGCGCTACGCCAAAGAGCAGATAGTCTGTGGGTACAAAGAAAATATCCGAAAGCCTTTTAACACTTTTGTTATCAGGCTCGCTTTCTCCGCTTTCCCAATCAAGTATCACCTGAGGCTCCACCTTCATTTTCTTTGCCAGCTTTTCTACAGTAAACTTTTTCTTTTCACGTTCTGTTTTTATTCTTTTTCCGATATTTTTCATCAGGACATTCCTCTTCACAATAACTAAGAGTAATTATATCACATCTGTGCAGTATTTTCTACAGATATTTGTGAATTTTAGGACACACGCAAAAAACTGTAGATTAAGATTTTGTCGAAAAGCATAATAAAATAATGGGTTTTGTATTATATGCTCAGCTCTTCGGCGATATCTTCCAAAAAAACAGATCTTCTGCCTTTTTCGGTAAGGTATTTCACAGCAGCTTCAACGATCTTGGAAAAATCCTTAATGTAGGCGCAAAAATCGCTATAAAAATACTGCTCATGTATCATGACCTCTGTAAATTCTTTATGATCATCTGCCGCAAGTAGCCCCTCCACCATAGAAAGGGGATAAAGATTAAGAATAATATCGTTACAGAACAGATACATTTCCAGCTCCCTGTCATACACCACTGTCATTTCAGCTCCGTCAAAGTGCCTGCCGTAGCAATCTGCGTCCTTATACAGGCCTACCATGCCCTTAATACCGCAATCGCGCAAAGCACGGATGGCTTCGCTTGATGCCTGGCAATAGTGAACTGTTATAAAATAACTAAGGCACTCCTCTCCCGCAAATCGGCGTATCTCCCTGTGGACAGCCTGACAGTCGCGATACACCTCGTCATATTCCGAATCTTTATAGGGAAAAGGCGGCGCATCGGAATATGAATGGAAGGAAAAACGGAGCCAATGGCTGTTATTTTTCCATTCCTCCTTATATTTATCGGTCATCATTGTAAGGTCGAAGCCGTTCATTGTGTAGAAAAGGTTTAGCTGGATCTTGGTACCGTACTTATCGTGTATATCCTTATACATTTTAAGATACGGATGGTCGAAAACGGATTCATAATCCCCCTCCGTCAGCTCCTGAAGAAAACGGATATTATCATCAACCGAAAATCTGTAGTACATAAAAAGCCTCCATTTCCGCCGCGCAAAGCGGCTCTTATCTGCTGTTCATATTATAAAATATATACAGTTGAAATGCAATCGCATTTTTATTTTCACCTCCTATTGACAAGACATCGGAAAATAAGTAAACTGTAACAAAAACTGACATTCGAGAGGTTATAATGGACCCCAAAACAAGACGTCTTAAGCTGGCTTGCTACAGCGTTAATATAACCATGGCAGCCGTGGGAAACCTGTCCCCAATTCTTTTTCTCACATTCCGTTCTCTTTACGGAATATCATATTCTCTGCTTGGTCTGCTGGTGCTTATTAATTTCACTACTCAGCTTATAATCGACCTTATCTTTTCCTTTTTCTCTCACCGTTTTGATATACCTAAAACAGTCAAGGCGATTCCCGTTATTGCATTTGCGGGATTTCTTGTGTATGCTCTTGTGCCTCATTTTCTGCCTGACATCTCCTATGTGGGAATTGCGGTAGGTACTGTGATCTTCTCCGCCGCGGCAGGCTTGGGGGAGGTGCTTATAAGTCCCGTTATTGCGGCTATCCCCTGTGACGACCCCGACCGTGAGATGAGCAGGCTTCACTCTGTTTATGCTTGGGGTTCTGTGGGAGTTATCGTTTTAAGCACGGTATTTATTCTGATCTTCGGTGGCGAGCATTGGCTGTGGCTGGCACTGATATTCTCGCTGATACCGCTTACCTCTGCTTTTCTCTTTGCAGGAAGTGAGATTCCTGCCATGGATACTCCCCAAAAGGCATCGGGTGCGCTTCGTCTTTTAAAAAACAAAGGTGTATGGCTGTGCGTTATTGCTATATTCCTTGGCGGTGCTGCTGAGTGTACCATGGCTCAATGGAGCTCGGGCTACATTGAACAGGCGCTTGGAATACCAAAGGTATGGGGCGACTTTATGGGCGTTGCATTGTTCTCCGTTACCTTGGGTATCGGCAGAACACTCTATGCAAAATTCGGAAAGAATATTGAAAGCATCCTGCTCCTTGGTGCTATAGGCGCATCGGTGTGCTATCTTATTGCCGCCCTCAGCCCTTTTTCCGCCATAGGTCTTGTTGCCTGCGCTCTGACAGGCTTCTGCACCTCCATGCTATGGCCCGGTAATCTTGTGGTGGCATCGGGCAGATACCCCGACGGCGGTGTGTTTATCTATGCTATGATGGCGGCAGGAGGTGACCTGGGTGCTTCTGTCGCTCCTCAGCTCGTGGGGGTTATCACCGACTCGGCTATGTCTTCCTCTTTTGTATCACAGCTCTCAAAAAATCTTAGCCTTGCTCCTGAACAGCTTGCCATGAAGCTGGGTATGCTTTTCGGTATGCTTTTTCCGCTTGCAGCTATTTTTGTCTTTATACGCTTGCGCGCAGGTAAATGCGAGAAGTAAGAGATCGATTTTATTTGGGAGGAGGATTTTAAGGAAATCCCCCTCCCATACCCTCCCCAAACCTTTTTATAAAGGCGTCTTGGGTTTATTTTTCGGTATTATTAAAAAGGTTCAGACAGACGGCGGGGCTTAAATATCTTTTTCCGTCTGCGACGCAGTCGCAGTGATAAGGAGCAAGTCAAGAATGACGGATGAGATCATCCGTCTGTCTTGACTTATCTCCTTATCTTTACAAATTGCCCATGGCAATTTGCGGAAAAAGATATTT
>JAFUMU010000074.1 GCA_017482495.1 Clostridia bacterium | reverse complement strand
TCGTTACGGCGGCTTGAAGGCAAGCCGCCCTACAGGTGTCTTGGGTTTGTAATTCACAATCCTGCTCGATTGGCTTCGGTGAACGTGCCCTCTGTCTCTGTAGGGCGGGCTGAGCCAGCCCGCCGCTTCGTCGAGCCTAAACTTATCGTTACGGCGGCTTGAAGGCAAGCCGCCCTACAGGTGTCTTGGGATTGTACAGCTTAATTCTGCATTCTGCACTCTGAATTCTGCATTAACCTGACAAAGTCAGGTTTTTCGCCGCCCTACAGAGGACGGGGACGTGAAGCTAAAAAGCGTACTCATTTAGGTGTACTTACCCAAGGAGAGAAGCCTTCCCGAAAAAATGCGAAACATTTTGTCTAAGGAAAGAATGAGGGAATGAAAACAAAAGCTCGCTTGTGTTTTCATTCCCTTGTTCTTTCCGATGCGACCTTGGTCGCAATCGGGAAGGCCTTCACCTTTCCCGAGGGCAAAGTAATGCAGAATCGCTACGTGGATACCTTTTAGCTACAGAATATCCTAACCACCAAAATAAGCGTTAGTTTAAAAGGTTTGGGGGCGTGGGGGACTTTCCTTAAAAGTCCCCCATAAAAAACGAAGAAGCTTTCCTTAAAAGTCCCTCAATAAAAAGTAATATACAAACAGTATATAATATGTTATAATTAAGAAAAAAGGGGAGGAGAGCGGAAATGAAGGAGATATGCTTTATATTGGCGGTGGTAATGGTTATGCTGTCAGTATTTTCCTGTGCTCGGGCCGCGCCTGAGCGGTCATCGGTCTATTCGGGAAGGCATGCTGTTATTGAAAACGGAGAAGACGGCTTTTCGGTTTATACCTCATCCCTTTCGGGAAAGCTTTGCATTTATAATACTGAATTCAATTCGTTTTCCGTTGTTCTTTATTCAGATAACGGAAGGTCAGTATCCCTTGACAATACCTATGCAAACAGAATGAAGGAGGCGGACGGTATAGGAGGTACGCTGTGTGCTGCAGTCATTGAGGTAGACGGGGTACGAAAGGCGTATGCGCTTACCTGTGCGGGGCTTGACGCCCTTCTGGCATCTGCTGAAGCTGAAATAATCATTCCCCGACACCTTGATTACGAGGGCGATATTATAATCCCCCGTCCCGTAAAGCTGTCAGGCTCCCTTTCGGCGGGGAATATTTACTGTATAAGCGATAAGGAGGGCGAGCTTACTTTTGAAGGAGATATCTCCTGCTCTCTTTTTGCTTCCTCTGCACCGATGATCCATATAACCGTGCCTGATAGCATTGTCCCTGAAAACACCGACCTTTACATATGCGCCGCTTCTTTAAACGGTGTTGAAGCTTCTCCGGACAAAAGGATTGCAGACAACCTCAAAGAGCTTGATATCCTTCTTTCGCGCCCTGTTTATTATATACCGGAAGCTGAAACGATAGTGCTTTCGGAAATGGAGATTGACGAGAAGGTAACAGTTGATTTTCCCTGCAGCATTGATGCATCAACTGCTGTTTTTTCGGAAAAGCTGTATTTCAAAACGGAGAGTTTTGGAACTATAACCGTTACAGGTGAAGTGGACCAAAATGATATAGAAGTGGATGCTCCAAAGTGCGATTTGGTGCTGGATAATCCCTGTAGGCTTGATATAGCAGCAGAATACTACAACATTCGCGCGCTTAACGGATATGAGCTTTCAGCCTACACCCTTGGGGGACAGTGCTCCGACAGAATACTTTCGGCCCATTTGTCAAGTGACGGTCAGCTTATGACGGACAGTGTACGGTGGAGCGTTGAGGGAAATGTTCTCAGCGCAACAGTAGACGGCGTTGCGGCACCGTCACGGCTGAAGAATGCCAATGTAGTATTTGAAACTTTAAACGGCGGAAAGGTTACCGTTGAGGATGTAAGCAAGGGTCAGGAAGACACGGTCGACCTGCTTTGTCCTTTGGGCACCTACGTTATTGTGACAGATAGTGAGGGTAACAGCTCAAGATACAGACTTGATATTGCGGTGCTGTCTCAGCTTCCCGTGGTGGTCATAGAAACAGAAACGGGAAAAAATGTTGAGACAAGATTTGAGTATATTAAGGGTACTATGGCAGTGGAGAGTGACTATACCCGTCTCCCGTCCTTTGAAAAAACAGATATAGAGATAAAGGGGAGAGGGAATTCTACATGGTCATGGTCTGAAAAAACGCCCTATAAGGTCAAATACGACCGTGATGTATCTCTTTTGGGTCTTGAGAGCGGTAAGGAGTGGGTGCTTCTTGCCAATTACAATGATAAATCTCTGATACGCAACTATGTTGCTCTTGAGGCGGCAAAGGTTCTTGATAATATGGATTGCTATGCATCCCAGTATCCAGTTGACGTGTTTGTTTGCGGAGAATATATGGGAGTGTATACCTTGGGCGAGCAGATCGAGGTTGGAGACGGTAGAGTCAGTATACACAGCGATGCTACTGATGTGGATACAGGCTATTTTCTGGAGGTCGGCGGAAAAGCTGAGTTTGACGGAGAGAATACCTTTTCTACAGAGTATATGGATTGTGTGGAGATACTGGAACCCTCGGAGGGTGCGCTGACAGATAAGAATAAAACATATATAGTCAATTATATGAAAATGGCTGACGATGCCGTGAGGAATCTCAAGGGGTACGAGGATTATATAGATGTGGATTCTCTCATCGACTGGTATATCCTTACAGAGCTCTCGTTCAATTCTGACGGCGCTATGAGAAGAAGCGTATTCCTCATAAAGGATCACGGCGGTAAGCTGAGAATGGGGCCTGTTTGGGACTATGATCTTGCCTTCGGAAATAACGGATGCGATTATAATAACTACAGCTCCTGGTGCTGTCTTGCAACGGACTACGGCTACGTGGCGGAAAACTGGATGTGCCGACTTATGGAGGATGAAGCATTTATCGAAAGACTGCGTGAGAGATGGAATGAGGTGAAAGTGCCGCTAAGAGAAAACATTCTTGCCTCCATCGAGCTTGCATCTTCTGCGGTTGCCCACTCAGCGGCGGAGAATTTTACAAGATGGGATATACTGTCATCTGCGGTGGGTATGCAGCCTGCCTTTATGGCAGAGTATGATACATATGAGTCTCAAGTGCAGTATCTTAGTGAATTTGTTCTTGAGAGAATGAACTGGATAGACTCTCAGCTCAATTAAGCATCTTAAAATGAGATTTTTGTACAAAAAGCAAACATGTTATTTGTGCGTTTGGTTAAAAAATAAGTATCTTAAGTCGCCCTGTGTTGGTAGAAAGGCTTATTTTGTATTAAGTTTCTTGACAAATTGAAAAAAAGAGAATACAATTAATGTGTATGAAAATGTCAACTACAAAAAATATATAAAGAAAGTAGGTTTTGCCAATGGAAAAGAAAAAGATTCTTTTTGTAACAAGCGAGGCTGTACCCTTTATCAAAACAGGCGGTCTTGCTGACGTTGCAGGCACACTCCCCAAGTATTTTAACGATAAGAAGTATGACGTTCGCGTTATCCTTCCTAAATACCTTTGTATGAAGCCTGAATGGAAGGACAAGCTCACATATCTCACACACTTCCAGATGGATCTTGCTTGGAGAAAGCAGTACGTAGGTATCCTCACAACTGAGGTCAACGGCGTTACATTCTATTTCATAGATAACGAGTTCTATTTCGCAGGTGATAAGCCCTATGGCGAGATAAGAGGCGATATTGAGAAGTTTATCTACTTCTCCCGTGCAGCTCTCAGCGCACTGCCCGTGATCGGCTTCCGCCCCGACATCATCCACTGTCACGACTGGCAGACAGGTCTTGTACCCGTTTACCTTAACGACAGCTTCCAGGGCGATCTGTTCTTCCGCGGAATCAAAACGATCATGACTATCCACAACCTTAAGTTCCAGGGCGTATACTCCAAGGATATCCTTACAGATGTAGCAGGTCTTTCCGACTCTTACTACACATCCGATAAGCTTGAATCCTATAATACAGTCAACCTTCTTAAGGGCGGTATCGTGTATGCTGACAGAGTTACAACAGTTAGTAACACATATGCAGAAGAGATCCAGACTCCCTTCTACGGCGAGAATCTCGATCCCCTTCTCCGCGCCAAGAACAACGTTCTCTCCGGTATCGTAAACGGTATCGACTACGACGAGTTCGACCCCGCTTCAAATAAGAACATTGCACACCATTTCAATGCTGATAACTTCAGAAGTGAAAAGGTTAAGAATAAGCTTGCTCTCCAGAAGGAGCTCGGTCTCAACGAGGATCCCGACGTTATGATGATCGGTATCGTATCCCGTCTTACAGACCAGAAGGGCTTCGACCTTATCGACCGCGTTATGGACGAGATCTGCAGCGATGCAGTTCAGATCGTGGTACTCGGTACAGGTGAGGCTCGCTA
>JAFUMU010000073.1 GCA_017482495.1 Clostridia bacterium | reverse complement strand
CCCGCCCCCCCCCCCCCCCCGCCCTACGATCACGGATATCGTTTGCGCGTATAAATCACTAATGACGAGAGAATGTAAAAAGAATGGATATAACGGGAAATTGCTTCAAATCTCATTCTATGAGCATATAATCAGAGGTCGAGAGGATTACGAGGAGATTGTGAAATATATTTACGAAAATCCTATCCGTTGGTACTATGACCAATTATACACAGAAGAATAACACAACAAAAAGGACACCTGTTGGTGTCCTTTTTGGCTGATAAAACAATTACTCACTTTTTCATCCAAGTTCCGGGAGAAAGTGTGATAATTAAAGGGAAGATCTCAAGTCTGCCGAGCAGCATTGCAAATGCAAGTATCAGCTTGGAGGCTGATGAGTACCCTGCAAAATTGGACGCAGGACCAACTGCACCAAATCCGGGTCCTACATTGTTAAAACATGCGGAGACTGCTGTAAAATTGGTTTCGAAATCAAAGCTGTCCATTGCGGTAATAGCAAGGAAAATGACCATATAACAGACCATATACAATGCAAAATATGTGCCTACATTATTAAGCGTTGTGTCATCTACCTGCTTGCCTTCAAATTTGACTGTGTTAACAGAACGAGGGCGGAGCATGTGACGCACTTCTTTTGAAATCATTTTGCCAAGTATCACTATTCTTGAAACCTTAAGTCCGCCTGCAGTTGAGCCTGCGCATCCGCCTACAAACATAAGGATGAACAGGATCGCCTTGGAAATTCCGGGCCAAAGATTGAAGTCGGTGGTGGCATAACCTGTGGTAGTTATGATGGAAGCAACCTGGAAGGATGAAAGCCTCAGAGCCTCACCAAATCCACTGCACATTTTGTAGATGTTGGCTGTTATTGCAGCAATGCTCACAAGAACTACGCCTGCGTAGCACCAAAGCTCACCGCTTTTTATTACAGACTTGAATCTGCGTATAAGGAGAAGGTAGTACAGGTTGAAGTTTATGCCGAAAAGCAGCATAAATATTGTGATGACCCACTGAATATATGGGCTGTATCCCCCAATGCTGTCAGGCTTGATTCCAAATCCTCCTGTGCCTGCTGTACCAAATGTGTGTACAACACTGTCGAAAAATGGCATTCCGCCAAGCAGTAAAAGGATTATTTGCACCACGGTCATTGCAATATAAATAAGGTACAGTATCTTCGCCGTATCCTTTGCTTTAGGAACTAACTTACCAACTATAGGTCCGGGCATCTCTGCTCTCATCAGGTGGATGGAACGGTCGGAAAGATTTGGAATGATCGCCATAACAAACACAAGCACTCCCATACCGCCTACCCAGTGTGTGAAGCTGCGCCAGAAAAGGCATGCTCGGCTCATTGCCGATATTTCAGTTACAACGGATGCTCCTGTTGTAGTAAATCCGCTGACAGTTTCAAAAAGAGCATCAACATATGAAGGGATCTCTCCGCTAAGGTAAAAGGGAAGTGCTCCTGCCGCAGAAAGCACAAGCCACGAAAGGGCTGTTATCGCAAAGCCTTCCTTTGCGTATATGACCTGATTCTTTGTTCTGAACAGAGTAGCAAGCAAGGCGCCTACCGCAAGCGACACTCCTGCTACACTGGCAAATATCCAAAGACAGCTTTCCCTGTATATTATCGCTACAATTATGGGAAGAACAAGGAGCGCAGACAGCGCTACAAGCATCATTCCCAAAACTGAAAAAACTTTACTGTAATTCATATTATGCCTCTATAATGTCTGACAGGTCATGGAGAATATATCCGCTGGTCATAACTACTACTCTGTCACCTGCTTCGATAACATCATTACCTGAGGGGATAATGACCTTTTTGCCTCTGAGTATACCTGCAACAAGAACATTGTTTTTCAAACTCATATCCTTAAGAGGAATTTTGACATACTTAAAGTCGGATTGCACTTTGAATTCAAGTGCCTCGGCCTGACCGTCCATAAGCTTGTAGAGAGTTTCCACGTTGCTTCCCAAAGAGTTTCTCAGAGCCCTTGCGTAGGTTGAGATAACATCAGAAATGATCTGCCTCGGAGATACTGTACATTCAAGTCCCAGCTTTTTTGCCATAAACATAAGCTCATTGCGGCTTACCTTAGGTATGACCTTGGGTACATCCTGTGATGAAGCAAAGATGGAAATGAGGATATTTTGCTCGTCCATTCCTGTAAGAGAAACAAAAGCATCACACTGAGTGATGCCCTCCTCCAGCAGCAACTCCTGCTGCGCTCCGTCACCGCATATGACAACGGCACCCGGAAGCGCATTGGATACTTCCTCGCATCTCTTGCGGTCACGCTCGATTATTTTAACATTATGACCGCCTGCAAGAAGTCTCTTGGCAAGATAGAATGCAGTTTTTGAAGCACCGAGAATAACAACGCTTCTTGCCTGCTTCTGAAGGATACCAAGCATCTTGAACAGCTTCTGCGCCTCCTGTGCAGTTGCCATGACGCCTATCTTATCTCCGCCGCAAAGCACGAAGTTACCGTCAGGGATGAAGACCTCATCACCGCGCTGTACCACACTGACAAGATACTGTCCCTGATATTTTTTTCTCATATCTATAAGGCTGAGCCCGTCCAGCTTGGAATCCGGCTTCAGGTTCAGCTCTATCATTTCAAATCTGTGATTGGAAAATGTTTCTATTTTTGCGGCTGCAGGCAGGCGGAGAATATTGTAAAGCTCCTGTGCACACAGCTTTTCGGGGTTGATGGCGCTGGAAAGCCCAAGCTCGTGACGAAGAAATTCAAGAGCACCGCCGTTATATTCAGGATTGCGTATTCTGGCAACAGTCTGCTTTGCTCCCATTTTCTTTGCGATAAAGCAGGAGAGCATATTAAGCTCGTCGCTTCCTGTTACCGCAACGAACATTTCAGCCTTTTCAACACCTGCTTCGCTGAGAGTTTCATGGTCTGCACCACTGCCGCAAACACACATTATGTCAAAAATATTTGATATCTCAGTTACTATATCGTTATTATCATCAATGGCAACAACGTCGTGACCTTCTTTGACAAGACTGTCAATAATAGTTGTACCTATCTTACCGCAACCGGCAATAATAATACGCATAATTACCTCATTATATTAAAAAATTATCGAACACATTATACACCAATAATATAATGATTTCTATAATTATAAAAAAATATTTGTCTTTTTTTAGTTTTTCACAAATTACAGATTGAATTTTGTATAGTTTGACGATACGAGGGAGCTATCGGGGCATCGGTCCATGCAGACAAAGAAAGCCATCGGAGGAAAACCGATGGCTTTAGCTTTATTTACCGAAAAGTCTTTGAACGGCGTAATTGAAGGAGCCGCCGTAGGCTCTGAGATAGTAGTCAACGGAGCGATGACCGTTTGAGGGGTATCTTATTGCTTGGAAGGTTGAGGTCGAGATAGTATCGTATGAAACGGAATAACCGTATACAAGATCAAATGTGGCGCTGTTGATGATAGTTTCCACCATGCCGGCGCTGGAATTGTCTCTGAGGTAATAGCTAAGCGCTTCCTCTGCATATGCCTCGGGTGTATCTCCGTATGCTACGATATTTAACAGTGCCAGAAGGTTTGCAGACTTCTGTGAGTCGGATACAGTGGGCACTACTGAATATACAAGTGCATCCTCTGATGAAACAAGGGTCGTATAAGCCTTCTGCTCAGCAGTTTTTTTAGGGAGGGGAAGCACGCCCCAATCGCAGATACTGCTTGAGATGGTCTTCATTGTGCTGAGATCGTCAATAAGGAAAAGCGTGTTGCCTGAGGAAAATGCGCTGATGGCACTTAAATTGTCGGTGTATTTCTTTTCGTGATTCTTTACCTGCTTGATAAGCTCAACTATGGGATCGGCTGTTTCAGCGGTAAATGCTATTTTCGGAAGATCGACACCGTCACAGGAGGAATATTTCATTCCTGCAGATATAAATATAAGATCTTCAATGTATAGGGCTGTATTCTGAGTACCTATGGAATAATAGTCTCCTTCAATAGTGGATACTGCATTGGAGTATTCAAGGAATTTGTCCCAAGTCCACTGTCCGTCACGAACAAGCTTGTAAACATTATCCTCGGTTATCTCAGACATAAGTGACTTGTTGAAGAACACGGCAGAAAGGCAGTCGGGGTCAACTGATGCAGGGCCTGCAACGCCGTATATCTTACCCTTACCGCCGCCTGCTTCAACGGATGATGCATTGTAATATTTAGCATTGGCATTAAATCCCGGAAGGCTTGAAAGGTTGGTAACACAACCTGCCACAGCAAATCTTCCAAGCTCATTTTGGGGTATCATGATGAGATCTGCATAGTAAGAAACGCTTTTTATAGCAATTTTTATCTCATCAAACATAATTTGGGGGTTGACATTTTTAGCAGAAACTGTTATATTGTACTCTGTTTGAATATAATTGTTACGTGTTTCAAGGTTTTTTGACAAAACTGTGCTTACGGTTTCGTCACCTAACACAAGGGAAGGCTTGGGCGTCGCAATTAGAAACGAACCTCCGCCGTAGTCGGCATCAGGTATCTCCTGCAGGAATCTGGAAAGCTCCTTGGAATAGTTTTTGTCATACTGCTCATACTCCGAAACTTGATACGGAGGCTCAGTTTCAATAGTAACTGAGGTTTCCGTCGCTCCTTCAGTTTCAGGGGTATTAAAGGCAACGATGCCGCAGCTTGTCAAAAGAAAAAGAGTCAGCAGGAGGGATAACGGTATTTTTATGTATTTGTCGATGAATTGTTTTGTCATTTTCAGTATACCCTTCATATTAAGATCATCTGATACATATATATTACTACATAGCAGAAGTAAAATCAATCGGAAATATTTAAACATTTATCATCTTCCGCTTTTTTCCTCTTCTGCCATGGAAAAATCTGATTGTTGAAAGAAATGGCGGCAGATGATAGAATTACTGTCGGAGGAAGGAGAAAACGATAGTAACGAAATCAAAGTAAAGAAAGGAAATAACTTATGAAGAAAACAGGAAGAAAGAAGTACCTGCGAAGTATTTTAGCCGTATCTGTTTCTGCTGTAATGCTTATGGGCAACGCCTTTGGCTTAACAGCATATGCAAACGCGGCAGAGGATACGGCTGAAGTCGTACGAGCAGCGGAGTCCGGACAGGCTCAGCGAAGCGGCGGCGTCAAGGTGCTGGTCAACGGCTCTCTTTATAAGGGCGCAGCCTTTATTGAAAAAAACACAACATATGTAGGTATAAGACAGTTTTCAATGCTTCTGGGGGCAACAAACGTGTCCTGGGAGGCAAGTACTAAAACTGCAACAGTTAATGCCAACGGCCTTACCCTCCGGGTAAAATACGGAGCTGGCTATATGGTGGCAAACGGACGCTACCTGTGGCTTGGCAATGGCAGTATTATTAAGGAAGGAACCATGTATGTTCCTATTCGAGTGATTTGTAAAGCATTTGGCTATGAGGTAGATTGGTCAGGAAGCGAGAGAACAGCTTCTGCCGTGAAAGTAAGCGGCGTAATTGAATCGGGAGACACATATTATAACAGTGATGATGTTATGTGGCTTTCCCGTATTATAAATGCGGAGGCGGGCAGTGAGCCCTTTTCCGGAAAGATAGCGGTAGGAAATGTGGTGCTCAACAGAAAGAACAGCCCCCAGTTCCCCAATACCATATACGGAGTAATATTTGATAATTCCAGCGGAGTGCAGTTCACTCCCACAGCTAACGGCACAATATATTATACACCCAATACAGACAGCGTAATAGCTGCAAAGCTGTGCCTTGAGGGATATAACATACTCCCGAATGCTCTGTTTTTCATAAACGAAAAAACAGCGGCAAGCTCCTGGGTATCGGATAACAGAGAGCAGATCACAGTTATCGGTAACCATTCATTCTTTGCATAATAGTGTGCCCCGAGAGTTTTTTTGCTCTCGGGGCTTTTTCTATGGGCTCGGAATTCCGGATGATGTTGTGATGTAATGTTCTTTTTTTAAAGAAAAACTTATCTTTCCCTTGTCAGCTCATAGTCGATATTGTTTATATCCGCCTCGATCTCTTCGATCTTTCTTGCGATACCGTCATTGATGGAGCGCAGAGCTTCTTTGACCCTTTGAAGCTTTGCTTCAGCATCGTCGATTTGTGCCTGAATAGCTGAACGCTCTACATTTTTGAATCCGACGATCCTGTTTCTTTCTTCAATGAGACGGCGGATAAGCGACGTGAGATCAGCCTCCTCCTTGTATGCCGGAAGCCTGTTGATACTGCGCTTCAGCTCCGTTATCTGGGTGCGCATCAGCTCCTGCTCCTCAAGCAATTCCTCGCGCTCCTTGGCGTGCTCTGTCCAGTATGCTTCATACCGTTCTTTTTTTATGCGCTGACGTTCCTCCTTGGTAAGAGGTCTTTCGGAGGGATCAAGGAGCTCAAGATCTCGTTTCAAAGAGTCTATATTTTCCTTGACAACAAGCTTTTGTGAGTCGGATAAGGGATGATTTTCTTTCCAGTTTTTTCCTCCAAGGCTATCTGTGCCTTCGTATGTCCAATATGTGCATCCCAGCTTGGCTTTTTGGAATTTTATAAGCAGCTTGTATACGGGCTTAAGTATCTCCTTGTTTGAGGGGTGTACCGTTATGAGAGTGGATATGACATCATGGCAAAGCTCGATCCTTGAGAGAAATTTTCTTGCTTTAACAAGATTGGGATGCTTATCGGTCTTGTTAAAATCTGCCCTGATCTTTTCGTTCCATGCAGTTTCTACGGTGTTGATGACGGACAACGACGCATTAAAGAGCAGTGCGCTTATAAGATCAATATCCTCGGTATATGATCTTGCGGCTGAGATCGCTTCTGTCAGCGCAGTCTTCAGTGGCTCGTCGGGCCAGCGGATAAATTCTGCTGAGGTCTCCGCAAATGACCTTTCAATAACAGCCATAAGCTCTCTCTCGGCGGTGGTGCGGACGGCATCGCGCATATCATCCGGAGCAAGCTCAACAGCAGCAGAGAAGAAGTTGGCTATTTGATAGAGCTGTATATCATTTTGGGGATAAATATTGCACATAGCCAAAGCCTTTTCCTTGAATGCTTCATAGCACCTTGGATCTATGTCTATCGCCTTGTCGCACATTTCAAGAGCAGCGCTATAGACTCCAACCTCTATGTTGGTTTGAGCGAGATGAACGAAATGCATTGCATCTTCAGTTTTGTTGATAGTTTCTTCAGGCTCTTGAGCTGGCGTAGAAGGGGCTGAGAAAAAATCAAATATGTCATCATCGTCCGCCGAGGGGGATTCTTTCTCTTCGTGACTCCCATCCTCACAAATATTGACAGTACCCGAGTGCTCAGCCTCAGTTCTGTTTTCAGGGAAGACAGTATTATCCTGTGTATCAAAAGATGAGAGGTTTTCCGTTTGTTCAACGTAAGAGCTCTCGGTCTCAGTTTTTATGATGATCTGAGGGTTGGTCAACGCAAGCAGTTCCCTCATCCTTTCAAGACTGTATTCAAGGCCGCAAACGTCACAGGTGGCGATACCGCCTGCCTGCATGACCAGCTTGCCGCCGCAAAGTTCACAAGCAATTGCCATAATAATGTCCTCCGACCAAAGATGTAGCAAGTGCTATTATACTATTTTGCACCTGATAAATCAACATGTGGTGCAAAAAACGCCGTGAAAAGAGGAGCGACAGCAATGAAGATCAAAAATACGATCCATTATGGAATCGCTGCTTTTCAAGGCAGTAAGCTCTGACCTCGTCGACCGACGGAGGCTCCATACACACAGTGCGTCCCTCACGGGATGCGCTCTTATGTGTTTCTTTTTCTGCCGCTCTTTCTTTTTCTTTTCTTTTTTCTTTGGTTCTTTCTT
>JAFUMU010000072.1 GCA_017482495.1 Clostridia bacterium | reverse complement strand
CTCTTCCGTATTATATATTTGCTCCGCAAATATGATATAATATCCGTTCCTACATACGCGAAGCGTATATCATCTGCGAAGTAGATATCATATCGCCAGCTATATCATCCGTGACCGTAGGGAACGGATATCATTGTAAAAAACCTCTTTTGTCTGGTAGACAAAAGAGGTTTTTTACATGGTGCGAGAGACGGGACTTGAACCCGTACGGTGTGAACCACACGCCCCTCAAACGTGCGCGTCTGCCAGTTCCGCCACTCTCGCATATTCTGTTCGCTGTTTTTCACAGCTTTTGTAGTATACCACTTTAAAAGTGCTTTGTCAACACCTTTTTTCAACTTTTTTACAAAAAAATTGCCGCATAAAAATGCGACAATTTTTCCATGTTTTATTTCTGTGATTCATTTACCATATCGGCATATCTTACGCATTCCATTGCGTCCTTCGCATATTTATCTGCGCCTATCTTTTCTGCATATTCCCTATTAAGAACAGCGCCGCCCACTACCACCTTACACCAAGGTGTCTTTTCTCGCAGAAGCTTTATTGTGGCTTCCATTGCGGGAACGGTTGTGGTCATAAGTGCGCTAAGTCCTGCCAAAGGTGCGTTCAGCTCCACCACTTTATCGACTACAGTTTCCGGCGCAACATCCTTACCAAGGTCGCACACCTTGAATCCGTAGTTTTCAAGAAGGAGCTTTACTATATTCTTTCCGATATCGTGAATATCTCCCTGCACCGTTGCTATAACAAAGCTGCATTTTTCAACGGAAGCCTCGTTATTTGCAACAACGAAGCTCTTTATGCACTCAAATGCACTTTTGGCAGCTTCTGCGCTCATAAGAAGCTGTGGCAGGTATACTGTTTTTTCTTCAAAGCCTTTACCAACCTTATCAAGCGCGGGTATTATCTCATTCTGTACAATATCAAGTGGTGCTACTGTTGTGAGCATTTCTTCTGTGAGAAGTGCCGCCTGCTCCTTAAGTCCCTTAACAACTGCTCGCTGCAGTGCTGTTGAGGCATCGGTATCATTTTTCGCGGCAGGTGCTGAAGATGCGGTTACTGTTTCTGCATACGTTGACATAAAGCTTATATACTCGCCGCAATTGTCATCAAGTCCGTGAAGAGCTCTGTAGCTATAATAGGTCTTCATCATCTCGCCCGAATAGGGATTCATAATAGCGGCAGAAAGTCCGTTTTCAAGTGAAGCAGCAAAGAAAACGCCGTTTATAACGTCTCTCTGGGGAAGCCCGAAGGAAACGTTTGAAACTCCAAGCGAAGTTCTGCATCCAAGCTCGTCGCGGATACGGCGGAGAGATTCAAGGGTAACCTTTGCCGCATTTTTATCTGCGCTTACTGTCATAGCAAGAGGATCGAATATGATATCCTTCTTTTCAATTCCGTATTCCTCTGCTACTCTGAGTATCCTTCTTGCTATCTCAAGTCTGCCTTCTGCGCTTTCGGGTATCCCCTTCTCATCAAGGGTGAGGGCAACAACAAGTCCTCCGTATTTCTTTGCAAGGGGGAACACGCTTCTCATGCTCTCCTCCTTACCGTTTACGGAATTGATCATAGCCTTACCGTTATAGCGGCGCAGTGCCGCCTCCATTGCAACGGAGTCGGAGGTGTCTATCTGCAGAGGAAGGTCGGACACCGCCTGAAGCTCGCAGACCGCATCGGTCAGCATCTTCACCTCGTCTATATCGGGAAGTCCCACGTTTACGTCAAGGATATGTACGCCCTTCTCCTGCTGGTTTATTCCCTCGCCGAGGATATAGTCCATATCACCTTCCACGAGCGCCTGCTTGAAGCGCTTTTTACCCGTGGGGTTGATACGCTCGCCTATAAGGATGGGGGCATCACTAAATTCCACGCTATGGGTATATGAGGAAACGACGGTTATATTTTTCTTTTCTACGGGAATGGGCATTTTACCTTCGCAGGCACATCTGAGAGATGCAATATATTCGGGTGTGGTTCCGCAGCAGCCGCCGATGACTCTGACTCCGCTCTCCACCATTGAGGCTACCTCAAGTGCAAACTCCTCTGAGGTTATATCAAAAACAGTTTCACCGTTTACGCTTACGGGAAGACCTGCATTAGGCTTAAGCACAACGGGAACGGAGCATACGGAAAGAAGCTCCTTTACAACCCCTCTCAGCTGCTTCGGGCCAAGGGAGCAGTTCACTCCGATAGCGTCAGCGCCCATACCCTCAAGCATGGCCGCCATAGCAGAGGGAGATGCTCCCGTCATAAGCTTGCCGTCCTCGCCGTAGGCATTGGTTACGATTACGGGAAGTGTGCTGTTTTCCTTCGCCGCAAGGAGCGCCGCCTTCGTCTCATAGCTATCGTTCATTGTTTCGATAAGTATAAGGTCGGCTCCGTATTTCACGCCCAGCTTGACTGTTTCCGCAAAGACAGACACCGCCTCTTCAAAATCAAAATCGCCGTAGGGCTTAAGGAGCTTTCCCGTGGGGCCTATATCAAGGGCTGTGAATTTGGGATGGGGTGACGTACTGTTATCTCTCGCCCATTTTGCGTTATCTATTGCTGTGCGTACTATCTCGTCAAGCTCATCGGGAGAAAACTTGAGCATGTTTGCGCCGAAGGTATTGGTATTGACAACGTTACTTCCCGCATCGTAATACGCCTTATGTATCTCTCTTATAACGTCGGGGCGGGTCATATTCCATATCTCGGGATATTCTCCCGCTCTGAGTCCCTTCTTCTGAAGAAGAGTTCCCATACCTCCGTCAAGGCAGACTATATTACTCTTTAAAAATTCTCTAAAATCCATCTTTTATTCCTACGATCGCTGTTACTGATTTGGTTGGTGACATAAGCAGGCTTGAATTTAACGTGAGCCCTATCTTCCTCTCGCAGTCAAGCACTCTGAAGATATCTCTCTGCACCTGAAGGGGCAAGTCTCCGTAGCCGGGGCTGAAGCGAGGCTTAAGAGAGGCTCTGAGTGTATCCTTCATATCCCTGCAGAATTCATCGCACAGACTCTCTATCCTCTCTGCACCGTACGCCTGCATAAAAAGCGCCTTTGCAGGAGAGGTCTTGCCGTATTTCATAATAAGCCTGTCTATTCCTATGCCCACCGTTGCCGCAAAGACTATCACTCGGCTACAGCCCGAAAGGCAAAGCCGAAGATCATCAGAGGACACGTCGCCCTCTATGGGAAATATTCCGTAGCACACTCTAAAAGACAGAGCCTTATCTGCCTCCTCTATGCACTCCTGTGCAAGAGCGGCTACGGCCTCATCTGCAGACACGCATCCTGCATATCTGTACACCTCGCGCATACTGAGGGCGGGAGGTGAATATGTTTTGACTGAAATCAAGCTCATCACAGACCTATGATATGGGAAAGATTGGCCTGTATCTTCTCTGCAACGTCAGGCTTATTCATTGAATAAACGTGAACGTTGGTTATATTATTGGCATAAAGATCGATTATCTGATCTGTTGCATATGCGATGCCCGCCTGCTTCATTGCCGCAGGCGAGGTTCCGAACTTATCCACAAGGCTCTTGAAGCGCTGGGGCATATGGGAGCCTGAGAGCTTTATGGCTCTCTCCACCTGATTTGCATTGGTGATGGGCATTATTCCCGCAACGATGGGCACTGTTATGCCGGCTTCTCTTATTTTATACATAAAGTTATAGAGAAGATTATTATCAAAAAACATCTGCGTTGTAAGAAAGTCGCATCCTGCATCCACCTTTTCCTTAAGGCGGAGGATATCGTCCTTCTGATTTACGCTTTCGGGATGTATCTCGGGATAGCAGGCTCCGCCGATACAGAAGTCGGCTCCGCTTTCCCGAAGCTCGCGAACAAGGTCAACGGCGTGTCTATAGCTCCAGCCGCTTCTGTCGGAATTTTCCATCTCGGGAGTAAGGTCGCCTCTCAGCGCCATAACGTTGCAAATCCCTGCCGCCCTTATCTCCTCTATCTTTTTTCTGACAGTTTCCTTTGTGGAGGAAACGCAGGTAAGGTGCGCAAGGGTGGAAACTCCGTATGTGTCCTTGATATTCTTTGCAATATCAAGGGTATATTTACTTGTCCCTCCGCCTGCGCCGTAGGTTACGCTCATAAATGCAGGCTTTAATTTTGCAATCTCCTCCGTTGCGCTTTTAACGCTTTCAAATGCTGTATCTGTTTTCGGAGGAAAAACCTCAAATGACAGAGAAAGTCTGTCTTCTCTTAAAAGGTCTATGATCTTCATTTTCGTCTCACTTATCAAATAATGGGGTTGAAAGATATCTGTCGCCTGTGTCGCACAGAAGTGCTACTATGGTCTTGCCCTCGTTTTCGGGAAGCTTTGCTTTTTGGATCGCGGCGTGAAGTGCGGCACCTGACGAGATACCAACAAGAAGTCCCTCGATCTTACCAAGAAGTCTGCCTGCCGCATATGCCTCATCCTCTGTTACCGTAATTATCTCATCGTACACCGTTGTATCAAGCACCTGGGGGACAAAGCCTGCGCCGATTCCCTGAAGGCCGTGGGCGCCCGCTCTTCCCTCTGAAAGGAAGGGAGATGATTTGGGCTCAACGGCGATTATCTTAACCTCTGAATTCTTTTCCTTAAGATATCTTCCCGCTCCTGTTATGGTTCCGCCCGTTCCCACTCCCGCAACGAACATATCCACATCGCCCTCTGTATCCTCAAATATCTCGGGGCCTGTGGTCTCGTAATGGGCAAGTGAATTGGCAGGGTTGACAAACTGTCCTGCGATGAAGCTTCCCTCCATCGTTTCGGCAAGCTCTTCCGCCTTCTTTATAGCTCCTGTCATTCCAAGCTTTCCGTCAGAAAGAACAAGCTCTGCTCCGTATGCCGTCATAAGCTTTCTTCGCTCCACAGACATAGTATCGGGCATAACGATGATCGCTCTGTATCCTCTTGCCGCCGCAACGGATGCAAGTCCGATTCCCGTATTGCCCGATGTGGGCTCGATTATAACGGAGCCGGGTCGAAGCTTACCCTGCTTCTCTGCCTCGTTTATCATATAAAGGGCGATCCTGTCCTTGGCTGAGCCTGCGGGGTTGAACATTTCAAGCTTTACAAGAAGAGTTGCTTTTAATCCAAGCTGCTTTTCTATATTATTAAGTCTCACAAGCGGTGTTCTGCCGATAAGCTCCGCCGCTGAATCGTATATTTTCTTCATATTGACCTCGGTAATTTTATTATATTTTATTATAATACTGCACTAAAGTATTGTCAAGAAAGCTTTGTTAAAGTTTACAATAACCTATTGCTTCAGTATATTTTTTGTAGTAAAATAGATATATACAAAATACGGAGGGGAATAATGTTTAAAAAAATAATTTCTGCTATGCTTATCACGTCACTGTTGCTACTTCCTTCATGCCGCCGTATCGACGGAAACGAGGCAGATACATTGCCCGACAGTGGGCCTATAGATTCTGCAACTGTAACTACAGGATATGATGAAAGCGATGATGATACTACTGTTCCCGAAAGTATAGCTACTGATACAACCTTTGACGATATTGAGACCGAGGATGAAACTGAGGCTGAGACAGAAAAAATAACAGAAGCTGAAACCGAAGCCGTTACAACACCTGTTACGGAAGAGATAAAGGACAGCGGAGAATATATCGGAACTCTTTACACAAGAGGTCAGCTTGATGCCATGGACAAAACAAAAAACGGCTACGGTCCGGGCGTGCAGTTTGACTCTGACAATCGCCCCTACGGAGCTACCAACGCACAGACCAAATATGAAAAATATAACGTTGCATTTATAGCCCCTCAGGATAATAACATATATCTTACATTCGACCTTGGATATGAAAACGGATATACAGAGAAGATACTTGACGTTTTAAAGGATAAGGATGCCAAGGGAGTATTCTTTGCAACCCTTTCCTACTGCAAATCCAATCCCCACATTGTAAAGAGGATCATCGACGAGGGACACGTTCTGGGAAATCACTCCGTAAGCCATCTCTCAATGCCCACGCTTTCCCTTGACCGAATGGAATACGAGATAATGGAGATGCACAACTACATCTACTCAAGCTACGGCTACACCATGACTCTCTTCCGTCCTCCCATGGGCGAATTTTCCGTTCAGTCACTTGCGCTGACTCAGAGCCTCGGATATAAAACTGTTCATTGGAGCTTTGCCTACTACGACTACGACACGGCAAATCAGCCCGAGCACAGCGCCGCTCTTACTAAGGTTACTGGAGCAGCCCACGGAGGTGCCATATATCTGCTTCACGCAGTTTCCGAAACAAACACTGCTATCCTCCCCGAAGTCATCGACAGCTTCAGAGCAAGCGGATATACAGTTGCACTGTATAAGTAAGCGGGTAACAATATGCATTTAAATGAAGCTATATCTGCAAGGATCAAAGAGCTTTGCAAAGAAAGAAATATGTCTCAGTATGCTCTTTCCATGAAAAGCGGGGTTCCGCAGTCAACTCTCAGCACCATATCTAACTGTACGTTTTCAAGTATGAAAATGCGCATTATATACGAGATATGCGAGGGCTTTGAAATAACGCTGAAGGATTTTTTCGATTCGCCTTTATTTCAAAGAGAAAACATCATAGACTGACCTTATATCTGTGATATATAGAAAATACTCCGATGCAGCATTTGCAACGGAGTATTTTTTATTTACTTATCTGTAGCCTATGAAATACCCAAGAAGAAGCAGGCCGCTTGTGAGGATGAGGTTCGCAAGCTGGAACTTCCATGTGTAGCGGAACCACTTTCCGTAGCTTACGTCTGCAAGTCCGAGGGAGATGAGAAGAGCCGCATTGGTAGGATAGAAAACGTTGGAAAATCCGTCGCCGAATGCAAAGGCAACGATACAGAGCTGAGGCTCTATTCCGAATATCTGCGCTATGGGCACGATGAGCGGAATCAGCAAAAACGCCTTGGCTGAGCCTGAGCTGATGAAGAAATTCATTCCGAGTACTATAAGATATATAAAGATTATTATAGACCACTTGGGCAGCTCTGCAAGCGCCTCCACTGACCAATAAAGAAGAGTATCAAGTATCTTACCCTCTGTGAGAGTATATTTGATGGAGCTTGCCATCAGAATGAGAAGCACTGCGGGAAGGATGCTGATTACTCCCTGCCCGAAGCTTTTTGCAAGATTTGCTCCGCCAAAGCCAGAAAGAAGAGTTGACGCCACACCTGCCGCAAGGAACATCACCGCAACGATTATCATTGTATAGTCCTGCAGTACTGTTACAAATCCCGACATAAGCACTATAACTATACCTACGCCCAATATGCTTGCAAAGCATACAAGGGCTCTGCTCATTTTCGCATCTTTTACAAATGTCTTTTTATCAAGGCGTTTGCCTAAATCCACTTTCCTTGCGTGTCTTATAAGGAAAAGCACGAGAAGTCCGTAAATAAATACGAATCCAAGGGCTCTGAACCATATGCCGGAGAACATAGGCAGATCGGCAAGTCCCTGCGCAACACCGACAGTAAAGGGATTGCACACGCCCGAGGCAAATCCGCATCCTGCCGCAAGAAGGCTCATTCCCATTCCCGTATAAACGTCCCAACCAAGACTTACCGCAAGGGCAACTACTATGGGAACAAGGGGAACGCACTCCTCAAAGGAGCCGATAAATGCGCCCATTCCCATAAAGAACAGAACTATGATGCAAAGGAGTCTGTAGCGTGCATTTCCGCATTTGTCTACGATCACGTCCAGCATATATCTCATAAGTCCGCAATTGTCAAGAGCTGTGAACACGCCGCCGATAACAAGCAGAAAGGCTACTATTGCGATGATCATCCCGCCGCCGTCTGCACCAAGCACAAGAAAGGGCGAAAGGATCCATTTCCAGAAAGGAAGCCCGCCCCAAACGAACGTAAATCCCTCTTCGGGAGCGATGACCGTATTACCGCTTTCGTCCGTTACCCTGGCGTATTCTCCGCCGGGGATGACCATTGTCATTACATATGTAAGCACCATCAGCACAAGGATAACTGCTATGGCGCCTATAAAGGACTTAACACTTACGTTTAGTCCTCCCTTTTTATCTTCCATTTTTTACACCTGCTTACACAAATTACTCCTATCCTACCATTGTGGGCAAAAAAATTCAAGACAAATCAGGAAAAATCTCGTCAAACACAGCATTTTTATTGCTTCAAAGAGCGCACCCTGCTCTCATACCGCCATCAATACGGAGCGTTTCCCCCGTCATAAAAGCAGAGGTCTTAGCTGAGGCAAGAAACAAAACTGCTCCCTCTATATCCTCGGGCTGTGACAGGCGACCCATGGGAGTTTTTTGGATAACTCTTTGTGCCTCCAAAAGAACACCTCCCTCATCGGGGTAAAGCAAATGTCTGTTTTCGTAGGTGGAAATAAGATTTGAAACAATGGAATTGACTCTGATGCCCTTTTCCGAAAGGAGGACTGCAAGCTCTGCCGTTGCCCTCTCAAATATCACGTCGTTTCCGTATGGCAGGACGTTTATTATACTTGCCCCGCTATCCATCTGAGGTGAGTAGGCGTAGATTGGATAGAGCATTGACAGGTACTGCTGACGTATCAACTCGGGGAGAGGAAGCATTTCCTCCATATCCTTTGCTTTTTGATACTGTTCGTTTTTTGTCATAACGTTAACAAGGATATTAAGTGCCCCGAAGTCTGCACGGGAAAACTTTGCCGCCGCAATACAATCCTCGCATCTCGTCTCACTGCAGCAGTACGCCTTGGCAACGCCTCCCGTATCAAGGATATGAGTGGTATATCCAAGAGCGGCATCCTTATTACCGTCAAGCATAACTACCCTCGCACCTGCTGCGGCAAGCACCACAGACAAGCTTCCTCCAACGGCGCCTCCCGCATTGGTCACGGCAGCCACCTTACCTCTAAGATCTATTCCAATATGATCAATCATTTTCTTCTCTCCGCTTATTTGAATATACATCTATTCTTATCAATCGGGAGAGCTTTTAAACAAAAAAAGGACTGCAAAAAGCAGTCCTTTGAAGATTTGAATTAAAGAAGCGGTATCCCGTTTTCCTCGCAAACGCGGATAGTTTCGCTGTCCCAGATGCTGGACTGGACCTCGCCGATGTGGGCGCATCCAAGCATGAGCATACAAAGTCTGGACTGTCCGATACCGCCGCCGATTGTGAGAGGAAGTTCGTTTCGAAGAAGCATGGAATGGAAAGGAAGGCTTCTTCTGTTGTCGCATCCGGAGATGGTAAGCTGTCTGTCAAGAGACTCTGCGTCTACGCGGATTCCCATAGAGGAGATCTCAAGTGCGCGGCCGAGAGTTTCGTTCCAGAAGAAGATATCTCCGTTGAGCTGCCAGTCGTCGTAGTCGGGCGCTCTGCCGTCGTGAGGCTTGCCGGAGCGGAGCTTGCCGCCGATCTGCATGATAAATGCAGTTTTGTGCTCCTTAACGTATGCGCTCTCGCGCTCAGAGCCTGTCATATGGGGATACATATCCTCAAGCTCCTGAGTTGTGATGAAGGAGACCTCTCTGCAAAGCTCGGTCGTAAGCTGGGGGAAACGAACGTGGAGACGGTCGTTAGTATCGCAGATAGCCTCAACAATGGCTGTTACGATAAGCTTGAGATAGTCGAGATTTCTCGTTTCTCTTGTGATTATCTTCTCCCAGTCCCACTGGTCAACGTAAATAGAGTGAACATTGTCAAGAGATTCGTCACGGCGGATAGCGTTCATATCAGTATAAAGTCCTTCGCCAACTCCGAATCCGTAGCGCTTAAGTGCAAGACGCTTCCACTTTGCAAGAGAATGAACTACCTGCGCATCAAGTCCCACAGCTGGAACGTCGAAGGAAACTGCTCTCTCATATCCGTTAAGGTTATCGTTAAGTCCCGACTCCTCTGTTACGAAAAGGGGCGCAGAAACTCTCTTAAGGTGGAGAGCTGAAGCAAATTCAGCCTGGAAAGTACGTCTTATATATTCAATTGCTCTCTGAGTACTATAAGCATCAAGAGCAGGCTTGTAGCCCTCGGGAACATAGATCTTATTCATAATTATGACCACCGCATTCCAAAAAAATCTTTAACAAGAGTAGTATAGCATAGATTCATTCCATAATCAATCAGTTTGTAAATAATTTTATATTTTTATGATTCTTCTAAAAGAACGGCTCATAAAAGCTCACCGTGTATTGACATATGACACATATTAAGGTAGTATTTATAGTAGGTTAAAATCTTCGGAGGTTATTAATATGTATAAGTATTTCGACTTAAGCAAGCTCCCCATCCTCTCTCGCGGCAGAAAGACGCTTCAGGTCTCCAGCTACGACAGACAGTATGAGAACAAGGACTGGGGCAACTATCTTTACGATATTGCAGAGAACACATCCGTTATCTTCGACGATCCCGGATGCGGCTGTATCAAGAGCATATGGATGGCTGTTCCCTCAAAAGATGCAATTATGGAATTCTATTTCGGCGGAGAATCTACTCCCCGATATACTTTATCCCTTTTCGGATTCTTCAATGGCGAGTGTCCCGAGCTTACAGGCATCGGTAACACCTTTGAGGAGCGCGGACATTGGGAGCTGGCAGACTGCCGCTGCGGTAACTGCTTTATTCAGATCCCCTACGAGAACGGTCTTAAGATAATCGTTCGCGGCGAGGAGAAGGAAAAATGCTATTACCACATTATGTACGAAAGCTATGCTGACGGCGTTATCCCCATGGAGGGAAGCAAGGAGATATTCGAGAAGTCCTTCTCAAATATCCCTACACCGAAGGCAGAGCTTAAGAAGTACACTATCACAAGAAACTACAACGACTTTATGACGCTTGAGGGCTCCGGCGTTATTCGCGAGATGACAATCAAGGTTGCAGAGGATATCGACCTTAACAAGCTTATGTTCTACATCTGCTTCGACGATTCCCGCATTCCTCAGGTTGCCTGCCCCGTTTCCCACCTTTTCGCTCAGCCCGAGCGCTGGGAGGATATAAGCTCCTACGTTGTTACCTCCAAGAAGGAAAACGGATACGTTACAACCTCCTGCTATCTCCCCATGCCCTTCTTCAGCAAGCTGTATATCGGCGTTATCAACCTTGTTAAGGGCGCAAGCTACGACGTTGAATTCGGCGTTGTTATCGAGGAAAACAACTATAATAAGGAAGAAACAGGCTACTTCTACGCAGATACGAAGGAAGGCCCCACAGTTCTCTTCTCCGACTGGAACATCGGCGATTTTGCAGGCAGAGGTCACGTTGTCGGTCTTGTACAGAGCTGTGTCAACGGCGTTGGCGGAAGCTACTGCGAGGGTAACGAGCACTATTATATCAACGGCGAAAGAAGCCCCCGCATCAACGGTACAGGTACAGAGGATATCTACCTCGGCTGCTACTGGCCCAATATGAAGTTCGACTCTCCCTGCGCAGGATGCGTTAACGACGTATATCTTGAGGGCAACAGCGACCTTACCAAGTCTCTCGACAACCCCATTATGTACTATCGCTACTATCTTGATATGCCCATCGCATTCGATTGCGGCATCAAGCTGGACGTTCAGCACGGCGCAGTTTGCCAGAACTTCTCCGACTATAAGACGACCTGCTTCTCCTACCGTCAGGACAATCCCCTCTATCAGCAGACCGACTATATTAAGCTCTCAAGCGAGGCATCCCGCACAATGCACAGCTACAAGGCGGACGGAGCTGAATATACTCTCAAGGCAAAGCTTGAAAGCGATATGAGAGCACCCCTTCTCTGCGAAACAGGATATAAGACAGAGGGCGGCAAGGTCAGCTTTACTGTTGCTGTAGACGAAAAGAACGACGGCGTTATCCTTCGCAGACTTTATGATCAGTCTGTTGGCAACGGCGGCGCAAAGGTGTACGTTGACGGTCAGTACGTTGGTATCTGGCACTGCTGCAATATCAACACATTCTTCCCCTTCACCGACAGCGACTTTGAGATCCCCGCAAAGTTCACCAAGGGCAAGTCCTCACTTAATATCGAGATCACTACAGACGGCATCTATACCGACTTCGACTATACAGTCCTTTCATAAAACAAACATCCCCGAAGCATAGCGCTTCGGGGATTCTTGTTTGATTTGGTTGGAGTGACATTCATGAGACAGTGCTCTCCGATGTATTAACCGGATTTTCTCCCACTAAAACTTCGATATTGATCCAAGGGTCTACTATGTCGACTTCTTCTGACAAACAACTTTCAATGTAATAATGCACATTGTTCATAACATAATCCGTACTATATTTTGTATTGTCAAATAATACAGCATATTCCATATAAATCGTGTCACCGGCATTCACATCATAGATGGATTGAACCCTATATCTGTTACTTATCCACATTTCGGGAATGGATTCTTTCATCTTAAAATCATATAAAGCCACAGATTCTGAGTAATCATTTTCAATTATTACAGTAAACAATGCAACTGTATATCTTTCCAAATGCGAATCAACGCGTTTAAAATCTTGCATTGTCATACCTGCATCTTCAATAAACAGTTCTAAACTACTTGAATAGCCGTCCCAGTTCCAATCGTCCTCATAATCGCTCAATTTGTATAGCTCATAGTCTGTCATGTAGCAATTTACATTTTTTTCAATACCATTTGCTATCAATTCTCTCTGCTTTATCAGTTTATCTTTTTGATACTGATTAATGAAATAAAACCCTACAATCAATATAATAACTTCAACAAAGATAATTATTATAGAAATTACCGTTCTTTTCATAAATGGTCCACCTTATCCTGCTTGGATTTGATCTGAGCACCTAAAACTCAAAAATCCGCCCGTACAAAGAATGATTTTTTTATAACACGTTTGATTATAAAAGCACTTACCGAATTTGATTAGTTAATTGTAGTAATCAACAGATATGGGTTCGGCTCCTGCGATAGAGCTTACATCCAATTGGAAACCAAGAAAAGAACTACCGCCGCTCCCAAAGTTCCAAAAGGACAAAACTGTATCAAAAATGATGCTATATAATTCTCTTTTTTTCTAAGCAAGTACGAAAATACGATTGCCAATATACAAAAAACAGGGGTCAGCAACAACATGAGGGACGACAGCATACCTAAAGAAGATCTTAAGACATCATCGGGAAATCCAAGATTGAAAAACATCAAGCCTAAAAAGCTGAAAAGCCATGAAAGAGTCATATACAGAATCGATAGCAAGATATTACTGACGAAGCATACAACATCCCATTTGGATCTAAAGCCTGGATTTTCGCTAACGCATTTGAGCTGCTCCTCTTTATCATCAATCCTTTTACCGCAAAATTGGCAAAAATCGCTATCATTCGGCAATTGACTATTACATCCATTGCAATGCATCTTACCCCTCCTATCTTTTATAATTCGTTTTCCTATATCTGTTATTAAACAACAAACCGCCCGTACACAGCCGGGCGGTTTTAAAACTATCTGCACATAACCGCAGTCTCGGCTAATATTTTCTGTTATCATTTTACACCCATCGCGCGGAAAAAGCAAGGCAGGTCTTACAAAAATTCCCCGAAGCATAGCGCTTCGGGGATCTTTTTATCAGGGGATAATTCCGTTTTTTATGCTTGAAAGCTCTGCGTCGTTTTTACAGAGGGCGATGGAGCTTATATACACTGCGTCTCCCGACTGCATATAGCCGGAGTTGAAGATATCAAGGCGGATATTATTGATACTGCCGCTCCAGCCTGTTTTACCCTGCATATCGAAAACTATATACTGCCAATCGTTTGTAGCATACAGAGTTTCTCTTATGCTTCTTGCTTCGGCTGCGCCTGTATCGCCGCCGCAGGCATAATAGAGGGCGAAGCTGTTATTTGCCTTAACATTGGTCTTCACCTTCAGAACAACGTATCTGTAGTCTTCGGCATCAACTCTTTCAAGCTTGGTAAGGTCAAGAGTTGCGAAGGGGTCGTTTGTGGAGGTACTGACCGTCATTGCAAATGCGTCCTCGCTGTCATTATAGGAGAGCTTCACTCCGTTTGGGTCTCTCACTATCCTCTCAAGCAGCTTCCCTTCCATATATTCGGGGCTCATTTCGCTGATAACGGTTTTCCTGCCGCTCTCGATACGCCAATATCCCTTATTGATGCGGTATTTCAGCTCGAAAGAGTCCACCATTGTTATCTCGCCGTCGCCGTCAATGTCGGATGCGTATGATGATGCCGCATCGGGAGTGCTCTTACCCTTGGTATAGAGCTTGAGACCGAAAAGGTCTACCATGTTTATCTCGCCGTCGGCGTCCGTGTCGCCCATGTTGAAATATGGTGTTACCATATTATTTTCAACTCTCTCGGCATAATCCGTGCAGGCGGTGTCGGGCTTCCAGCCGCTTTTTACGTTTATAGCCTCCGTCTCGTTTTTGCATAGGATCACGGAGTCTATATAAACAGTATCTCCCGGGTTCATATTTCCCGAATTCAGAATATCAAGGCGCATATTATTAAGGCTTCCGCTCCAGCCGTTCATGCCGTCAACAGGAAACGTGAGATACTGCCATCCGGTGACAGCTCTTATGGTTGTTGAAGTATATCTGTCCGCCCCTGCTCCCGTATCTGCGCCGCAGGCATAGTGGACCGTTGCTGTTTTATTCTCCGTTATATTGGTCTTCACCTTCATAACCACGTATTTATAATCCTGCGCGTTTACATTCTTAAACGGAGTATAGTCAAGAGTTGCGTAGGGGTCATTTGTGGAGGTATTTACGATCATTGCAAGTGCATTTTCCGTATCATTGTACGCTAATGAGACGTTATTGGGGTCGCACATAAGATCACTCATCATCTCTCCCGAAACATATTCGGGACTTACGTCACTGAGATCAATAGGACTGTCTATATAGCTGAGCTCGCCCTGTCTCATACAAACCTTCCCGTCGCTCCAAACAAATCCGACACCGCCTATAACGCTTCTTGCGTTGCCGTCGGAGCATTTATTTCGGACAGTATATGTGCCGTCCTCAAGGGTGACGAAGGTGGTGGAGCCGCCGCCGTCAAGATAGAAAACACTATTGTAGCCAAGCTCTCGGCAAAGCCTGCCCGCCTGAGACATTTTCAGCGCAGCGCGGCTTTTATCAAGAGTTGAGGTAACAGTTACGAGGGCAACTGTTCCGTCGTCCTTATAGCCGATAAGAGTTGTGGGATAGTAGGTATTATCATTAATTATATTTTCCTCTCCGTCAATGATAGTCGGAAAATGACCTCCGATAGCATCGCGGACGCTCTGCCAAAGCTCTGTTCTTCCGTCCTTGTCATAGACAGATGTGCTGACGGTGACACGTTTGCCCACAGAGCAGTAGCTGCTGAGATCGCTTACTCTGCTTCCTCTTGCTGTGAGAACTACTATATTCTCGTCTGCAAGCGAGGGACGTGTTGCGGAGCCTGCGGGGTATATCTGAGTTATGGTTCCGCTGATGATGCCGCCCGCTGTGAATGCGGAGCCCTCGTCCATCTTAACAACAACCTCGTATGCGTCGTTCAAGGCGTAGTTAGAGGAGTTTACCCTATGGTTGTATACGATGATGGAGTCCATTGCGGGGAGTCTATTGATGCCGTCGGCGCTGATGCTCTTTCCGCCGATACTGAGGTTAACTGAGATAACGGGAGTTCCGATAACGGGCTGATTAAGATCAGTGATGCCGAATGCGGGGCGAAGTCCTGCGGGGGTCCCCTGCTCCGCATTGGTGGCACCTAGATTTTCCTGGTCTATCTGCGCGCTTGCCCATATCTCACCGTCCACCATAAGTATTCCTCTCGGAACGCAAAGTGTCTTTTTTGTAACAGAACTGCCGCTGTGAATACTTGTCATATAAAGATCGCCGTTGACAGAGGCAAGAACAGTTTCTCCCAGGTGCTCGCTGTTGTACTGCTCGCTTGCAGCTTTCATGGTCTTTGCGCTGACCATATATTTGCCCGAATTGATAACTCTGAGGGTCAGATTGGTGTTGGAAAGGTCGCCCTCAGCTATATTAACAGCACGGTTATTGCCGTAATAACCGCTGAGCTTGATCTCTGTATGTACAACGCCCGTATTTGTTCCGTCGCTGAGCCTTATCTCTTTGGTTACCCGAGAAGTCTCTCCTGTTATTGCCGGGACAGTACCTGCCGCCTTTGCCGTGGGGAAAGGGATAAGCACCGCTGCGCACAGAAGGAGGGATATTACCTTTCCTATAGTTTTAGTTTTCATTATGGGCCTCCGATCCTTTATTTTTGTTATAGCTGCGTGGCAGCCCGTATTTAACTGTGAATTGATAATCTTTATTGTCAAGGGTGTACATTGGGGGATGGGAAAGGAGAAATTCAAGCTCCTTTTTTAGTCTGCGATTTGGCTCTGTATAGAAAATAAACTCATCGTCCTTCATATCAAATCTGAATTTGCCCTTGTAATAGGGGAAGACCGCTATTAGCTTCTCTGTTAGTCCGTCAATGTAGCCGGGGTCGCAGAGATCATATAAATTACCAATAATATAATACCACAAATCCTCGGAAAGAGGGGAGGAAAGACGATAATTTCTGCGTAAATATATTATATTTCTTAGTTTGTGACAAATCATATTTACCTCCTGTTATGAAAAGCGAAAAAAAGCGAAAAAACCCATTCGGTTTTTCGGAAAGCGAAATAAACCGAAAAAAGCCAAGATAAAGATAAAGCTAAAGATAAAGATAAAGATAAAGAGAAAGAGAAAGAGAAAGAAAAAAGCTTTCTCTCACACACTCTCTCTTAGTAACGAGGGAGGCGACCTTTCGGGAGACGGGTGAAGTTATATGAAAATAGAAGCTCCCTTGGAGCAAAGAGCAGGTATATAAGCTGTGCCGTGTACAGCCGTACGCACAGCATTTTTGCGGCAAAGCGACAGCGGCATACGTTAACGCCTTGCTTAATTACTCCTGCCGTAATTTCGCCCACAGGGGCGAAAGGAAGCGCCTTGCCTCTCCCCCCCAAGTTCCGCGCCCCCCCCCGAAGAAATGCCCCGCCGGCATTTCGGATATATCCGTCCTTGGGCGGAATAAATCCTGCTGTGCAGGATGAAATCACTCCGTGATGATATCCGACTCCGTCGGGATACGTGAGTGCTTTCGTACGGCTTTGGGTGAACGTAACCTCTGTCCCTAAAAAGGCGGCTTGCTGCCGCCGAAAATAATATACCTAAACCCAACGTTGCGGCGGCTTTACTAAAGCCGCCCTACAGGGGTCTCGGGTTCGTACAGCCTAAGGATATTCAACGGGAGAGCAATGCTCTCCCCTACAGTGGTGGTGCCCGTTTCGCTTGTAGGGGCGATCATCGATCGCCCGCATCAATCGGCTTCGATGAATGTACCCTCTGTCTCTGTAGGGCGGGATGCCCGCCTTAACACTCCCCAGCGGGGAGGGGGGACCGCGTCAGCGGTGGGTGAGGAGAAACTCTTGCCTTTTTCAACTGTTAATATTTTTTAGTCATTAATATTTAAGCGGGAGAGCAATGCTCTCCCCTGCGGTGGAGACGCCCGTTTCGCCTGTAGGGGCGATCATCGATCGCCCGCATCAATCTGCTTAAGGTTATTGTTTCGGAGCGACGAGGGCTGTATAGTATGGTAGGATTGTTTACAGAATGTACGGGAGGATGGTTTACAGTTTTGTGATAAAATAAAGGCAAATAAAATGCAGAAAAAGGAAGTGTTTTAAATGCCGTG
>JAFUMU010000071.1 GCA_017482495.1 Clostridia bacterium | reverse complement strand
CTCCATTTCCTTTTTCTTAGCCTCAGCACGAACGATGATATCTGCATCCAGTGTTGCCTGCTCCTTAGCACGTCTTGCCTGCTCTGCTGCCTGCTCTGCCGCATAGGATTCCTCAAGAGCCTTAGCCGCCTGGATCTTTTCCGCTGTGGTCGCTATCTTAAGCGCCTCAGCCTCTTTTTCCTTAAGCGCCGCATCGGACATTGCTATCTTCATCTTAGCTTCGTTTTCACCCTGGATGGCGATAGAGTCTGCCTCAGACACCTTGATTCGCTGATCCATATGAGCGTTAGCTTCACCGATAGAACCGTCTCTTTCCTGTTCAGCTACAGACTTCTTCGCATCGTTGATAGCCTTAGCCGCCGCTTCCTTACCGAGAGCTGCGATATATCCGGACTCGTCGCTGATATCCGTTACGTTTGCGTTAATAAGGCGGAGACCGATCTTTTTAAGCTCTGTTTCCACGTTGCTTGATACTGCCGCAAGGAATTTATCACGGTCGGTATTGATCTCCTCGATATCCATTGTTGCGATAATAAGACGTAGCTGACCGAAGATGATATCCTTTGCAAGCTCCTGTATCTCAGACAGCTTGAGACCAAGAAGACGTTCTGCCGCATTCTGCATAACGCCGGGCTCTGTAGAGATACCTACTGTAAATCTTGAGGGAACATCGATTCTGATATTCTGTCTTGTTAGTGCATTTTTAAGGTCAACTGAAATTGAAATAGGTGTCAGGTCCAGAAATGAATATGACTGAAAAACGGGAATAACGAATTCCGCACCGCCGTGGATACATTTTGCGCTTCGATTGGTGCCGTCCTTATTCTTACCTATTGAACCGTAAATAACCATGATCTTATCCGAGGGGCATTTCTTATATCTTGAACATACCCACACAAGGAAAGACACTGCCACTAAAGCTATAGCACAAATTAAGATAATTGTTTCGGGTTGCATAATTTACCTCCAAAATATGTATTTATTTTCTTTTTACAACAAGTGTAGTCTGACCGCTGAGTGCAACCACCACTACCTCACATCCGGTAGGAATAGGTTCTTCCTCGTCGGTCACGGCATCTCTCTCTACATATGCTCCTTGAAGCATTATATTGACCTTTCCCTCTCCGCTTCTTTCGGGGGGGATACTGAGATACACCTTACCGGCTACTCCGATGGCATTTCTATTATCCGTATTACCGTTATCTCTCAGCTTCAAAACCGCCCTCATCATAGCTGCAAGAACTATCATTATAACAATGCCGCTTACTGTAGCCATGAGCAGGCTGACCCACAAGGGTGCATGGGCAGCTTCAAGCGCCATACCGACCCAACCGAATACCACAAGGAATGCTATGATGCCTCGCACCGTAAATATTCTCAGACCATCCATTCCTGATATATCTGCGTCACCAAGGACCTCCTGAGAACCGTACAAACCGTCAGCAGCATCGGAAATATTATTAATATCTGAATCCAGCTCAAGGTCTGCACCGATCTCGGCATCTGCGCTGATATCGATATCATCTGCTCCTCCGTCATCGCCTATGCCTATAAGCATAAGAACAGTCTGAATGAGCAGTATCACAGTTGAGGGGATAGCTACGCAGGCAAATATCTGTGATATTATGCTAAGCGAATTCCACCATTCTATCATAAAAACCTCCTAATTATTGAAGTCGGGCAAGCATTTCCTCTGCCGCTCTTCTTGACAACGTTGAAAAATGGGCATATGCCATTACTGTAAGTATTTTCACAAGTCTCTTCTGAGCTCCTGCCCGAGGTTCGTTATATCCCTCCGCAGCTTTCTCAGCCGCACGAACAACAGATTCTTCCTTTGTTATATCTATGCCGGCTTCGGCTATCATATCCGAATACATATGATAAAGCTCGCTATCGGATATGAGATCATCGCTCTCATCGTTGAGAGCACCGTTGATATAACTGAGAAGTCCGCATATTTTATCAAGCTGAAGGCTTTCTCTGAGCATATTTATTATAACGATTCGTGCAAACTGATTTTTGGAATACTGTCTTTTCAGCGGCGGAGAGACAAAGCCTCTTTTTACCCAGTTCTGTATAAGATACGGTTCAAGCCCTGTCATAACAGACACTTGAGAAAGGGTTATTCCGCCTGCGGCGAATATTCCGTCGAACATTGTTCTCGACGTTCCTTTATACACCTTGGAAACTTCTATGGTAGTTCCCGGAAGTACAATTGCCATTCCACCACCTCCTTATTGTGATTTGATTATAACACATGGTCACGTGATTGTAAAGAGAGATTATGCGATACAATCCATTTTCTCCCATTTCAACAATTCCTCGACAGTTTTTTGTATTTTCTGACCAATTTTACAAAAACAAATATCCCCGTGCTCTTAGCACGGGGATAGCAAGTATTAATAGCAATTGCCTGTTGTTCTGGGATATGGGATAGCGTCGCGGATATTTGAAACACCTGTTAAGTACATAATAAGGCGCTCAAATCCAAGGCCGAAGCCTGCATGCTCTGCTCCGCCGAATCTGCGAAGGTCGAGATATCTGTTATAGTTCTCAACCTCAAGTCCGCACTCCTGCATTCTTTCAAGAAGAATATCGATCCTTTCCTCTCTCTGGCTACCGCCGATGATCTCGCCAACGCCGGGAACAAGAAGGTCCATTGCGGCAACAGTTTTACCGTCGTCGTTACAGCGCATAGAGAACGCCTTGATCTCCTTGGGATAGTCTGTTACAAACACAGGAGCGTTGAAATGCTTCTCTGTGAGATATCTTTCGTGCTCTGTCTGAAGGTCGCAGCCCCATTCAACGGGATATTTGAACGATTCGCCGCTTGCCTTGAGTATCTCTACTGCCTCTGTATATGTTACCTTACGGTACTCGCTTTCAACAAGCTTTGTAAGACGCTCTTTAAGTCCTTTATCAACAAAGTTATTAAGAAATTCGATATCCTTTTCGCAGGTCTTCATAACATATCTTACAACATACTGAAGCATATCCCATGCAAGCTGCATATCGTCGTTAAGATCGGCGAATGCAAACTCGGGCTCGATCATCCAGAATTCTGCCGCGTGACGTGCTGTGAAGGAATATTCCGCTCTGAATGTGGGACCGAATGTATATATTCTGCCGTATGCCATTGCAAGAGTTTCGCCTTCCATCTGTCCGGATACTGTAAGGCTGACTTCCTTACCGAAGAAGTCCTTAGAATAGTCAACTGCGCCTTCCTCTGTACGGGGAGGATCGTTTACATCAAGTGTTGTTACTCTGAACATTTCACCTGCTCCCTCGCAGTCACTTGTTGTAAATATGGGGGTATGAACGTAGATAAAGTTATTTTCGTTAAAGAAGGAATGGATAGCGTATGCCGCTTCGCTTCTTATACGGAATACTGCTGAGAACAGGTTTGTTCTGGGGCGGAGATGGGGGATCTCGCGAAGATATTCAACAGTATGTCTCTTTTTCTGAAGAGGATAATCAGGAGATGATGCGCCTTCTTCCTTGACCTCGATTGCAGAAAGCTCGAAGGGCTGCTTTGCATCGGGAGTGAGGATGATCTTACCCTTAACACTGATAGCCGCGCCTACATTCATTTTAACAAGCTCGTCATAATTTCCGATCCTGTCTCTTTCAAGAACCACCTGAAGGCAGGGGAAGCAACTACCGTCGTTAATAGTTGCAAAAGCGAACGCCTTGGAATCTCTCAGGCTGCGGACCCAGCCGCAAACTGTTATTTCTCTGTCACAAAAGGACTCGGGAGCTTTGTAAAGCTCAGAAATAAGTTCTCTTTTCATTTTATTTATCCTTAAATTTTGATTAATTTTCTAACATATTTGTTTGCATTAAGCACATTAACAAGAAGCATTGAAAATGCTACTCCGCATACACCTTGAACTGCATTACCTGCCACATCAACCGCAGCCACGCCGAAATCGTAGATAAACAATTCAAAGATAAAATACCCCATCACCATTATTAGTTCTGCTAAAAAGGATGCAGGTATAAGTCGTGCTGTAAAGCCGTGCTTATTGATGCTCTTACAAATAACTCCGACAACAAGCGCCATCAAGCCTTTTATAACAAATGTTGCAGGAGCATAAAGCGCAAATGAACTGAAAATATCTGCAAATGCACTTCCTATTGCTGCAGCAAAGAATCCATAAACAGGTCCAAGAAAAAATCCTGCTGCTATGACCATTGTATCACCAAGGTTAGCATATCCGTTACCGGGAAGCGGGATCGCTATCAGCATTGTACACACACAGATTATTGCCGCAAATGCCGCTGTTTTTACCGGCTTCATAAGATTATTCATAATGCCCTCCTAACAAACACAACCAAAGACAGGGACTGACACAAACGTCATCCTATCACCAAATGGTCTATTTCATAAACTAACCCTTATTATATAACACCCACACAAAAAAATCAACAGTTTTATAACAATATTTTGCCCACAGAAAGAGCAGTCCCATGTATTGATGGGACTGCTCTTAAGATACTTATTGATTTCTCCAATAACCCTTTGATATTCTGTATTTCATCTCAAAGGAATCCACCATTGTTATCTCGCCGTCGCCGTCAATGTCTCCTGCGGCGATCTCAACATCTGTAGGAAGCGCCTTCTGCTTAACAAACAGCTTCAATCTGAACAAGTCAAGCATTGTTATCTCACCGTCACCGTCAACATCACCTACAGTTACCTCAGGCTTCTCCTCGATGCCCTCATTTACAATAATGTATTCGAGAGCTACATTTCTGAGTGCATACGGCTTTGCACCTATATATGAGAAAATGAAGTCTTGTCCGTTACCCAATTCTCCTGCGCTTCCGTCCCACACACCCATGATATTATGGGCGGTAAGCTGCGCCACTTTTTCACCGTCAACATACAGCCACAAATAATTACTGCTTCCCTGCACCTCGTTTGCTATGCAGTATGTATGCACATCTGCTACGCTCACTCCGTGATCCGAAAGGTTTACTCCGTAGCTGTCGTACTGAAGCTTTCCGTTAATATTAATCCTTCTGCCCACAGACACACCGTTATTGCTTTTTGAAACGTGAATATACAGATTACCCTCTGTATACGCATTCTCTGTAGACGAAAGGAGCATATATTCACCGCCCGCACTCCTCCATTCAACACTCCAGGGAAGATCGTGTCTAAGTACGACCTTTCGCTCCATTGAATATCTGGTTCCGGAAAAAACGCCATCGACTGCAGGAAGGTTATCTGTATTTACCAGTACATTGCTGCTCTCGCCGTTTTCGGTGACTGACGTAAGCTCATTATCGGAAACGGTCCAGTTATATTTTACAGCCTGCTTATCCTTCAGATTTACATTTAGAGTGATATCCTCAAGGCTTACTTTAATCTCTCCACCGTAAATTCCCGTCAGGTCATAGTAGGAATACTGACTGTCCTCAGGCACCTCTACCGTGATATTTTTTGAAAGAAACAAGGGGGATGCAACAGGCACAGCCAGGCTTTCCGAGCAAAGGTCCGGACTTATCTCATCTCCGTAGCTGTTAAAGCCGTCCCATGACAGCAGCTTGACCGACGCCTCATACTTAGGTATTTCAGCTTCTCCCAACAGATAGCAGGTATTCCTCATTGCATCTCTGCCGATCTCATTATATCCCAACTGGCTATAGTGAACAAACGGATGCACATCAAGAGGAGTTTCAGGAGTTCTCCACTGATCTGTCTGTGGGGTCTGCGTAGGATAGTCCACTCGGCCATCTTCATAATTTGCCTCGAAATAGTCCTTTACACCGTTAGTTCCGTCCGGCATATACACCCATTTTTCGGTAATATTCGAAACTACGTTTATATACGGATAATCAGGATTGTTTCCAAGCCAGTACATTGCGGCTCTCGGGCCTGTCATCTGCAGGTCACGGAAGGTAATTGCTTCGATCAGTTCTGTTGTGTCCTGATAT
>JAFUMU010000070.1 GCA_017482495.1 Clostridia bacterium | reverse complement strand
TACGCCTGCGGGACGTCCTGTCCAGTACAGCTCACCGTCTATCTCCTCATAGCCTTCGTAGAACGCTTCAACGTCTCTGCATGCTCTGTTGGCAAGGTAGATATTAAGTCCTGCTCCGCCTGCGTTAAGGCGCTCGCCTCTTGCTTTATCAACGCCTGACGAAGAAATATATCTACAGTCTACACAGTCACAGAAATAATTAGGGTTGTCACATATAGAGAAAGACATGGATGATGTTTCGTCACGGAATGTATGCCATCCCTGAATATATCTCATGGTCTCAAGCAGACCTCTGAAAAGTGTTGCATATTCAAGGTCATCGGTTGAGCAAGGGTTCCATTCAAGCTCCTTCTGCTGGATACCTGCATCATACTTTGCGGCATAGTCATTTCTGTTGGTACCGTTGAATATTACATCCACCTCACCTGTGGCCATCTTCCAATAATAGCCGTAGGAATGAGCATTGATCATATGAGGTCCTGTAAGTGTACCGTATGTCATATCTGTATGAGAATAGATCTGTGTACCGTTGAGACCTCTCATGAAATAATATCCTGTTTTATTGGAACGAAGGTTCTGACCTGTATAACGGAAGTCTGTTCCGGGACGGTATGTTACGTTTGTTCCCTCAGGAATATCAACATTTCTGTCATTGTACAGATATGTATATCTGTCATGGAAAAATCTGAATCCGATAACATTCTCAAGAATATCGTTAACAGCATACATATTTCCGCGGAATGTACCGTAAATGTATAGATTACCGCCGCTTACCTCATACTTATAGCTTTCGATACCAAGCTCTTCTTCAAGGCCCTCAACGCTGCTAACGTCAACAAACTCGATGACCTTATCTCCTGTGGCCTCCGCTACCAGCGGGAGGTCAATACCTGTTGCATCCTTTATATATCTTCTGAGTGTATCTGCAGAATAATATGCATTCTCAACATACTTACCACCATCGGGATATACGATGCAGTAATCGGAGATGTCATTACCTGCGATTGTCAGAAAATCCACCGCGTAGGGTGAATCGTTATAGTTATCAACAGAGTCAAGCAGTGCATTGCACTTCTTAAGGATAAGCAGATCCTTGGCATTGATCTTGCCATCTCCATTGATATCGCCTGCATTCTCATCTGCACTGCCTACACCTGCACAGTACTGTCTGAGAGCAAGGGAGTCCTTCATATCAATTGCACCGTCTCCGTTGGCATCACCCAACGTAAATCCGTCGTCTGTGATAACAGCATACTCAGAGTTGTTACCTGACAGCGCTGAGACTGATATTACAGATGAAAGCAACATCATAAGGCAAACAGTTATTGCAATGATTCGTTTCATAAAACGTCCTCCTTCATTTTTGTATGAATATTATACCATTTTTACCCTAACAAATCAATACATATAGTAACAAATAACCAATTTTTTTGCATTTTTCAGTTCTTATGTATTAAGATAGAAAAAGCACGGTTTTACACCGTGCTAACAAAAATATTTTAACACACAATGATCTCGTTTGTCAAGAAAAATCGGCAGTTGCAGAAAACATTCTGTGAAATGCATAAAGAAAATTTGTCAACTTTGTACAAATTTCCATCTTGATTTTGGTATTTTGTTGTGCTACAATATAGACAAGGAAAGGGTGATACCGATGTACGAGGTAACAAAAACCTAAGACTCAAGTTAAGATCACAAAATTGCCTTAGGTCAGATGAAATAAAATCATCTGACAAACCAACTGACATTTAGAATAATATATTTGAAAAAAGTGATCTTAAAAATATTGTGAGTCAAAACCAAAAGACCTTCTAAAAAATGAATAACTCAAAACTAAAGTGTATCTCGCTTATGAGATTGAGTAGTAAAGTTTGATGAAGTTGATCGTTAAAAAAGAAGGCAATCATAGAAAGAGAGGATATTCAAATGATGTTAGATACAAAGAGTGAACAGAAATAACCCTTGATCGTATCGGAAGAGAAACGGTATCGGTCAAGGGTTATTTCTTTTTTCTTTTTGCAAAAGACTCCCAAGTCATCATACTTGGGGCACCTTGTAAATAAAAAACGCGGGAGTGTCTTAATAAAGGCCCTTCCGCGCATTTTCATATTACTTTTCGTCCTTAGAATTAATAGCATTAAGGTATTCGGCTGTAACTACACCGGCAGGGAGGGCTACTATGGCGATTCCGAAGAAAGAAGATATCATAGCCACAGTTCTTCCGAGGACAGTTACGGGATATAGATCGCCGTAGCCAACGGTAGTAAGCGAAACGGTTGACCAATATACAGCATCGAAGAACGTTTCAAAGGAGTCGGGCTCAACGTTAAAGATAACTATGGCAGATATCATAATATAACCAAGAGCCAGAGAGCCCACAGCGATAAGGGGCTTTTTTGATTTTTTAAGAATATCAAGTATGGTTCTTACGCTTTTGGAATATCTGAACAAGCGGATTATGCGGAAAACGGAAAGAACATGTGCAAGGTCCGCATGGACAGACCATCCTGTTACAGAACAGACAAGAGCAAAGATAGACAGCATATCTATAAGTGAAATAAATCGAAATGGATATCTGACAAATGAGCCTATTCCCTTTTCTCCGAATTTATAATCTGCAGTTATCAGTCTCAGGATATAGTCGATGGAAAAAACACACAGGCACACTATATCTGTACCGACAAACATTGTGCCCTCGCCCTTTTGCATAAGTGGCAAAACGCTCAGCACTATAAAAGATATCATAACATATTTATAGCATTTACTGAGCAGGTTACCGTCGTAGATATGTACCGTTTCGTATATACGTTTTCTCATACCCGTCATCCGTTGTTATTGTTGTTATTATTGGATGCAACAAATCCGTCACCGCCCAGGTTTGCGTTGATCGTACCTGCCGTAAAAAGAGTTGTGGACACCTTAAGTGCGGTAAAGCTTATTCCACCGTTTGTATTCACAGGCACAGCCTCACTGGTCTTACCGTTGGGCCAATTGTATGAAAGGGTGGAATCTGCAATAATTATTGAGTTTCCCTTATCTCGGCTGAGAAACCAAAATATTTTTTCAAGCTCATCCTCTGATATTGCAGGTACATATTTGCGAAGCTCGTGACATCTTGCAAGACGTACTGCGTCATTATATGTTTTTGGCTTTATTTCGTTAAACATTACTCTTCCTCCTGTTCAAAATCAATGTAATACAGCTCTATATTCTGAAATGGCAGATTCATTGCATTGAAATGATAATATGCGTTATTTTTATGCTTTGTATAGTGATATTCTCTCATCGCAGTTGTTGTGAAAAACAGATTGTTCGAACGCGTGCCTGAGAGCTTATTTCCGTACAGGGCAAGAAGGGGTCCTATATCTGCGCAGTAGTATCCCTCTTTATCTGACTCGTTTGATTCAAGAACACCCTTGAATATCTGGTGTGTCATTATATGAGCCTGCTTTTCTCTCTGCTCATCGCCGTACACCACAGTATCTCCGCTGAGAAGCATCATATAGAGAGCGTTATTAACGGGATAGTCGCTGAGTGCATCCATAGCTTCTTTCTTAATATATATCTTGATACTGCTTTTTTTGCCGATAAAAATATAGTCTCTCTCCGTTTTAAGAAGCTGCGACCGAAGGGCATACTCCTCTCCGTCCACAGAAAGCACAAATGCCTCGGGATCGTACACCGCCTGCAGCTTAGGATCTCTCAAAATAAGGTCCGGAAGGCTGTTTGGCCCGACTCTCGGCTTATAATACTTTTCTGCCCCGTCGGGGTGATTTTTAAGCATATAGCAATAGAGAAAATTTTCGGGAGCCTCGCCATAGTCATTATCCTTATAAAGCTGCTTCTGCAAAAGACAAGTATATGACTTTGGACTTTGGTACACGTTTTTAACAAAGGGGCACCCCGTTTTACAAAGATGAAGATGACTGCAGGATATACACTCTTCCTCGATTCCCTGTCTGTTATGCGCAAGATATATTTTAGTTTTTGCAGTACTGAGTATATCCTCAACGGAATCGGTATATATATTGCCGTAATAAAAATCAGGATTTCCCTGACCTCTCACGCAGGAATACACATCACCGTTTTTCTCAAGCAGGAAAAATTTTTCTCCGCAGTTGTCACAGTTTGTACAGTAGGCGGGGGTAAACTCGGCAAACCAAGCTCCCTTAAGCCCCTCTTCAAGGTCGCTGCCCTCAAACTCGCTGTGCATTCTGTTGTAAAGCTCCACCTGAGCTTCCTCAGAAAGTGCCGTAAGGCAGACTTCACCGGAATCCTGAGGCTTGAAGCCGATCATGAAATTGAAATCATTCATATCAAGGCAGGTATTCTCGTGAAGATATCTTATATCGGAAGCTATCTAATCAAGTCGGTCGAAATGCTCCTTGAATATAGTCGCAGACACCTTTTTTCTGCAGTCGATCTGCGAAAGCATCTCGATATTGCGGAGTATGGTATCAAGAGTTCCCTTTCCGCCCTTTGTAACTCTGTATTCGTCGTGCATCGAAAGGGGAAGATCCAGGCTTCCGCTTATGGAGACCTCATAGTCTCTTATGGTATCCATATGCTTTTCAAGATTATACAGATTGGTCTTTATATGCGGGCGTCCAACCTTAAATCCGTTTTCGCGAAGCATATCTCCGTTTTTATCATAATAGTCGCTTATATATGCGATGATCTCTCGGAAATTATCCCTTGAAAGAGTGGTCACCTCTCCTCCGTGAAGGGAGATGTTAAAGGGAACAACGTCCGCTTCTCTGAATTTATCAACGGCATATCTGAGGGTTTCAAGATAGCCCTTATCGCTTACAAGCTCGTTTGTATTCTCCCCAAGATAGCAATATTTACAGCTCATATTGCAGTTCATGGTGGGGACATACAGAAGATGGATAAATCTGCTCATTTCCCTCTCCGTTATTTATATGTTATCTTAGTTGGACTATCCTTAAATGAATTGCCCTCCACAGAAGCACCGTCGGGTATTTCTATGGATTTAAGTGATGTGCAGCCTCTGAATGCAGAGGATCCGATCTCTGTTACTGAATCGGGCACATAAACGCTTTTAAGCTTTACGCATCCGTGGAAGGAATGAGCTGCTATTCGCCAAACGCCCTCGGGAATATTGATACTCTCAAGGGATGTACAGTTTTCAAAGCAGTTACCTCTTATTTCGGTTATACCGCCAGGCAATACAACACCCTTAAGAGATGTGCAGTTTTTAAAAGCATAACCGTTGATCGAAGTGATATTATCTCCCAAAATAACGCTTTCAAGAGAAGTGCAATCCTCAAAGCAATTCCCTCTTATCTCCGTTACGGAGGCGGGAACTGTGAAGTTCTTAAGGGAAGTACATCCCTTGAAGCATTCTCCCTCAATAACTGTTATGCTATCGGGAAGTGTTATCTGCTTAAGTGAGACACAGTCTATAAATGTAGCTGAGTGGAGAGTTGCAACACCAAGGGGAATATTTACGCTTCTAAGAGATGTGCATCCCTCAAAGGCACACTTACCTATTTCGGTAACGGAATCGGGAATAACTATGGTCTCAACATTGACAAATTTTGAAAAAACCTTCTCGCCGATCGCAACAACGGGAAGTCCCTCATAGGTATCGGGAACCGTTATTGTGGGCTGACCTGCGTTTACACGTCCGAGTGTTACAAGCTTATATCCCTCTCCGTACGCCTCATAAACATTTTCCTCGCTACGGGCATCCTGAGTGTTGTTAATGGACGGAAGATTTCCACCGGAGGAGCTTCCGTCGGAGCATGAAACAAGAAGAAGGGCACAAAGTATTAATACAAGTATCCTTTTCATCACATCAGTTCCTCCGCGATAATATCGGCAAAAGCCTTATCGGGATTATCTTTAGCAATGTTATAAATAACCTCAACATTGGAAAAGGTTCTGTATTTTACAGCTCTTACAATAAAGAATACTATTGCTGCAGGAAAAAATACAAAGCCCAGTATAACTGTTATAACGATGGTCCATATCCATCTTTTCGTAATCATTTTAGATGTACTCCTGAGACGTATTTTCCTACCGCTTTTCTCTATTTTTTCGAATTCCTCTTTTATTACAGATTCTATAAGAAATTTTTCGTTCATAATAACCTCCGCATACAATTTACATACATAGTATCACATTTGACAAAATCCGTCAATAAAGTTACTGTGAAAACCTTTTAACAGAACCTAAAATATGCTATACTTAAAGAAGGTATAACAAAGGAGGATCACTATGGGAATTCTCGATTTTAAAAACGAACAGTTTTATCTTGACGGCAAGCCCTTTCGTATAATCTCAGGCGCAATGCACTATTTCCGCATACCCAGAGAATATTGGCACGACAGGCTTCTTAAATTAAAGGAATGCGGATTTAACACCGTTGAAACATACACATGCTGGAATCTTCACGAGAGAAAAGAAGGCGTTTTCGACTTTTCAGGAAATCTTGATATCGTTTCTTATATAGAAGAGGCAACCGCTCTTGGACTTAACATCATCCTACGCCCCGGCCCTTATATCTGCGCCGAATGGGAGCACGGCGGCCTTCCATCATGGCTTCTCACATACGGAGATATGGAGCTCAGGTGCTGCGACGAGGTGTTTCTCTCTAAGGTCCGCCGCTACTACGGAGAGCTTCTTCCCCGTATCCGTCCCTATCTTTCAACAAACGGCGGCAACATCTTTATGCTGCAGATAGAAAACGAATACGGCAGCTACGGAAACGACAAAAGATATATGCAGGCAGTTCTTGATATCTACCGTGAAAACGGTATGGACTGTCTCCTATTCACATCCGACGGTCCCACTCTTACAATGCTCTCAGGCGGCAGTATAGATGGATATCTGTGCGTGGGCAACTTCGGCTCAAAGCCGAAGGAAAACTACGAAACAATGAAAAGCTTCAGAAGAAATCAACCCTTTATGTGCGGAGAATATTGGTGCGGGTGGTTTGACCACTGGGGTGAGGAGCATCACGTCCGCCCTTACGAGGAAATAGTCTCAGATGTTGCCGACTTTATGGAAATGGGTGCGTCCTTTAATTTCTATATGTTCTGCGGCGGCACCAACTTCGGCTTTATGAACGGCGCAAACTATGGGGGTAAATATGAGCCCACAGTTACAAGCTACGACTACAACGCACCTCTGAGCGAGTCCGGCGACAGAACTCCCACCTACTATGCCATAAGAGACACCATCGCAAAATATACAGACGTTCCTCCCCTTACTGCCACCGACTCGGAAAAGGCAGAATACGGAGAGTTTACCTTAACCGAGTCCGCCGAGCTTTTTGACAGCCTTGATCATATAACCACTCCCGTCCCCGTGGTCTCCCCCAAATATATGGAGGATATCGGACAGGACCTCGGCTACACTCTCTATCGCACAACTCTCACCGGCCCCGTTGACGGCTGGGAGCTGACCTTCGACTCAGTTCACGACAGAGCGCAGGTGTTTGTTAATGGCGAATATAAGGCAACTGCCGAAAGATGGCGCAAGGATTCCTACGAGAGCAAGGTATGGATACCTCTTGCTTCAGGGGAAAGCGCATCCCTTGACATTCTTTGCGAGAATATGGGCAGAGTCAACTACGGCAATAAAATAAGAGACAGAAAGGGTATCCGCGGGGTTCGCTTCGGTCAGCAGTATCATTTCGGCTGGGAAATGCTCCCTCTCACAATGGACGATCTCTCTGCCGTTCCTTTCAAGGAAGGAGAGAGCGCAAACGTTCCCGCATTCTTCAGAGGTTATCTTAATATAGATGACGATCCCTGCGACACCTTCATTCGTCCCGAAGGCTTTACCAAGGGATTCATCACCGTAAACGGTGTGAACATCGGTCGCTACAACAATCCCGCAGGACCTCAGAAAACGCTCTATATCCCCGCTCCCTTCCTTAAGCAGGGCGCAAACGAGATAATCATCTTCGAGACCGATTCCGTCTCCTCCCCCTCAGTTTACTTCACCTCTGCCCCTGACCTGGGTTGAATATAGAATGAATAGGGGAAATACGGGAGAACCTTTTAAGGAAAGGTTCTCCCGTACCCTCTCCAAACCTCTTTGAAAAAGAGCCCTTACCCTCCCCCGTATGGGGGGCGGTAAGGGCTTTTCTTCGAAAAGGTTTTGGGGGTGCAGGGGGACTTTTCCTCAAAAAGTCCCCTTGCATTTCTCCCCATCTATTCTACATTAAAACTCAGGCTTGAAGCAAGGCATGAACTGAAGCTTAAAGAGATTAGCCTTGTGCTTTCTGTCAATGATCTCCTTTTTAGCCTGATCCTCAATATATCCTGTACGGATGTAGGTATCAAGCTCAGCATAGGTAAATCCCAGGTTTTCCTCGTCTGTCTTGCCGCAAAGACCGTCTATAGGAGTCTTGTCAACAAGAACGTCGGGAAGTCCCAGAACTCTGCCGATCTCCTTGACCTCAGTAACTGTGAGGAAGGACATGGGAGAAAAGTCGCCAACAGAATCGCCGTAGCGAGTGGAATAGCCCACCCAGTCCTCGGAAAGGTTACAAGTGTTGCAAACTCTGCCGTTAACAGACTGGCTAACCGCATATACAGTTGACATACGGATACGGGGAGGGAGATTTGTCTTTGAGAGAACAGATATCTCAAGCTCATCGGGAATATTACTGAGAAGACCGTCTACCGCATCCTTGATATTAACAACAAAGTGCTTTATACCGAGATGGTTACAAAGCAGGTATGCCATATCGATATCGTGCTGCTCGCCCTGAGGCATAAGAACGCCGATAACTCTGTCGCGTCCGAGGGCTTCAACGCAAAGCGCCGCCGCAACGGAGCTGTCCTTGCCGCCGGAGATTCCCAGCACCGCATTGCATCCCTTGCCGTTTTCCTCAAAAAAGTCTCTTATCCACTGTACACATTCGTTTTTGACCTTAACCGCATCAAACATTTTCATATCCTCCGTTATTATATAACATCAATCTGGCACATTCTCATAGTGGTGAGAGCCGCCTCGTGGCTTTCCACCGTAACACCTGCACAGCAGGCACTGTCCACCTTTACCTCAGCCTCGGGGAAGGTCGCCTTTATAATAAGCGCATTTGAAACAACGCAAATGTCCGTGCAAAGACCAATAAGCTCAACGCTGCAAAACTCTTCTCTTTCCCAATGGGGCCAGCCAAAATTGGGCTTGTCGATTATCCTGCATCCATCAACGTAAAGTCCGTCGGCTATCTCCCAGCCACGTGTTCCCTTTATACAATGGGGTACAGGCAATTTTCTTCCTTCGGGAGTGTCAAGATAATCTTCAAAATGAGTGTCTCTTGTATAGATGACTTCATTGCCTCCGTCAATGTATTCCTTTATCTTTGCCTTGACCTTAGGTACAATGGCAACTGCTTCCTTTGTTCCCAGTGCCATATCGATAAAATCATTCTGCATATCCACTACGATAAGAGTCCTTTTCATTGTGTTACTCCTTTTGGGGTATAAATTCATTTCTGCATCTCACTGTTATGATGATAACAAATTGAGCAAAACTAATCAATCGGTTTTTACCAAAAAAAGAAATTTTTTTCATAATATATAAGTATATTGATTTTTTTACGTAAAAATGATATAATCTTTCTGTCAAGTAATAACTAAGGAGGAATATTATGAAAAAAGTTATCAGTGCGTTACTTTGCATAATGATGATCGCTTCAACTGTTATCTCAACGTTAGCTCTGACGCCCAACGAGTGCTACTTTGATACAGTATGGGACGAATTCTATGTAGGTGACGTTAACGGTGACGGCGTCGTTGACATGAAGGACTCTCTTGCAATAAGAAAGTATTGCGCAGGAGTTGAAGCTGTTGACGAAAATTCAGCCGACATCAATGCAGACGGCAAGGTCAATGCAAAGGACCTGCTTATTCTCAAAAAGTGTAACGCAACACTTGATGATATAAGCAAGTATCAGGATGACCATGCAGTGGACGTATTCACCATTGCGGGTAACGATATCTCAAACTACTCTATCGTTTACGATTCTGACGCAAAGTATGTTGAAAATATGTACTTCTCCGCAGACTCTCTGAGAAAGTATATCAATATTTCAACAGGTATCAACCTCAAGGTGGCAGAAGAGCCTACAGCAGAAAGCACCCATAACATCTATTTTGTTGACGTAACAAAGATAGAGGGTATGGAAGAAAAGCTGGACATCGAAAGCTACCAGTACGAGGTGCGCGACGGCGACCTGTACATTTACGGTACAAGACGCGGAAATATGTACGCCGTGTTTGAAATCGCAGAGGACTATCTCGGATACAGATTCTACAGCGATGATTGGGTAAATATCAACGCGCAGAGAACTGTCGATCTTCCCGAAGGAACATTTTCCTTCCGTGATCCCTATCTTGATTTCCGTGTATGCAGACAGAGCTTCGGCGGCGACCACGGTGCAGCAGACTATCACTTCTTCGCACGCAGACTCAACGGTACATCCATAAACGGTTACCAGGAAGAATACAGAGGAACACTTACAGGTCCTCAGATCGCCAACGCTCACTCCTATGACTACTACTGGAGAATGGCAACAGGTGAAGTAGACGTATACTACGACGGAACTAACGGCGGAGAATACGGCGCTAAGTATGAGGTCGGCTTCCAGCAGAAGGAATATGAATGGAATCCTTGCTCAACAGATGACCTTGAATACGCAACTCTGTTCAGAGGTCTTCTTGAGTCCATCAGATACCATACCTCATGGAAGATATTCTATGAAGAGACTACATCCGTTTCTTTCTCTATTTGTGATAACCCCTATTATTACTGTTCCTGCACAGATTGCAGATATATTGCAAATTCCGGCTCACTTCCCGGAGGCAAGGAACGCCTTAATTGCGGTGGTGCAGGACTTAACCTGTACCTTGCAAACAGAGCATGCAGAGATATCGAGTATTTCTACGAAGGCTATGAGGAGATAGACGGCGAGATGTACTGGGCAGGACGTCCTGCAGGTGTTGAAGAAAAAGGAGATGTAGCTGACTACGATTACTACTCATACGGCTACGGCGAGGCTATCAAGGATGCATATCCCGGAATGAAGCTGTATACTATTCTCTACGACCACACAGCTCCTAACGAAAACCTTCTCACAGATGAAAGATATAAGGACATTGTCCCTGAGGACAACCTTATTATCCAGTATTGCGGCAACCCTTGTAACAACCATCTCATGGGCAGCGGCGACTGTAACGGCGGTCTTAATACACTCAAGCAGAGCGGTGAAGAGGATGCGAAAGCCCTCAAGCTTTGGGGTCAGGTATGCAAGCAGTCGGGAACAGAGATCTGGTTCTGGTACTACCCTGTCAGCTACAATGCGTTGCTCACTGATGCTCCTAACATATTTAATCTTTGGTATGACTTTAAGTGGATGGTTGAGGAATGCAACGTTACCGGCTTCTTCTACGAAGGCGCAAGCACAGGATATATGTTTGAAGATCTTAAGGCCCATCTTGCAGCAATGATCCAGTGGAGCATGCAGACAGATGAGAACGGCAATATGGTCATGATGTCTTACGACGAATTCGTAGATTGCATCAAGGAATATCTTGAAATATTCTACGGCGACGGTTACGAATATATCTATGAATATATCGTAATGCAGGACGAATCAGGTAACCTCAATCCTTGCTATGTCAATAACCTTGACTACCCTGGTGACATGTTCAACTATGAATATACAATTGAACATTATGAAGAAATGAGAGACCTCATTCTTAAGGCTCTTGCGCTTGCAGAAGGAGAAGAGGTTCAGAAAGTTGAATATCTTCTTATCAACTGTGACTTCCTCGGTCTTTCCGCAACATTTAATTCTGTAATGCGTGACGGTACAGACGAGGCAGCAAAAGCAGTATACGTTGAAAGATACGAATATATGGATAGCTATATCCGCTCACACGGTATGGATATAGGTATCTATGATATCAATACTATTGAACTTGATACCTCCAAGTCTCCCATGGTGCTCTACTACAAGGGCGGTACATGGAAGTCTGAGTGGGACGATACATGGGTATGGCTGAAGAGCGACCCCTCCTGGGGCTATGCTAAGCCTAATTGATAACAGTTAACTAAAATACCAAATATCCCATTGCTGTCACAATGACAGCAATGGGATATTCTGTTTTTCCTATGGTAAAAAGGACAAATGTATGTTATAATGGTAAAAAATGCAAAAGGAGATCAGATCATGAAAAAATTTGCCAAGGTTTTTATATCTATCATCTTAACGGTGATATTTATGATCACCGCAACAGCTTCATCTGAAGCGCCAACTGAGGTCACTATCCTTTTCACCCACGACCTACACTCACATTTTCTCCCCGCAGAGGATACAGACGGCGGACAGTACGGGGGATATGCCCGTCTGATGACGGTCATAAAGCAGCAAAGAGAAAAAGATCCCGATGCGCTCCTTGTTGACGGCGGCGACTTTGCCATGGGCTCCCTTTTCCAGACAGCCTATGCCACTTCTGCCACAGAGCTTCGTATGATGGGCGCTATGGGCTACGATGCAACGACCTTCGGCAACCATGAATACGACTATCTGCAAGACGGACTCAAGTCTATGCTGAACGCGGCTGTTGCAAGCGGAGACAAGCTTCCTGCAATCGTTCAGGCCAACTACTGGCCTCCCGCAGAGGGCGAAGAGGGCTACGACAGTGAAATGTGGGCAGCTCTTGAAAACTATGGGGTCAAGGATTACATCATTATGGAGCGCGGCGGAGCTTATTTCGTTGTGTTCGGCATCTTCGGTCACGACGCCGACGCCTGCGCACCCAATTCCGGAATGAAACTTCGCGACCCCATCACAACAGCACAGAAAATAGTTGACCAAGCAACCAAAGAATGCTCCGACACATACGGAGCCGAGCCTGTTGTTATCTGCCTCTCTCACAGCGGCACCTCCGGCGGAGAGGGCGAAGACTATGAGCTTGCAAAGGCTGTAAACGGTATCGATCTTATCATATCCGGCCACACTCACACAACTCTCTCCGAGCCTATCACAGTTGGTCAGACAGCAATTGTTTCCGCCGCTGAATACGGCAGAAATCTCGGCGTTGTACGCCTGAGCATTACCGACGGCAATACATCTGTTGCAGGATACGAGCTTATCCCCATCGACGAAAATGTTGAAGAAGACGCTGAGATCGCTCAGAAGGTTGAAGGCTTTAAAAAGAACGTTGAAAACGACTACCTCTCAAAATACGGCGTCGGCTTTGACGAGGTGCTCGTTAATAACAAATATAAATTCGACACAGTAGATGAGGTATACGCAACTCAGCACGAATCAACTCTCTGCAATATCTTCTCCGACGCCTACAGATGGGCGGCATCAAACGCTCTCGGCAAAGAGGTCGACGTTGCTCTGACAGCAGCAGGAGTTATCCGCGAGAGTCTTCCCGAAGGAGAAATAACAGTTTCCGACGTGTTCAACGCCGCTTCTCTTGGCGTTGGTACAGAGGGCGAGCTTATTGCAGTTTACGTTACAGGCGCCGACCTTAAGAATGCTCTTGAGGTGGACGCATCCGTTCAGCCTCTTATGAGAAGCGCACAGCTCTTCTTCTCAGGCGTTGAGTATTCATTCAACACTAACCGTATGATATTCAACAAGGTGGACTATGCAATGCTCCGCCGTAATGACGGCACCCTTGAAGCAATCGAAAACCATAAGCTCTACTGCGTTGTAACAGGTATGTACGCAGGTCAGATGCTTGGCTCTGTTGAATCAACCTCCATGGGACTTATCGCCATCACTCCCCGCGACAGCGACGGAAATCCCCTTACAGCCGACCAGCTTGTTGACCACGTTATCAAGGATGAAAACGGCAATCCCATCAAGGAATGGTATGCAATAGCATCCTATCTGCAGGATATGGGAGGCGAGATGGACGAAAAGTACAGCGAGACCGACGGACGTAAGGCGGTCTACTCCAGCCTCAACCCCATAAAGCTCCTTCGCAATGCAAACAAGTTCACTTACATCCTCCTTGCAATTGCGGCAGTGCTTATAGCTGTTATCGTTCTTATCGTAGTTGCCATCGTTAAAAAGGTTAAGAAGAGCAAGGCTAAAAAAATGACCGCATCAACAGAAACAACCGAGGTGACAGAATGAAAGCATACAAGAGCCTTCCGAAAAATACTCTTTGGAGTCTGACCGATGCTCCCGATTCCGATTCTGTTTCCATTGAAGGCACTGCAGTGCACGTTAAAGAGACCCGGTTTTCCACCGAAGAATACGAAAGCATACTGACCGAAGCATCAGCTTTCGCTATTCACTGCGAAGAAACTCTTGAGCGCTCTCAGGGAGAGGAAAGCTACACCTGTAAGCCTATTGAGATATCGGCTGATGCAGTTGTTGTCAAAGACGGTAGATTTGTGGGTATTTTGCTTCTATGCTGTGATGAGCAAGAATCATACCTTCATTCGTGTACACCCAAAGAATATAGGGGGATCGCATTTACAGACGGAAGCTCTGTAGGTGTAGTTGAAGACACATTAGATCGCTCACCCGGTATATGGCACCTGACTAAAAGGTATTTTCTGAAAAACAAAAACTGATCTGAAAGCTGTCAGGCAACTGACAGCTTTTTCTGTTACTGCATATACTGTCTCTGAATACATATAAGGAGACTGCTATGAATAAGGAAATGCTTTTTGTCAGCTTCAGTAATCTTTTTCGCAGACGCCCCGATGCTGTTGCAATCATAAACGGTAGCGAAGATCATCCGACCATCCGCGGTGTAGCCCGCTTTTATACAGTAAGCAGCGGTGTTATGGTAAGGACCGAGGTGAAGGGACTTCCATCCCCGGATGGCAAATGTGCATCCCCCGTTTTTGCTTATCACATCCACGCACAGGGTAGCTGCAGCGGAAATAAAAAGGACCCATTTGCAAATTCAATGGGTCACTACGATAAAAACCAATGCCCTCACCCTTACCACTCAGGCGACCTCTGCCCGCTTTTCGGTGTTAAAGGCAGAGCAATTTCCGTTTTTCTTACAGACAGATTTACCGTTTCAGATATTCTCGGTAAAAGTATTATCATTCACGCCTCCCCCGACGACTTTACCTCTCAACCCTCGGGCAATTCCGGCACAAGGCTCGCCTGTGGATTGATCGTAAAGGGTTAGAACAATAAGTAATGACGCTCTCTTCGTAGAACCCACATGTCCACACAGAGAGCTTTAAATAATGATATATACAATTGCGTTAACCGCTTGCGCTCTCTAAATACTCTGAAGACCCTTCACACAAATGCATGTCAACTGCACCGCATAAGTGCTATTAAAAAAGGTTTGGGAGGGAGTTTAAGAGGGAGAGGATTTCCTAAAATCCTCTCCCTCTTTTTCACTGTCATTAATTCTTCAGTCTGAACTGCTTAGGCGTTGTGCCGCATTTTTTACGAAATTCCGAAATAAAATAGCAGGCATCGCTGTAGCCCGACTCAAAGGCTATCTCAGCCACAGCCTTGTCTGTTGTAAGCAGCAGCTTCTTTGCATTGTCAAGACGGATATCCTCAATAAATTCGCTGAAGGTCTTACCCGTCACGTTTTTAAAGGTGCGTGAAAAATAGCTGTAACTCATACCAACGACCTTACTGCATTCAAGGGCAGTAAGCTTTCTGTGGAAATTATTATAAATATGCTCAATGGCCTTGTAAACAAGGCGGATGACCTCGTCTGTTGCTTCCGACACAGCACTGCTTCCCTCGTTTTCAGTTGCACGGAGCAAATGCATAAGCACCTGAGCACAGCCGCTCTTAATGGCTATATCACTTGCATATCCGCTATTAAATCGCTCGTATATAACGTTTTCAATTGTCGCCTTTAGGGCTGTCCCCTCAAGCTCTCCCCTTGTCCATTTACACTTTTTGCATTCGCCCAGTTTAAGATTCAGTATGTATTTTACGGCGTTGGAATCCTGTGCAAAATCGAAAATAAGAGCAGGCGATATTTTGAGAACATAGTATCCGTTTCTTTCGGCAGGATCAACATATATCTTGTGAATAACTCCCGTTCTGATAAGGAGCAGATCTCCCTCCCTCAGAGTATATTCCGTCTCGCCGAGATAAGCCGTAAAGCTTCCCTCCTTAGCGTACAATATTTCAATAGTATTGTGAATATGTGCCCTCACCATAATATTCGTATCCGGCTGGGAATACTGCAGAAAAACCTCGTAGTTGTCTTTCGCACCAAGCTTTCTCATGTCAGGCTCTATATAATACGCCTTTTCGCTTTCCATATTATCACCGCCAATCGCCTATGACAAAAATTCTATACTTTTCTGTTTAGTCATTATACCATACCATCTCGCAAATTGGTATAATTATTTTGTGAAGTATCATAAAATTTTGCTGTGTATACTTTGTTTTTTTGCTTTCCAAAAAAACAGACAACGAGATAAACTGCAAAAAACTTATATAATAACAATACAATTAAATTTATATAACGGAGGACGGTTTTATGAAACCCATTAAAGTAGGCGTTATCGGATGCGGCGGTATCGCGCGCGGAAAGCATCTTCCATGTCTCGAGGACATACCGGATCTTGAGATCGCAGCATTCTGTGACCTTATAATTGAAAGAGCGGAAGAGGCAAAGGCAAGATACGGAACTCCCACCTCTATCGTTACCACCGACTACAAGGAAGTTCTTGCAATGCCCGAAATAGACGTTGTTCACGTTCTTACTCCCAACAAGGAGCACGCGGAAATATCAATCGCTGCACTTCATGCAGGAAAGCAGGTTATGTGCGAAAAGCCTATGGCAAAGAGCGCATCAGACGCAAAGCGTATGGTTGAAGCAGCAAAAGAAACCGGCAATAAGCTGACTATCGGATATCAGCACAGACACAAGGCAGAAAGCATCTACGCTAAGAAAATGATCGAGGACGGAATGCTTGGCGAGATCTACTATGCAAAATGTATGGCAGTGCGTCGCCGCGGTACACCCAACTGGGGCGTGTTCCTTAACAAGGAAGAACAGGGCGGCGGCCCCGTTATCGATATCGCAACTCACTCTTTGGACCTTTGTCTCTATCTTATGGATAACTATGAGCCCGAGATGGTAGTTGGTAAGGCACATAAGAAAATAGAGCATCCCGAGGGAGCTAATATGTGGGGCGACGAGGGCGTTAGCACCTCCGAGCTTGAGGAAGCGGCTTGCGGATTTATCCGTATGAAAAACGGTGCAACAATCATCCTTGAAACAAGCTGGGCGCTGAACACCATCAACACAGTTGAGGAAGGAAGCTGCGAGCTTTGCGGCACAAAGGGCGGACTTCAGATAATCAACAACCGCCTTACATACAACACTGTAAGATACGACAAGATGTCCACAGAGGAGATCGACACTGGCAACAGAGGTGTCGCTTTCTACGCAGGAAAGAAATATACTCCCCCTCAGACAGAATGTATGAGCTGGTACGACGCCATCAGAAACGATAAAACTCCTTGCGTAACACCCGAGCAGGCTCTCGTTGTTTCTCAGATACTTGAAGCCATCTACGTTTCCAGCGAAACAGGAAAGCCGGTGTTCTTTGAATGAGAAAAGTAGCCGTTATGGGTCTTTGGCACGTTCACGCCGAAGAATACTATAAATCAGCAGTTTGCGCAGAGTGCGAGGTAGTCGGAGCATACGACGATGACAAGGGACGTCTTGATACATTCTGCGAAAAATACGGTGTTCGTGCATTTGCTTCCTTTGATGAGCTTCTTGCAAGCGACGCCGACGGCGTTATTGTTGGTAACGCAACCTGCGATCATGCAGACACCATAATAAGGATCGCCGACTCAGGTAAAGATATCTTCACCGAGAAGATACTTGCCTTCACAGTTGCCGACTGCCATAGAGTCAAAGAGGCTGTGGAACGAAACGGTGTTCAGTTCGTTATCGGACTTGTACATAAGAGCCTTTCCCTTCCCAAAACTGTTAAGAAGGTGGTTGACAGCGGCGAGCTTGGCAAGATAAATTACGTAAGAGTGCGTAACTGTCACGACGGGAGCCTGGGACGCTGGCTCCCCCCGCATTTCTATAACAAGGAGCAGTGCGGCGGAGGCGCAATGATCGACCTTGGCGCACACGGTATGTATCTTTGCAGTTGGATACTGGGTATGCCCGACACATATTCCTCCACATTTACGGAATGCTGCGGTGACGGCGTTGAGGATAATGCCGTAACTGTTATGGGATACAAAAACGGAGCTATTGCCATCAATGAAACAGGCTTCATTTCAAAATTCTATCCCATGACCTTTGAAGTGGGAGGCGAGCTTGGCAGAGTTTGTATGCAAAACGGCATAGTCATGAAGGCCACGACTGCAACTGAGGGCGCACTTGTTGAGGTTGAAAAGGAAGAAGGCGACTATATGCCAATCTATCAGTTTCTCTACAACGATATCAAGCCCGGTTACGGTATAGATGAAGCAATTGAACTTACTGAAATGATGTCAAGGGCATATGACAATATAGTTATATAACAAAAAGAGGGATCGTTTGATCCCTCTTTTGCTATATTATTTAAAACTGTTATACTTAACTACCTCTTCCATATTTCTGTATGTAGTGTGAAGCGCGAGAGGTTCCGCATCCTCTGCAGGATAACCCATAGGAAGAAGCGCCACGGGTACTACACCTTCAGGAATATTAAATGCTTCCCTCATTTTCAAGGGATCAAAATGCATTACCCAAGTAGTTCCAATTCCCAACGACTTTGCCGCCATCATAATATGAGTAGCAACTATGGAGGCATCTACCCATCCGCTTTCAGCTCCGTCGTATTTTCTCTTCCAGCATTCGTCCTTACTGAAACACACAAGCATAGCACAAGGAGCATCAAAATGACATCTTGTACATCCCTTTAATTTTTCTATAGCCTCAGCACTTTCAACAACCAATATTCTCTGTGGCTGATAGTTACAGGCAGTAGGAGCCATGTGAGCTGCATGAAGCAGTCTTTCAATAACATCCGCCTCAATTGTTCTGCTATCAAATTTTCTTACAGAATATCTGTCCTCAGCTAATTTTATAAAATCCATACTCCACCTCAATTTTGACTTGCCTCGATACAAGCATCAATTATCAGAACTACAGCCAAGGCTGTTATTTCATCTCCACCGGGAAATACATTTATTTTGTATGTGTCTCCCCAGGTAAACCACTCCTTCGAAACCGATGCAACCGGAGCTCCGTTTGCCGAATTGATACTGTACTCGTGATCCCAAAAATTTCCCGTTACCTTCCACTGCGGCCCGTTGACCGTATACTCACTTGTGAAAAAGGTAAATTCCTTTACCACCTCAGCCACAGTAGCTCCATCCTTCTCCACATAATACTTAGGCATAAATGCAAGTATCTTCTTCCATATAAACGCAAGCTCCCTGTCTGCCATATCATACAGATGGAGCTTTTTTCCAAAGCTGAACATTTCACCTTCAACATAATATTTTTCGTTACCCGCTTGGTCATACACATAGAATTTGTCAGACCAGGAAAACACCTTTTGCTTAAGATACAGCTCCATAATTTACCTCATTTTCCTTTTTAAGTATTTGATCCATTGATTTTATGCAATTGCAGATTTTTGTGCGCAAAACGGGGTTTTAGGCAAGTGCATTATTTGGTATACTCTGGCATTCCGTCTTTACTCATCGCTCTCAAATTATCCGCTATTGTCTCCATAGCGGTATAGAATATCTCACGTTCACGGTCAGTAAGCCCTTTTCCACCCATTTCTACAGCCAATCTTGCTCTTTCACCAACATGGTGAGCAGCCTTCTCTCCCTCCGGAGTTAAAATAAGCCTCGCTCTATAGCTTGCGCCCTTGCGATACACAAGTCCTTTTTCCTCCATAGCTGTTACCGCACGGGAAACGTCTGCCTTGTTTCTATCGCATCTCTCGCTGAGCTCTGTTGCCGTTATTCCCTCCGAATATCTATGCATCGTCAACAGATATATAGCATACGGTCCCTTCAGGCCGTACTTCTCCATTTCGTCTGCAGAAATCTTGTGCAGATATCTGGACAATTCTGAAATTGAAACTGAAAATCTTTCAAATCTACTGAGCATTACTACCTCCCGACGTTGATAATTCAACATTATAATTTTAACACTTGATGTTGCATTTGTCAACATATGAGACGGCGTTTGATTGAATATTTTACTAATTTATGATATAATATATATACGGGGTGATGAGATGACATATGTAATAAGCGACATACACGGAGAATATGAAAAATATCTCAGTATGCTTAAATTGATAGAATTCAGCGACAACGATGATATGTACATTATAGGAGATTGCATAGACCGCGGAGATGGCTCTGTAAAGTTATTACGAGACATGTCCGGACGAAGCAATGTTTTTCCCATTGTGGGCAATCACGAGCTTATGGCACTTGATATACTCGACAAGCTTCTTGTGGAAATAACAGAAGAAAACGCAGACAGCCATCTGAATACGGACACAATGATGGCTCTTGCACAATGGCAATCCAACGGAGGTGGCCCTACCCTTGCCCAGTTCAAAGCACTTACCTCGGACGAAAGATTTCTTCTTCTCGACTATTTAAAGGACTTTTCTCCCTACGAAATAATAGATGTAGGAGAGCGAACCTTTATATTAGTACATTCAGGGCTTGGTAACTACAGAAAAGGTAAAAAACTCAGAGAGTATAGCCTTCAAGAGCTTTGTTGTATCCGCCCCGATTACGGGATCAGATATTTTGACGACAACAATGTCTACATCGTGAGCGGGCATACGCCTACACTTGCAATAACCGGCAAGCCCGAGATCTATCATAACTCAAATAATATCCTCATAGATTGCGGAGCCACCTTTAGCGGACGTCTTGCCTGCCTAAGGCTCGATGATATGAAAGAATTTTATGTGTAAAAGAAGCGCTCATCGGACCTACCTATGAGCGCTTGAAAACAAAAAAGGGAGGCTTTTTGCCACCCAATATATTTATTATACCAAAAAAGATCCCCTTATGTCAATTCGTAATTTAAATAAATTATTTTTGTTAACTTTGTACAAAATTACGTCTTGCAATCGGTATTTATTTGTGCTATACTTAAGACACAGAAAGGAAGGAACAAACCAATGAACAACTAAAGCAAAGTAGCTCATCCAAAGGAACGGTCAATAGTCATAAAGTTTACTGTAAAAAAAGTGTTGTAGTCTGTAGTCAAAAGTAACTGTTGTGTGGGAGCAATAATTCAATTTACATAGAGATCCAAAAACGAGAGATATGTTAAAGGCTAATGACTGACTCCGTAAAAAATGGGCAAAAAAGTAATCTTCAAGGTCAAATGGTTTCAAAGAGCTTCTCCAATAAGAGAAACAAAGAATTTGGGATCAAATCTGAATTGACTAAGAAGAAAATAAAGATTAGGAGGATAATCAAATGATGTTAGATATCAAGAGTGAACAGAAATAACCCTTGATCGTATCGGAAGAGAAACGGTATCGGTCAAGGGTTATTTCTTTTTGTTTTTGACTAACAAAAATTCGAAGAGGGAAATCTCGTCATTTGAGATCTCCCCCTTAATAATTCAAATCTGATTTTCAAAACTCTTCCAAAGGCTCAACGTAGGAGTCGAAATATCTTTCCTGGAAATATATCTTATGCTCCATCGCCTCTTTAGTATAATGTTTGCCTACAGGAGCAGCTACCAGCTTGTCCTCAACGTCATCGCGTCGGTGAACGATACCGATTATCTTGCATGTATACCTTTCCACAGGCTCGTGAACACCGAGAAGATAAACGTCCAGATCCCGTCCGTCTCCGCCCACAACACCGGGAACGTAACCGTAGTTAACGTCGTATACAAGGCTGTAGCCCTGCTTATGATATTCAAAGCCTAAGGGTCTGTCTATCTCGATCTCTATGACCTTGCCCAAAAAGGACTTTACCTGTGCTTTTCTCTCGTCGTATGTCATACAAATGCTCCTTTCGACTTGCTAATGTCAGTATAGCACATTGTAACATACAATGCAACGATTTTTGAATGTTTTTTAACTATTTTTAACAAAATACTGCATCGTGCAGAACTTCACCTATCTTATCTCTGAAAACAAGAGTCGCCTTATCGTCAAAGGGCGTTTCGCTCTTATTTATCAGAACGATATTCTCTCCTCCGAAATACTGCAGGTATGACGCCGCAGGATAAACGGCAAGGCTTGTGCCTCCGATTATAAGAAGATCCGCCTCGGAAATAGCACTTACCGCCCCCATAACAGTCCTTCTGTTAAGCGGCTCCTCATACATCACAACGTCGGGACGGACAAACCCACCGCATTTTCTGCAAGCAGGCACCCTTCCCTTCAGCTCCTTGATCTCCCGAAGGCTCATCTCCTCTCCGCAATCAACGCAGAAATGTCTCGACACAGTTCCGTGCAGCTCGAAAACTCTCTTGCTTCCCGCCGCCTGATGAAGACAGTCGATATTTTGAGTGATAACAGCGGAGAGCTTTCCTCGCTTCTCAAGCTCAGCCAAAGCGAAGTGAGCCTTGTTGGGCTCCACCTCGTACTGAAGAAAATATTTATAATAGAAGTCGTAAAACACCTCGGCATGCTCGAAAAGATAAGTATGGGAAAGTATCCTCTCGGGCGGGATACCGTATTCTTTAACTGTATTGTAAAGTCCGTCCTCGCTTCTGTAGTCCTTAACGCCGCTTTCCGTGCTTACGCCCGCGCCGCCGAAAAACACTATATTCTCGCTTTTTTCAATAAGCTCCCGAAGTCTCTCTATGTTTTCCATATGAACACCCCTTTCTTATATCATTATACAATAAAAAGGCTGCTATCACAAGGATAACAGCCTTAATTTGTTAAAGTATAGCGAAGTCGAGGAAAGGTACTCCAAGCGCAATAGTGCCAGCAATAACAAGAACGCAGGAGATAGCGAACTTCTTATCGATCTTCTCTCCGAAAAGTGTACCAAGCAGACCGCCAAGCACTACTCCGCCGCCTGTAAGCAGGGGGTACTGAACGGATACGGGTATAAATCCGAGAGCGATAGTCTGAAGCAGGGTCGCAATACCGTAGAGCAAGCCGTTTCCTGCGGAAAGGCAGATGCAGAGAGGCATATTTTCAACCTTGCCTGTGTCACTTTCCTTAACTGGTCTGAAACCGTAGAGAAAGCCGAGAACACAGAGACACATAAGCGCATAGAGGAACATTATCGTTGTTGTAAGGTCGTCCTCGTTTGTGGTAACAAAGCCCCACTTATTCTTCTGGTGGATAGCCAGAACAACGCAGGCAAGACCGTTCATAATAAAGATAACAACGTAATAAAGAATTGCTTTCTTATTGGATCCCTTCGCCTTGAAATCAAGGTTAACAAACAGCGCGGCTGCAATAAGCACAAGGCAAATGATCTTACCCGCCGTTACAGCTTCGCCGGAATAGAAAAATCCGAAGATCGTGGGCACCATAAGGCAACCAAGATTTGTAAAGAGAACAACTCTTGAAACCTCGCCGTTTTTAAATCCTCCGAAGAGGAAAAGGATACATACTGCATTAATAAGCGCAAAAATAATGGCGATCACAAAAGAGAATGCTGTCATTTCGAAAGGATTCTTTGTGATAAGGTCCTTCACTGCCATAATTACGACAAATGCAAGACCGGAGAGAACAGAGCATCTGTACACCGCTCTCATTCCGTCACCATATTTTGCAGAATAGGCTTTGGTAAAGCCCATCTGTCCGCTTGTTAAAAGGCAGGATAATATAACAAGGAAATAATAGATCATTATTAGAGCTTAAGGCCTGCCTTCTGGAGGTTAGCAAGCATTTCAGCCTTCTGCTCGGGTGTGTAGTCGTGCATGGGGTAGAGAGGATGGTTAACGTCATAACCCTTAGCCTCAAGGATAACCTTAGTTGCAAGAACTACGTTGTACTTGATAAGCTCGTCAACGATTGTGGAAACAACTGTCTGAGCCTTGCGTGCGCCTTCGATATCGCCTGCTCTGAATGCGTCGTATACAGCTCTAACCTCGGGCATGAGGAAGTTGTATGTTGTACCGATACATCCGTCAGCACCTGCTGCGAGACCGCAGAGAAGCATTTCGTCGGGACCGGAAATTACGTTGAACTCGCCGTTTGTAAGGTCGAGAATACGCATTACCTGGTAGAACTCATAGTTTGTCCACTTGATAGCTGTAACATTCTTGATGTTGTAGAGCTCAGCAACCTGCTCAGCAGAGAAATGAACGCCTGTATTGGGGTTGTTGTAGATCATGATCGGAATGTTGATAGCGTTGGAAAGGCCCTCGTAGTAACGGTAGATAGCCTGATGGTCATACTGGTAGAAGAGAGGAGGAATAGCGGAGATAGCATCAGCGCCTGCCTTCTCAGCATGTACTGCAAGATCAACCATCTCGTTGTAGTTCATTCTTGCGATATGTACGATGGAGGGAACTCTGCCGTTGATGATCTTGATAGATTCTGTTGTGAGCTCCTTGTGAACGTCAGCATCAAGGATGATGCCTTCGCCTGTTGCACCGCCGATGTAGAAACCGTCAGCACCCTGAGCGATAAGGTCTTCGATAAGACGCTCGAGAACGTCGCGATTGAGCTTACCCTCGTCTGTTAAGGGTGTGATAAGAGCGGGCATTACACCTGTAAATTTCATTGGTTTCAATCTCCTTTATATGATGTATTTATTTTCATACAAATCTATTATATACCCTATTTTTCCCTTTTTCAATAAGTAAAAGGAAAAAAGTCGTAAAATAATCCCCTGCTATGGAAAATCAACACAACTCTGTTCCTATAAATCCAACTCGGTTAAATTCTTCGGGGGACTTACGTATGATATAATCGATATAAGAGTCAATAAGCTTGGCCGTGAAGATATATCCTGAAGGATTCTGGTGGCTGTAAAGATTGAATCTTCTCTTCATCTCGTCATCATACACGGGAGAGTATTTATAAAGGTCGATAACGTAGCAATTGTCAAACACCCTTGCCATATCGTGCATAAGAGCTGCGTGCGCCGCCTTAAGCTCATCCTTCTTTCCGCCCTCTGCCTCTCTCGGCATGGTTACAAGGAAGAACTTCGCTCGTGGCTGTATCAGCTTATATCTGCTGATTATCTGTCCGAAGTAGCCTGCAGTTGTGGGTGCGTTAAGAGTATAGTCCTCGGGATGGACGTCATCTATAGTGCCTATCTCGTAGCCTCGGTTAAGGATATCGTTTGCTCCAAGAGCTATAACGTATGCCTGCGCCGCATACTTAGGATTCCAGAAGCCGTTGTTCTCTGCAAATTCCGTCATATATTCAAGCGCCGTCATACCACCTCGGGAGAAATTATATCCCGTGAGACCGTTATGTCGGGCAAGATACTGTCCCCAGGAATATTCGTAGAAATCGTGATTGCCGTGTATTCCCTTTTCGTTTACAGATTCAAGTTCGCCTGATGAAAGGCTGTCTCCCACGAACGCCATGGTTCTGAATATGCCTGTATTGCTGTATGACTCAACAAGTCTGTCAAGGGGCTCCTCCTCTTCAGCAAAAAAATATTTTTTCCAATCCATATCATATCCTCCTAAGGGGGCTTTTTTCTTTATTTTATCACAAAAAAATCGGTAAAACAATACAATAAATATTTTGTATATCATTGAAAACCCATAAAATATATGTTACAATTTGTTTTGAGGAATGTTTTCTCCATTCGAAAATAATACCAAGAAAGGTACGGTAATACTATTATGGCAGACAAGAAGCTTAAAATCGGTATCGTCGGCTGCGGCGGTATCATGAAGTGGGCACACCTCCCCGCTTACTCTCACGTTGACAACGCTGAGATCGTTGCACTTTGCGACATCGTGCCCGGCAGATGTGAAGAGGTTCAGGCATATGCTAAGAATGAGATTGGCACAGACTGCATCGCAAACGCAAGATGCTACACAGACTTTGAAGAATTCATCAAGGACCCCGATATCGAAGCAATCGACATCTGCGTTCCCAACTATCTCCACGCTCCCTTTGCTATCAAGGGTCTTGAGCTTGGTAAGCACGTATTCTGCGAAAAGCCCGACTCTGTAAGCGTTGAAAACGCTCTTAAGATGAAGGAAGCAAGCGAAAAGGCAGGCAAAACTCTCATGATCATGAGAAACAACCGCCACGTTGCAACATCCAAGAAGCTTAAGCAGCTTGCAGACGCAGGCGAATTCGGCGATATCTACGCAGGTCGCTGCGGTTGGATCCGTCGTCGCGGTATCCCCGGCAAGGGCGGCTGGTTCACAACTAAGGAGCAGTCCGGTGGCGGTCCCCTTATCGACCTTGGTGTACATATGATCGACCTTTCCATGTACCTCATGGGCAACCCCACACCTGTAGCAGTTTCCGGCTCTATCTACACAAAGTTTGCTGATGACGACGCACAGGCTTCCTCAGAGCATGCAGCATTCGGTGAAACACAGGCTGACGGTACATTCGACGTTGAAGACCTTGCAATGGGCTTCATCAAGTTCGACAACGGTGCTTGTCTCCAGATCGAATTCTCCTGGGCTTCCAACATCGAGGAATACGACCTCAACTTTGTTGAGCTTCGCGGCTCCAAGGCAGGCGTTAAGTGGCAGCAGTCCGGTACAACATGTAAGGTACTCAGCGAGGTATACGGCAAGCTCATCGACGTTGATATGACAGGCGAGGGCTATATGACAGGTCACGAAGGCAACCTTCGTCACTTCCTCGACGTTGTTCTCAACGGCGCTAAGCCCGACTTCGTTCCTCAGCAGGGCGTTAACATGATCAAGATCCTCAGCGCGATCTACGAATCTGCTAAGACAGGCAAGGAAGTTTCTCTTGTTGACTGATTTTAGACAGTAAACAGAAAAGGTGCATTTCCAAAAAGGAAATGCACCTTATTTTATTTGCTGTTTATTCTTGCTTCTCTGAAGGCTTCCATTATAGTGCTCTTAGCCTTAACGGCTTCGGACTTGGGAAGAGCCTCAACTCCCGCAAGGGGATACTTAATGCCAAGCTCGTCATATTTCTTTGCACCCATCGTATGATAGGGTAAAACATCAAGAGCTTTAACATTATGAAGAGTTGCAAGAAATTCTCCCAGCTTTTTATGGTACACAGCATCGTCAGTGTATCCGGGGACAACCACGTGCCTTATCCAAACGGGTATATTCCTCTCGTCAAGATATTTTGCAAAGCCGAGGATATTTGCGTTATCCTTAGCTGTCAGCTTTATATGCTTCTCCGGGTCTATATGCTTGATATCAAGCATAACCAGATCTACATACTGCATAAGTACATCAAGCTTCGCAATATAGTCTTCATTTTTTGGGTTAAAGGTAATACCTGATGAGTCGATACAGGTATGGATACCTTTTTTCTTGGCAGTCTTAAAAAGTTCAATAAGAAAATCCACCTGAAGGAGCGGTTCACCTCCTGTTACGGTGATACCTCCGTTTTTATAAAAGGACTCATTCTTTTTATATTCGCTTATTATCTCATCTACGGTGATCTCTGTACCGCCGCCTACCTCCCAGGTATCGGGATTGTGACAATACAGGCATCTCATGGGGCATCCCTGCATAAAAAGCACATATCTTATTCCGGGGCCGTCTACAGTTCCAAAGCTCTCCTTTGAATGTATCCTTCCTACCATATTATGCTCCTCCTTTCACTATAAAAAAAGCCTGTTCACAAAGGAACAGGCTTTATAATCAGATGCTGTCGTGGAATGTTCTGGAGATAACCTCATCCTGCTGTTCCTTTGTCAGCTTGATGAAGTTAACTGCGTATCCGCTTACACGAACTGTAAGCTGGGGATACTTCTCGGGATGAGCCTGCGCATCAAGCAGAGTCTCCTT
>JAFUMU010000069.1 GCA_017482495.1 Clostridia bacterium | reverse complement strand
TCCGATGCTTTTTTCTTTTCTTGCTGAATGAGCCGACCACTTTGAAATATCTGCATATAGAAAAAGTAAATGCTTATTACTGTACCTGAGGCAGGTCATGGATTTGCTTTCCCGGTAGACCGTGAGGAATATTTTCCGCTTTATATAAAAGGAATGAGCCCGGTTCAATACCGAGCTCATTCACTTGCATTTTATTATTTACTTTTGTCTAAACTTTGGGGTTCACTTCAATTCGGGATGTTTTTTATTAACTTAAGAAAGTGCCAAGTCGCAAACGCTGTAGAGAAGATCTGCATATGTTATTCGCTCTGTTTCCCACAGCTCGATCTCACCACGGTTGATGAGATAGTCATTGATAAGTACTGTACGTATTCCTGCGCGAAGTGCGCCAAGGTCGTCAAGCGTATCATTACCTATCATTATCACCTCGTTTGGAAGCAGGTCAAATCTGTGAAGTGTCTCAAGAAAGTATTCGGGATTTGGTTTACAATAGGTATTGGTATAATGGAGGGTGACAAAATCAAAATCATCGGGACATATCCCTGCCCACTCCATTCTTGTTACTGTTGCTGACATTGGGAAAACGGGGTTTGTTGCGCAGATAACTGTTTTTCCGCAGTCGCGAAGTGTACGGAGCATCTCTTTTTCACTGCCTCTGTAGCGGACTACCTTTTTTGTTTTTGTAAAGACGGTTGTATAGAAATCATCCATAAGTGCATCGATATCTGCAACGGGAAGGCGCTCAGCAAAGCATTTGTCGAAGACCTCTTTATTCAGACAAGATCCCATATTCTTTTTTGTTTCGGCAAAAGCATATGTGAATGCCTCTCCGAAGCCTTTAGGTCCGCCTTCGTTTTCATATTCACGGGCGCAGGCAAAAAATTCGCGACTCATTTCCGCTTGGTCGAAGGGAATGAGTGTTGCATCAAGGTCAAAAAGTATTGCTTTATATTTTTTTAAGTCGATACTTGTAATCACGGCTGTCATCCTTATATTTTTTTAATATTTTATCACAGGTCTTTTAAAAACTCAATTCATATATTTGCTCAACTTTGGGTAAGATAATAACAAAAAATTGCTGTTTTACTGAAAAAGGAGTAAAATTATGAAGAAAATAGCATTAATGTGTGCAGTTTTACTTTTGTGCACATCTTGTGCAAATGCGGGTGGCGGTGATATAATAGATGAAGTGTCCGACATTGTTTCGGATATGCTTCCCGATGGGGCCGAGGAGTACACACTACAGCTTGGTGTGTTTCAGTCTCACAATGCATCTGAGGGCAAGGCGAAATTTGCTTCCACGTATGCTTGTGTGATTTGTGACGGAGACGGTAAGATAGTTTCTTGTTCTTTTGATGCCACAGAAGACACCCTTTCTGTAGACGGAGGAATTGCAGAAACAGGTGGTGAGTATCTGTCCAAAAGAGACCGGGGCAATGACTACGGAATGAAAGCGGCTTCGGGTATAGGCCGTGAATGGTATGAGCAGGCGGATCATTTTGCAGAGAATATAATCGGGTATACCATTGATGAGGTTATCGATATGGAGAATGGTGATGCAGATCTCACTTCCGGTTGCACTATAGATACAGACCCGTTCAAAGCTGCACTTGAGGCATCTGACAAGGATAGTATGAAAAAAGAATTCACAGCCGCAAACGAGCCGGCAGCATCTTTGGCTGTTGTCAGCAATGACGAGGGCTCAAAAAATGCTTCGGATACAAATGACGGAATAGCTGCGCTTTCTTCCACATATGCTGCAGTTGCACTGGATGGAGGCAGAATACTTGCATCAATGACGGAGGCAACGGAGACTAAGGTTTATTTTGATGCTTCAGGACTTATTATTGAGATAAGTAAGAGACCGGGAAAAAGGGAGCAGGGTGCTTCCTACGGTATGAAGCCTGCTTCTGATATTGGGCTTGAATGGTATGAGCAGGCTGATAATTTTGAAGAGTATACAGTTGGCATGAACGGAGATCAAGTTGCCGCTATCGGTACAAATGATGGCAGACCTGCAGATGACGACCTTCGCTCAGGTTGTACTGTAAAGGTAAATGAGTTTATTGCTGCGATCTCCAAGGCGGCAAACAGACAAGGATAAATTAGCGATCAATGCGAGGACATTATGAAAAAGCTACTTGCAATACTATTGGTGATGGGTATAGTCGTATGTTTTACCGCCTGCTCGCCTAAGCAGGGATATCAGCGTACAAGTCTTGAGGTTTTTGATACTGTCACTGTAATAAGCGGATATGAGAAAAACAAGGATGTTTTTGAAGAGAGAGCTGACTTGATAGAAAAAGAGCTGAAGCGCTATCATGAGCTTTTTGATATTTATTCCGATCACGGAAAAGTGAATCTGAAAACAGTCAACGACAGGGCGGGAGAGCCTGTTGCGGTGGACGGCGAGATCATAGAAATGCTGTTATTTGGAATAGATATGTATGAAAAAACGGAGGGGAAGACCAATATCGCCATAGGCGCAGTTACAGCACTGTGGCACGATGCAAGAGAAGAAGGAAGGCTTCCGGAAGAGTCTGCACTGAAGCAGGCGGCGGAGCATACGGATATTGAAAGCATAGTTATCGACCGCCATGCGGGAACAGTTTTAATAACTGACCATCTTGCGAGAATAGATGTAGGTGCGGTTGCAAAGGGCTATGCCTGCGACAGAGTTTGTGAAATGATACGGGATAAGGGATGGAGCAGCTATGGACTTTCCATCGGAGGAAATGTGAAAACTGTGGGAGAAAAGGGTGATGGTACGGATTGGAAGATAGGTGTGCAGGACCCTGACGGGACGGATGCTTTTTTCTGCACTGTTGAAGCAAGCGACACATCTCTTGTAACAAGCGGTTCGTATCAGAGATATTTTGAGGTGGATGGAGTGCGCTATCATCATATTATCGATCCCGAGACTCTTTATCCCAAGGATATCTACACTTCTGTTACCGTTATGTGCGATTCATCTGCTATTGGAGATGCTTTCTCAACAGCGCTGTTTTCAATGGAGTACGAAGATGCGCTTGAGATGCTTCGTAACCACCCTGACATCCAGGTAATATGGAGATTTGCCGACGGCAGAACGGAGCATACTGAGGGCATAGGAGATAGGCTTACCTTTAAAGAGAGCTCAAAGCTGTCTTAGGACTACTTGCGAATAAAAATACGGTTGATGCCAAGACATCAACCGTATTTTTTGTGTCAATATTTATTATGCTTCGATATATCCTTCCTCGCCGGGGCACTTCCAAAGGAGAGAGTGCTGCTCAAGGGGAGGATTGGAAAGGTTGTCGAGAGAGTGGAACTCCATATTGTGAGTAACGCCGTACTTTCTCATATAGTCGAAGCGCTTAGCTGCGAGAGCGTGGATCTTTTCTGTGAAGGCTGCCTTATCAGCCTCCTCTGCCATATCTCTCTGTTCTCTGAGGAGGAAGTCCTCGTAGTCGAAGAGGTGGATCCTTGAACGGCGAACGTTTGCAAGGGTGATGTCGTCTGTTGCCTCAGCCTCTGCTGCGTCAAAGTATGCCTTACCTCTACGGAGGAATTCTACCTTGCCTGCGTAATCGGATTCAAGACCGCGAACGAAATAGTACTGAGTGGGATTATCAAAGTAGATACCGAAGTGAGAGTCTCTTGAACCCTCATATACCATCTCCAGATAGTCGATGATGTTCTGTGCGCCTGCGCCGTAGAAGTCGCGGATGAATTCAACGATAAGCTCCTTATACTTTTCAACGCTCATAAGAGGATCCCAGAGAAGTCTTGCGATGATATAGCCCTTAAGCTCACCAAACTCACCGTTGAGAGAGGCATAGTTACCCTGCTCAAAGAGACCTGTTACGTTGTTTGTAGCAAAGAAGTTAACGTCGCGTCTGAGTCCTTCAAGTGTGAAGAAGAGAACGGGGAAGTTAGTGAAGTTGGTGGTGTAGTTCCAAACGTAGAGTGTGGGAGCGATCTTGGACCATTCAAGCAGATTCTCTGCAAAGCTTTGATCGTTCTCATCATCGTGACCGGGCTCAACTGCGCATTCTGCAACGGAGTGTCTGAAGCAGCACTCGATGGAGCAGAGACGAACGATAACGTTCTTTCTGGGGCGCAGAGTCTTGGGGGGCACTCTTGTTGTTCTGTATGCGAAGGTATCGAACATTACGTTGGGATATTCGGGACCAAGCTCGTCTGCTACGCGGTTAACGAAGGAAAGCATAACGCCCATGTCGCTTCCTTCCTTGTCGCTGATGGCACGGCATCTTTCACACTGACAAGCTCCGATAAAACCGTCGTTCTGAGTGATGGAAACGAGAGTTGCATCAGGGTTCTCGCTGAGGAGCCAACGGAGGTTCTTTATAACCTTCTTGTAGTTCTCCTCGTCTGTAAGACAGGGCTGTACCCAAGCTCTCTCGCCGTACTTACACTGCTCTGTAAGCCAGCCGATGGTGTGCTCGAATCCGCCTGCGTAGTTAACGTCGCCGCCGATCTTTGCAGGGAAGCGCTCTCTGCCGTGGCAGCCGTTGATCTTAAGCTTTGCGCTGATTCCTGTGTCGCCTACAGACTTCCAGTAGGAGTTTCTGTATGCAAACTTGGGAACCTGCTTTGTGTATGCGTCGCAGGGAATATCAAGCTCTGTATTGTAGGGAACTCTTTCAAAATCGTTTGTGTAGAAACGGCAGTTGCAGTATTCCTCAAGGAAGTGGTAAACGCCGTAAAGTGCGCCTCTTACCTCGCTGCCGAGAATGAAGATCTTCTCACCCTCGACCTTGATGATAAAGCCTTCCTTGCCAAGCTCTTCCTTTTCCTCCTCTGTGATGCCGCCGCGGTTTGTATAGCCGACAACGATCTCCTTTGCCTGCTCGTGGCGGGAGTCCTGGAAGTAGGGAAGCATTGCTCCTGAGAGCTTGAAGATATAAGACTTAAGCTCCTCTGCCGCATATTTAAGGGATTCGGAATGATAGGTGGGGTAAATGATCTGGTATGCCGAATCCTTAGCTGATGTAAAAAGCATAATATGATCCTCCATCGTATTGTTAGTTACAATATACCAAAATTCCGCCCGATTTTCAAGGGATATATTAAATAATTTCAATAATTATTTGCCGCGGGACAGCTTGATTGTCTCATATGATACAAATGCGTTTAAATTATGCGTTTTTTACAAAAGAAATGCTTGATTTGAAATATTTTTTTAAAAAAGTGTGGAAAAAAGTACAAAAGTAATGTATAATGATATTTAACTAATTAGTTTTTCAGGAGGAAAAAATAATGAAAAAAACATTGACCTCTGTGCCTTTCAAGGATACCCCTGAGCAGAAGGCACGTCTTGATGAGATCATTGAGGCTCATAAGAACGAGCCCGGTGCGCTTATGCCTATTCTTCAGAAGGCTCAGGAGGTTTACGGCTATCTGCCCCCCGAGGTTCAGAAGCATATTGCAGTTAAAATGGATATTCCCGAAAGTGAAGTATACGGAGTTGCAACATTCTATTCTCAGTTCCTTCTCAATCCTATGGGAACCAATCCTGTTGCAGTTTGTCTCGGTACAGCATGCTACGTTAAGGGAAGCGGACTTCTGATGGAGAAGCTTGAGAGCGTTCTCGGAATCCCCAACGGCGGTATCACAGCCGACCGTCAGTTCAGCCTCAGCGCTACAAGATGTATCGGCGCGTGCGGTCTTGCACCTGTTCTTACAGTAGGCGAGGACGTATACGGCAGACTCGTTCCCGACGATATTGAGGGAATCATCGCAAAATACAGATAATTTTATAAATAACGGAGTGGAATACATATGAAGATCGGTGAGATTAAAGAGCTTCTTTCAGCAGAGGTGCTTTGCGGAGAGGACCAGCTTGAGTGTCAGGTGTATTCCGCCTGCTCAAGTGATATGATGAGCGACGTGCTTGCATTCGTTAAGGATCAGGCCGTTCTCCTTACAGGACTGGTGAATCCCCAGGTCATCAGAACTGCAGAGATGATGGATATGAAATGCGTTGTGTTCGTACGCAAGAAGGTTCCCGGCGAGGATATCGTAGAGCTTGCAAGGGATTCGGGGATCGTTCTTATGAGAAGCGACCTTAGAATGTTCGAGGCGTGCGGCATACTTTACAGCGCAGGTCTTAAGGGCCACGAAAAGGGCGGCAACTGAAATGGGAGAGAATATAAGATTTCATTTCGACGTAGACGGAGACGATTTCTCCTCTGCGGGAGCTGCTTCCGTTGAGGTTAAGAAGCAGCTGAGAAAGCTTGGCTTTTCCCCCGACGTTATCCGCCGGGTAGCTATCGCAATGTACGAGGGCGAGATAAATATGGTCATCCATGCCGACGGCGGAACAGTCGACGTGGAGGTCGGAGACGAGGATATAACTATGATCCTCTCAGACAGAGGTCCCGGAATTGCCGACGTTGAGAAGGCGATGCAGGAGGGATTTTCTACAGCAAGAGACAATATCCGTTCACTTGGATTCGGAGCCGGAATGGGACTTCCGAATATGAAAAAATATACCGACGATATGAAGATAGAAACAGCGCTCGGTCTGGGAACGACAGTAATAATGAAAGTCAATGTTTGATTTTCGGAGGTGCTGCATTTGACGGAATATAAGCATTCGGTTTCCCTGGATGTTTCCAAATGTAAGGGCTGTACTCATTGCCTTAAGAGATGTCCCACAGAGGCCATCAGAATAAGAGAGGGCAAGGCTGATATCAATTCGAAGAAGTGTATCGACTGCGGAGAATGTATCAGAGTTTGTCCCTATAAGGCGAAGAAGGCCGTGTACGACCCTCTTGACACCATGGAAAACTACAAATACAAGATAGCACTTCCCGCGCCTACTCTCTACGGACAGTTCGACCATCTTGACGATATCGATTTCGTTATCCAAGGGCTTCTTGATATGGGATTCGACGACGTGTACGAGGTGGCAAAGGCGGCAGAGATAGTAACCGAATATACAAGACATTATCTTCACAAGGAGGGGCTGAAGAAGCCTGTTATCAGCTCAGCCTGTCCCGTGGTGGTTCGTCTTATAAGCACAAGATTCCCCTTCCTTTGTGAAAACGTTATGCCCATCCTTCCTCCCGTCGAGGTGGCAGGTAAGCTGGCAAAGGAGAAGGCGAAAAAAGAGCATCCGGAGCTTTCGGATGAGGACATCGGTTGCTTCTTTATCTCTCCCTGTCCCGCTAAGGTAAGCTACGTTAAGAATAGCTTTGCCGGAGAAAAGAGCTACGTTGATGAGGTGCTGTCTATATCAGACGTTTATTTTAAGCTTGTATCTTACATGAATAAGATAGATGCCCCCGAGGCTTCCTGTGAATCGGGAATGGTGGGCGTAAGCTGGGCTGTGGCAGGAGGAGAATCCACCGCAGTCTTCAACGATAAATATCTTGCGGCAGACGGTATTGAAAACGTTATCAAGGTTCTTGATCAGATAGATAATTCTGATTTTCCCGAGCTTGAATTCGTTGAGCTCAATGCCTGCAACGGCGGATGCGTTGGCGGCGTTATGACCGTTGCCAACCCTTATATCGCCAAGGCAAGAATACAGTCACTTAAAAGATATCTTCCCGTTTCCCCCAATTCTCATTCAGCCGACGGCAGCGTGCCCGACTACGTTATGATGCCCGAGCTTGAATATGAGCCAACGAGTCCGCTCTCAAAGGACAGAAAAGAGGCTATGAGAATGATGGCGGATATACAGGAGATAAGAAAGGACCTGCCCGACCTCGACTGCGGCTCCTGCGGAGCGCCCACCTGTGCGGCATTTGCAGAGGACATAGTCAGAGGCGAGACCTGCGCAGACGAATGCGTAGTGTTTATGAGACAGGTGTTTCACGATTATATTGCAAGACATCAGATGCGAATGGAAGAGGAGGCGGAGAAGAGAAGAAATGGTAACTCTTGATAAGCTTGCCCATGAAATGGGACTCACTCACGTTTGCGGTGATACTGACAGAGAAATATGCGGATGCTACGCAGGAGATCTGCTATCCTGGGTAATGAGCCACGCTGAGTACGGTCACGTATGGATCACCATAATGTCCAACATCAACGTTATCGCCGTTGCCGGACTTACAGAGGTTGCTTGCGTGGTGCTTGCTGAGGGAGTTCAGCTTGATCCCGACGCAAGGGAAGCGGCAGAGAAGCAGAACGTCTGCGTTTTCACCTCACCTCTTTCCACATACGAGCTCTGCACTCTTGCAGGAAAATACATAAATGAATAAGTATTATTATGATCTTCATATCCATTCATGCCTCTCCCCCTGCGGAGACGGGGATATGACTCCTGCAAATATCGCAGGTATGGCGGCGGTGAAGGGGCTTCAGATAGCAGCTCTCACCGACCATAATTCCACGGAAAACTGTCCCGCATTCTTCAGTGCCTGCAGGGCATACGGAATTATTCCCGTAGCGGGAATGGAGCTGACAGTCTCCGAGGATATCCATCTTCTGTGCCTTTTCAGAAGCCTTGAATCGGCAATGGATTTCGGACGCGAGGTGGATAAATATAAGATCAGAATAAAGAATCGCCCCGATATCTTCGGACATCAGATAATAATGGATCACGAGGATAAGGTGATTGGAGAAGAGGAGAGCCTTCTTCTTAACGCTACCATGCTTTCTCTTGATGAGGGAACTGCATTGGTAAAGAAATTCGGCGGCGTTTGCTACCCCGCCCATATCGACCGTGAATCAAACGGGGCGGTGGCAGTTTTGGGAGCATTTCCCGATTGGCTGGGATATACCTCATACGAGCTCAGCGCTACGGGTGTGAAGGCAGACGAGGAGGAGAAGAATCCCTGCATAAAAAGCCTCAGATGCGTGGTCAGCTCTGATGCACATTATTTGTGGGATATATCCGAGGCGGAGAATTATTTTCTCTTGGAGGATGAGCCCTACAGCAGCGAGGCGGTCAGAAATAAGCTGATCGATATGTTGGAGGGAATATGAAGGACCTGTCATTATATATACTTGACATCGCAATGAACTCTGTGAGAGCGGGAGCAAAGAATATATCGGTTTTGCTCAGCGAAAAAGATAATGTTCTTACTCTGCAGATAATAGACGACGGATGCGGAATGACGGCAGAGCAGGTAGAAAAGCTGTCAAACCCCTTTTTTACAACGAGAAAGACCAGAAAGGTGGGACTTGGCGTTCCGTTTCTGCGAATGCTCAGCGAGATGACGGGAGGAAGCGTGACGGTCGAGTCGAGATCAGACGCGGAGTTTGAGGATCACGGAACGACAGTTACCGCAACCTTCAGAGTGGACCACATCGACTTCATCCCCCTTGGTGACGTGGTTGAAACGATGATAACCCTCATTCAGGGTAATCCCGATTCCGATTACGTATTCAGACATACCTCAGATAAGGTGAACGTGGCTATGGATACGTCGGAAATGAGAGCGATACTTGGCGGCGACGTGCCGCTTAATACCTACGAGGTGCTTGCATTTATACGCGAGTATCTTCAGGGTCAATATAACGAGAATAATTAAGAGTACGAAAGGAAATAAACTGAAATGAAAACTTTAGCGGAACTTGCTGCTATCAGAGAGCAGATGAAGGATAAGGTTGCTATCCGTACAGGAAGCGGCGCAGTTCGTGTTGTTGTAGGTATGGCTACATGCGGTATCACAGCAGGCGCAAGACCTGTTCTCAATGCTTTTGTTGAAGAGGTTGCAAAGGCAGGCCTTACAGATAAGGTAATGGTAACTCAGACAGGCTGTATCGGCATCTGCCAGTATGAGCCTGTAGTTGAGGTATACGAGGACGGCAAGGAAAAGGTTACATACGTTAAGATGACAGCTGAGAAGGCAAAAGAAGTTGTTGAGAAGCACCTTTGCGGAGGCGAGGCTGTCGGCGAATATCTTATCGGTAATACAGAGCTTTAATTTGACGGAGGAGATTTAATATGGTACGTTCACACGTTCTTATTTGCGGAGGTACAGGCTGTACATCCTCCGGAAGTAATAAGATCAGAGAAGCGCTTGCAGCAGAGCTTGACGCTAAGGGTCTTAATGAAGAGATCAAAATAGTACAGACAGGATGCTTCGGCCTTTGTGCCCTTGGTCCTATTATGATCGTATATCCCGAGGGAACATTCTATTCCAGAGTAACACCCGAGGATGTCCCCGAGATCGTTGAGGAGCATCTCCTCAAGGGCCGTATCGTTGACAGACTTGTTTATAACGATAAGGCTGCAAACGAAGAAGCAAAGGAAGAGATACACTCTTCTCTTAACGATACCGCATTCTATAAGAAACAGCACAGAGTTGCGCTTCGTAACTGCGGTGTTATCAACCCCGAAAAGATCGACGAATATATCGCAGTGGACGGCTATTTCGCACTTGGTAAGGTGCTTACAGAAATGAGCCGTGAGGACGTTATCCAGACACTTCTCGACTCCGGCCTCCGCGGACGCGGCGGTGCAGGATTCCCCACAGGCCTTAAGTGGAAGTTCGCTATGGGCGGAGAGGGACAGAAGTACGTTTGCTGTAACGCAGACGAGGGCGACCCCGGTGCGTTCATGGACCGTTCTATCCTTGAGGGCGACCCCCATGCAGTTCTTGAGGCTATGGCTATCGCAGGCTATGCTATCGGAGCAGACCAGGGCTATATCTACGTTCGTGCTGAGTATCCCATCGCTGTAAACCGTCTCCAGATCGCAATCGATCAGGCTCACGAATACGGCCTTCTTGGCGATAACATTATGGGAACAGGCTTTAAGTTCGATATCCAGCTCCGTCTCGGCGCAGGCGCATTCGTATGCGGCGAGGAGACAGCTCTTATGACAAGTATCGAGGGTAAGCGCGGCGAGCCCAGACCCCGTCCTCCTTTCCCTGCAGTTAAGGGTCTCTTTGGTAAGCCCACTATCCTTAATAACGTTGAAACATATGCAAATATCCCTCAGATCATCCTTAAGGGAGCTGATTGGTTCGCTTCCATGGGTACAGAGAAGTCTAAGGGAACAAAGGTATTTGCTCTCGGCGGTAAGATCACAAATACAGGTCTCGTTGAGGTACCTATGGGTACAACACTCCGTGAGGTAATCGAGGAGATCGGCGGCGGTATCCCCAACGGTAAGAAGTTCAAGGCAGCTCAGACAGGCGGCCCCTCCGGCGGATGTATCCCTGCATCTCTCATTGATACTCCCATCGACTATGACAACCTTATTGCTATCGGCTCCATGATGGGCTCCGGCGGTCTCATCGTTATGGACGAGGATACATGTATGGTTGACCTTGCTAAGTTCTTCCTTGAGTTCACAGTAGACGAATCCTGCGGTAAGTGTGCACCCTGCCGTATCGGTACAGTTCGTATGCTTGAGCTTCTTGAAAAGATCACAGACGGACGCGGCGAGCTTGAAGACCTTGATAAGCTTGAAGAGCTTGCAAACTATATCAAGAGCGCATCTCTCTGCGGTCTCGGACAGACAGCCCCCAACCCTGTTCTTTCAACACTCCGCTACTTCAGAGACGAGTATGAGGCTCATATCGTTGAGAAGAGATGTCCCGCAGGCGTATGTAAGAAGCTTCTTAACTTTGTTATTGATGCAGATAAGTGTAAGGGATGTACACTTTGCTCACGTGTTTGTCCCGCAGGAGCTATCAGCGGCTCTGTTAAGAATCCTCACACAATCGATACTGAAAAGTGCCTGAAGTGCGGCGCTTGTATTGAAAAGTGTAAGTTCGGTGCAATTTCTAAGAAGTAAGGGAGAGTAAATTAATGGAAACAAAAATGCTTAATATAAAGATCAATGGCGCAGATTATACTGTCCCCTACGGCATTACAGTTCTTGAGGCTTGTAAGCAGGCGGGCATCGATATCCCCACTCTGTGCTATCTTAAAGACGTAAACGAGATCGGCGCTTGCCGTCTCTGCCTTGTTGAGGTAGTTGGCGCAAGAGGACTTGTAACCTCCTGCGTATACCCCATCGAGCGTGACGGTACAGAGATCCTTACAAATACAGAGAAGGTTAAGAACGCAAGAAAGATGAATATCCAGCTTGTTCTTTCCGCTCACGAAAAGAAGTGCCTTTCCTGTATCCGTTCCAAGACCTGTGAGCTTCAGAAGTATGCTCACGATTTCGGAGTTGATGAAAACTATTTCACAGCTGCAAAGGAAGAAAAGCTTCCTCTTGATATGTCCGGAACATCTATTATCCGCGACCCCAATAAGTGTATCCTCTGCCGCCGTTGCGTAGGCGCTTGTAATAAGGTTCAGGGTATCGGTGCTATCGGTGCTCAGAACAGAGGATATGATACAGTTATCGGATGCGCAGGAGAGATCGATCTTGCATCCACAACCTGTATCAATTGCGGACAGTGTATCGTTGCCTGCCCTGTAGGCGCTCTTTATGAAAAGGACGATACAGCTAAGATCATGGAAGCTATCAACGATCCCACAAAGCACGTTGCTATCTGCTGTGCTCCCTCCGTTCGCGCTCAGATCGGTGAGTGCTTCGGCTACGAGCCCGGAACAGATTGCGAGGGCAAGATGGTTGCAGCTCTTAAGCGCCTCGGCTTTGACGGAGTTTACGATATGAACTTCACAGCCGACCTCACAATCATGGAAGAGGCAACAGAGCTTCTCGGTAGAATCCAGAACGGCGGCGCACTTCCTATGATCACATCCTGCTCACCCGGATGGATCAAGTACTGTGAGCACTATTTCCCCGAAATGACAGAAAACCTCTCCACATGTAAGTCTCCTCAGCAGATGTTCGGCGCTATCTATAAGGCATTCTTCTGCAAGAAGATGGGCGTTGATCCTAAGGACGTTGTGTTCGTATCTGCTATTCCCTGTACAGCGAAGAAGTTCGAGGTTGGCCGCGACGGTCAGCAGAACGACGGTCTCCAGAATGTTGATATCGCTGTTACAACAAGAGAGCTTGGCAGACTTATCGAGGCTTCCGGAATCAACTTCAAGGCTCTTCCCGATGAGAAGTTTGATTCTCCCGTTGATATCGGCTCCGGTGCGGGCGTTATCTTCGGCGCAACAGGCGGCGTTATGGAGGCTGCTCTCAGAACAGCTGCAGAGGTTATCCTCGGTACAACTCTTGAAAAGGTTGAGTTTGAGGATGTCCGCGGCACAGAGGGTATCAAGTTTGCTGAATATAAGCTTGGAGATATGACAGTTAAGGTTGCTGTTGCCAGCGGTACAGCTAATGCAAATAAGCTGCTTAAGGGCATCCAGTCCGGCGAGTATGAGGCTCACTTTATCGAGATCATGGCTTGTCCCGGCGGTTGCGTAAACGGTGGCGGTCAGCCTATCCAGCCCGCAAGCGTTCGCAATTCCATAGACCTCCGTGCAGTTCGTGCTAAGGTTCTTTACGATGCAGATGCTAATCTGCCTCTCAGAAAGTCCCACGAAAATCCCATCATCAAGATGGTATACGACGAGTATCTTGGCGAGCCCAACAGCCATGCGGCTCATGAGCTTCTCCATACTCACTACGTAAAGCGCGGCAGATAAGAGCTTAATACAAATATAAAAGAGGGACTTTCTTTAAAGTCCCTCTTTGGTTTTTATTTATGTGGAATAGGGGAGATTTCAAGGGGGTGCTTTTAAGGAAAGCACCCCCTTGACCCCCGAAACCTTTCAAATTAACGCTTATTTTGGTGGTTAGGATATTCTACAGCTAAACGGTATGATAAGCGAAACAGGTACCCACGTAGCAATTATGCATTTTGCACTCAGCGCACCTGATAACATTTACCGTTATATTAGGTT
>JAFUMU010000068.1 GCA_017482495.1 Clostridia bacterium | reverse complement strand
TCAGCTCCAAAAGGCACCCGCGAGGGTGCCTTTGTTGGCGCTTGCGCCAATAGGAGCTGATAATGTGATTCGAAAGCCCGTTCGCATCGCGTAGCGGCGACAAAAACAGTCCGGTGGACTGTTTTTAGGGCGTAGCGCTAAGCTGACCACGGGTATTAGCTTCACAACGGACCGAGAAGGCGCAAATGTATTTGCGCACCTGCGAGAGCAGGCATCAGCTCCAAAAGGCACCCGCGAGGGTGCCTTTTTTGGCTGATAATGAGATTCGAAAGGGCGTTCGCATCGCGTAGCGGCGACAAAAACAGTCCGGTGGACTGTTTTTAGGGCGTAGAGCTAAGCTGACCACGGGTATTAGCTTTACAACGGACCGAGAAGGCGCAAATGTATTTGCGCACCTGCGAGAGCAGGCAGCTCCCAAAGGCACCCGCGAGGGTGCCTTTTTGGCTGATAATGAGATTCGAAAGCGTACTTCGCGTAAACCTTAGCGTAGCCTCGTGGTGTACTTGCGAAGTACCCGAAAAGCTACGCTTTTCCAACATTCAGCGGGCGGCGCAGTAAAAATGCTCCGGTGGAGCATTTTTAGCCCGTAGCGTTGCCACCTCGTATTCTTCGGTAGACACACATTGAGGTGGCAGCAAAAGCTTCGCTTTTGAATTCGAGCCCCGGACCGAGAAGGCGCAAATGTATTTGCGCACCTGCGAGAGCAGGCAGCTCCAAAAGGCACCCGCGAGGGTGCCTTTTTTGGCTGATAATGAGATTCGAAAGGGCGTGTGCACCGCGTAGCGTAAGTGTATTTTTGCAGAGAAATATACGCTTTATCACCTGTAGGGCAGCTCGCCTTCAAGCAGCCGAAATAATAAACCTAAGACCAATGATACGGTCTGGTCAATAATCTCCCACAGGTGTGAGGTATGTTGTAACGTCAAAGAATATGTATTAATAGCTGAAAAATGCAGGCGCTGAAATTCTTGCAAATCCTTACAGTGTAACGGAATATGAAGTAACAATAAAAAAACAATGGGCAAAATACACAAAAAACGATCGAAAATTTCTACCCGTACGACACCTGTAAAAATATGAGTACAATATATGTGGATTGTTAACGAAAATGCATCTATAAGTTGTGGTGTCTGTTAAAATATAATGATTTTCATACAAGAAAATGCGGTTAATAGATTAAAAATCAACAAAAAAACGGAATCAACTGCTTGACAATTTGTGCTACTGGTGATACAATTAAAGTACCAAATTTTTACGGAGGTTTTATTCCTATGAAAAAAGCATTAGCTTTAATTCTTACTGCTGCTATGCTTCTCAGCTGCCTCGTTATCGGCGCATCTGCTGAGAGAGTATGGTCCGCAGAAGAAAAGGTAGTATTCGAGGACACAGTTACATATTCTGGGTCCAACGGTATCTACGGTTCATCTGATCCTTTCTTCTCCGGCGACTATATCCTTACAATGACAATTAAGGGTAGCGTTGCTGAATTCGGTAAGGAATTCGAAACAGTCGGCTACATCGGTGGTTCTCCCGAGATCAAGGCGACTGACGACACAATTTCCTTCAACGGCGCTCCTTCCAAGGTTAGCTACGATTTCCAGGACGAAACATGGTACAAGGTTCAGTACGTAGTTGAAGGCAGCACAACAACAGTTAAGGTTAACGACGAAGTTGTTGGTACAATCGATGCTTACATGCCCGCTATGGTATACGGTACAATGTACCGTTGCTGGATCGGCGAGTGCGTTATGACAGGCCTCGACGGCAGCTTCAAGTGGGGCGATGATTTCGAGGACGAGACTGACGATCTCTTCGGCGGTACAATCGAAACCATCAGAGAAGTAGAAAAGACTTACACAAATGAGAATGTAGCTATGGTTAAGGACACTGTTACATACTCCGGCTCCAACGGTATCTACTCCGTTGAGAACGCTCTCTTTGACGGCGACTACATTCTTACAGTTAAGATCAAGGGCAACTCCGAGTCTGAAGGCAAGGGCTTTGAGACAGTTGGTTATCTCGAAGGTTCTCCCGAGATCAAGGCTGTTGACAACACAATTTCCTTTAACGGTGCACCCTCTAAGCTCAGCTACACATTTGCTGACAACACATGGTACACAGTTCAGTACAAGGTTGTAGGCGATACAACAACTGTAATCGTTAACGGCGAAGAAGTTGGTACAATCGCTAAGTACATGAGACCTCTCGTATACGGTACAATGTACCGTTGCTGGATCAGCGAATTCGTTTACACAGATCTTGACGGCAACTACAAGTGGGGTGACGATTTCGAGGACGGCACAGACGATCTCTTCGGTGGCGTTATCGAAGAAGTTTATGTTGAAGGCGACAGATATGACCTCGGTAACTACTACTGGTCCTTCAACTACATGGATGGCTACGGTCACTACCTCTATCCCGATGTAAACGTTGCAGGCAAGGACGTTTCATTTGACTTCCAGTTCAACTCCCTCACAGCTACAGACGGCAACATGAACTCTGCAGCTAACTGGGGTAACATGTTTGTACTCGACCTCCAGGCTGGTAAGGTTGGTGTAAACAGTGATTCTCTCAGCTACGACTTCAAGGCAGATACATGGTATCATGTAGACTACATCAATAACGGTGACACTACAGACGTATACGTTGACGGCGCTCTCGTTGGTACAGTAAACGCAGTATTCAGCGAGCGTTGGGTCGGTGGTCTCCACGGTATCGATATGGATAACCTCCAGATCGGTGACTACTTCGAAGATTTCGAAGATCAGGACTTCGCAAACAAGTCTGACACAGCAGGTGCTGCTGTAGCATACGAGTTTATTGAAGAGCCCGAAGTTGACCCCTACACAGTTCTTGACAACGGCGCAGCAGAAGGCGACGCTCTCATGTTCAAGACAAACAAGAGAGACGGCGGCACATCCTACTTCTACAACCCCGGCGATTATCCCGACGTTAAGTCCTCTAAGACAGTATACGCATTCGACCTCGCTCTCGTTGCTAACGATGCTAACGGTCTCGACGAGCCCGGTAAGACATGGTTCGGTATCTGGAGAGATACAGGCGGTAAGAGATTCAAGGTTGGTTTCGACGTAAACAATACACAGCTCACAGGCTTTGCAGGTGAGGGTGATGCAGTTGTTGGCTTCGATTGGGGCGAACAGTCTGCTACAAACTTCCATGACGTGATCATGGTATTCAAGGGCACAAAGGCTTCTATCTACGTTGACGGCGCTCTCCTTTATGAAGGTGCTTCCGGTACACCCGGTATCAACGGTTCCGGCGCTACTCTCTTTGAGGTAGTAAACGGTACAGCTATCATTGACAACTTCAAGGTATATTCTCCCGATGAGTGCGAGCTTCTTTACGAAGGCTTCGGTACACTCGAATCCAACGGTAACTTCAGCCAGGCATATGACTGGACAATCGGCGCCGACTGCTCCGTTAACCCCTGCATCTATGGCAAGACAGTAAGAACAACTGAGCCTACATGCTACTCCAAGGGTGTTGACACAAAGTACTGTGCAATCTGCGGCGAAGCTATTGGCGAAGACTCTGTTGATATGATCGCTCACAGATACGCAAGATTCGATATGATTCGTGTTGAGAACGGTCTCTTCTATACATACTGCCAGAACGACGGTTGTACAGAAAAGTTCTACTCTGCAGTTCCTGAGTATGAGTACGAGGGCACAATGCATGCATACTTCGATATGTCCGATGCATTCCTCGCTAAGCTCGACGACGGTGACGAAGGCGAACCCTACTACGGTGATGCTCTCGTATATGAGAACGGCAAGGGTTACGCTGACGAGAGAAACTATCCCGGTAACTACACAAAGTGGTCCATGCCAGATACAATCTCCGACAGAATCGAAGGTAAGGATCAGTCTCTCAACTTCGACTTCACATACCTCGGAACATGGGATACAGACGATAACATCAACTCCAAGTATCCTCACCAGCTCGTATTCTTCCTCTGCGGAAGCAATGCAGTATGGCTCGACTTCAACTTCGACGAAAACGCAGTTAAGATCTACGGTAACCAGTTTGCCGGCTTCAAGATTCCTGAAGAGACAGTAGCTTACAACTTCGTTGAAGGTACACAGTATGACGTTCAGATCACATACCACCAGTATGATGCAGTTATCGAAGGCTCCGAGTGGGTTGACGATGACGGTAACACACAGTATGAGTATGAACTCGCTTGCGACCTCTACGTTAAGATCAACGGCGAAGTAGTTATCGCATATGACTACGAGAACTACGGTGACCTCAACCACACAATCGCATACGCTGACGGTGCTAGCCAGCTCTCCGCTTACTACATCCGTAACTTCGGTGTTAAGTATGCAATCGACAACGTAGTTGTTGGTACATCTGACTTCCAGTGGACAGGCAGATCCTACGTTGGTGACGTTGACGGTAACAACTACCTCGAAGCAAACGACGCTCTCTGCATGAGAAAGTTCCTTGCTAAGGTTATTGACGACTCCGAGCTCTGCACATCCAGAATGGATGCTAACGGCGACGGCGAAGTTAACGCTAAGGACCAGCTCTTCATCAGAAAGGCACTTGCTGCATAATTCTGACTGAATGAAAGTCTAAATCAGTTTAACTGATTAAGCTCCCCCCGAAATCGGGGGGAGCTTTTGTCATTAGGAGACACTTTATTCAAAAAATGTGGATATCTTTAAATCATCGCAAAACAACGCACCTACCCAAAAGTGCTTTCTCAAAAATAAACTTTTAAGCTGAGAAATATTTGCTGCAAATAAAAAAACGACCATCGGGCGCACTCCGTAAGGAAGTGCGCCCGATGGTCGGTTTTTTGTATGGTAATCAGCAATATTTACTATATTCAATTATCAGTTTATGTTGGGTTTTTCTGAATTCAACAGGATCAAATTCCACATTTGTATAGCTTTTAAAGCAGGCATCGCACAGTTTATCTGCTGTTTCTTTATCATTTTCAGCTATCACGCGGAGCATTTCGTATTCCTCTGCAGCTTCTCTGTGGGCTTCAAGTCTTGCTGACATATAAGGTTCATTATCTCCGGGATAGATCAATTTATCGTCACCGGGAGGCAATATGCTTTTGCTTCCTGCGTTGATGTGCACCGGACAGCTTCCCTCGTAGGGATCAAGGTCGCTTTGATAATTGTTGACCGACCAATGGAGGTAGCCTGCAAGGTCATATTTATAATTTGCCCAGTAGATATACCTTGTTGCAAGCAGGGGAATATCCATAAATCTATTTATATAACCGCCCACTCTGGGGAAAAGGCATACATAATGCCAAATTTCGTCTCCAAGCTCCTTGAAAACATCGAATCTATCGCTATTTTTCGCGTATTCATCTGCTCTCGGTGCCCAAACGTCTATGGCTCCGTACATATGCACATAGGAGACAGCCTCGTATATCCTTACCTCAGGCAGGTATTTACGTACAGTTGCAGCGATAGCTCTATAGGTTACTCCGTCAAACTGATTAGGTTCATCGGCAATTCCGATAGTGAACATTCCCGAATCAAGCCAACCGTTTTCTCGCAGATTTTCTCTGAGAGCAGGCAGATATGAGCTGAGATACATAAATGCGTCGTAAGAAAGACCGTCCATTCCGCAGATGATGATATCAGGTGCATCCCAAGCACGTCTGAATCCGATCCCGTGTAAATGAAAATGGGTAAATCCAAGGTTAAGAAGAGTACGTATGCGATGGTTCATGAAATCGAAATTGAAGTTCCACTTACCGTTTTTGTCCTTATGAACTCGGGGATGCTCAAGAAAATATCCGTTTTGATGCTGATGTCTGAGCAGGTGCAGATACTTTTGGTCAAGCTCCTTGAGCTTTTCACTGCCAAATTCTGCATCGTGCCATTTAGCTACGCTGGGAAGCTCATATCCCATAGATATCTTGAGGGTTTCCTCAGGCATTTTTCCGTATGCTTTTACAGATACGGGTATTGATATACGTTGTTCACAGCATGACAAAATAATATTACCGTTCAAGGTTTCACAGGCAGCAGGTATGCTGACATAAATGGATGTTATCTTATTTTTTGGTGTAACTATCCCATTACAAGGTTTCATACAGTCGTATACGCAAAAGGGTGCAATACGTTCCGGGAAATGAGGCATAAATCCTTCTTCAAAATTTGGGTTGTCCTCCACGGGAATAGCTATTTCCTCATAAAACAGGCAATCTATGCCATCACTCTGTATATTTAGAACTCCTTTGATATCTCGGACAATTATTCTGAATGTAGCGGTTCCGCCTAATACAGCCAAACCTTCAAATATTTTCGCTTCGCCTTTATATTCCCAGATATCGGGGTATGTCCACTGACAACTGTCAATAATCTTATATTCCATTTTAGTCTCCTGATCGTGATAAGATATTTTACCACAGATCAGGGTACTTTTCAATAGTCATCAGGCATTAACAAGCTCAGATTCGCTTTCAAGCAGTGTACCGATCATGTTGAGATCGTCATCAGCAAGTGCTTTAAGCGCTGAAATGTTTACTTTATATCCACTGCTTAATGGGAGTTGTCCCGACAGGAGCTGTGAGTCAAAATCGAAGGCGTCAAGGGAATTTATATCAGCTACGTATTTCAGCACCTCATTTACCTTTGGATCATATGAAAGTGCAAGGATCGGTGTCCCCACAAGTACAGCGGCAAGAAGAAAATGAAGGCGCATCCCAATTGCAAAATCCGCATCTCTCTGCAGCCCCATAAGGATACCTGCATCGGTGGGGGAAATAACATAACCGCCTGTCATGTCAGCCATTGCGGCACACAATGCAAGGTCACACTTATCCTGCATCGATACAAATATAGGCTTATATCCTTTTATTACAAGGGGTAGGAGCGCGTGAAGAAGTGAATCCTCGTTGATTTGCCGTCTTCCCTTACATCTTCTTAGGGAAACCGTGAAATATTTATCGGTATATATTCCTCTTTCGCACAGAAAACGGCGCACAGTATATTTATCAGCAGGCTCGCAGAGAACGAAGGGATCTGTTGATAGTGTTCCTGATATATCGTTTTCCTCAAGCAGCTTGAGAGATGCAGTATCTCTGACACTTATGTGATCACATTTTGACAGGGCTGAAATAGCTGTCTGACAGCTTTTCAGAGGCCCGACCCCGTTTGCAAAAGCATACACCTTCACTCCCATTGCCTTTGCAAGATGAATGATGCCTGCGTAATACCGAAGGCTTCTGAGACTTGTGGAATCCTGCATAAGGCTTCCGCCTCCGCTTATATATAGGTCTGCTCCTGCAAGCTGACGGATGACGGATATTATGTTGTATCTGTAGATACTTCCTACCTTGTATTTCTTTTTGATCTGTGCAGGCGAGGCTGATAGAACTGAAATATCATATTCGGGATATCGTTGCTGTATTTCACTAATGAGTACACGAAGCACAGCTTCGTCTCCGAGGCTTCCGTAGCCGTAGTATCCTCCGATCACTATTTTCTTTTTCATAGTAACTCCCTTTGAAATGTAAATTGCTTCTGTCATAGGAAGTATAGCCTGTGATAGCGTGGATTATTCAGCGAATGCGGTCGTAATATTTACATTATGCGCTTGCAAATAACGTGCTTATATGATAAAATAATTTGAAATAAAATATGCAATTTAGGGAAAGGCAGATTATTATGAACTACACTGAAACCTTTGAATACGGAAATTTTGATAAATACGGAAGAAATGTCCCCTACAGAATACACTATCCTGTTAACCGTGACGAAAACGGTAAGTGTCCTGCTGTTCTGTTTATGCACGGAGCAGGTGAGAGAGGCGATGACAACTGGCAGCAGCTTCGCATTGGTCTTGATGTAGCTCTTGCCGATCCTGAAAGCCCCTTGCACGATGCTCTTATTATTGCGCCTCAGGTAGCTCTTGATGAGAGATGGGTCGAATCCGATTGGAATCTCGGCAATTACAGTATGGAGGAGCTTGAGGAAACTGTTTGGATCAAGAGTGCTGTTGCTATCCTTAGAGAGAAGATAGTGGAGCTTGATGTTGATACAAGCAGAGTGTATATTATGGGTATCTCTATGGGCGGCTTCGGCACATGGTATACTATCGCTAAGTATCCCGAGCTTTTTGCGGCGGCATTCCCTTGCTGCGGTGCAGGCGACCCCACAAAGGCGGATATTCTTAAGGATATCCCCATCTTCACATTCCATGGAGAGGTAGACGATGTTGTGCCTGTTTCCGGAACCCGAGAGATGGTGGAGGTAATTAAGAAGGCAGGCGGAGAAAAAATATTCTATAAGGAATATCCCGGAATACATCACTGGAGCTGGGACCTTGCTTACGGAGACAAGGAAGCTATCAGCGAAATGTTTAAGTGCAGAAAAGATCAGTGATCTGCAGCTTTTTACGGAGAGATCATATGAAAAGGATCATTTCTATACTTCTTCTGCTGGCAGTGGCACTGTGTGGATGCAGGCGTATTGACGGAGATGAGGGGAAAGATACACAGCCTGTTCTTAACGTTGAATACGTTACGGATGATGGTGAAGGATCTGAAGAAGACGATACTCTTATAATTTGTCTTGATGCGGGACACGGATTCGGCGATGTGGGCTGCAGCTCTTCCTACCTCGGATGCTATGAGTACGAAGTGACCATAGATGTTGTTAAAAGGATAGAGAAAGCGTTTCTTGATATGGATGTTGAGGTCATTCTCACTCACGACGGAGAGACCTATCCTGACGAAGCGGAGCTTATAAAAAAGCTTAAAAAGCATAAGATCGAATATAAGCCTGAGGGCATAGTTGATAACGAAATATATTCCGCATATGAGAGAGCGATGTATGAGGAGATACTTGTTCGTGAAAAAGGCATAGACTTTTTCCTGTCCATACATGTCAACAGTGTTGAGCACGCTGAATATGTGGACGGATATGAGCTTTACTATTGCAACAGCAATCCTCATAGAACTGATCTTCAGCTTTTCGGTGAAAAGCTGAACGGTATACTTGATAATGAGGTCAAGACCGTGGGGTATGACTACGAGGATGCGTATATCGTTACAAAATATACAAAGATACCATCTGTGCTTCTTGAGATAGGATATGCCACCAATCCCGAGGATGCAAGGAAGATGAACGACGATGCGTGGAAGGATTCTTTGGCAGACGATCTTGCACAGGAAATAATGAACTACATAAACAAATGATAATAGGGAGAAACCAAAATGATCAGACCTGAATATCCCCGTCCTCAGCTTGTAAGAGGCGATGACACATGGCTCAATCTTAACGGAAAATGGTTTTTTGAAATAGATAATGCTGACAGCGGCGGACAGAGAGGACTTTACAAGGCAGAGTCCTACGACAGAGAGATAACGGTTCCCTTTGTCCCCGAATCCGAAGCATCAGGCATCGGTAATACCGACTTTATGTACAGAGTATGGTATTGCCGCAAGTTTGAGCTGCCTGAGAGCTTTGATGTGCGTCACGGACGTGTGCTTCTTCATTTCGGAGCGGCAAACTATGAGACGCAGCTTTGGATAAATGACAGCTTTATGGGTGAACACAAAGGCGGTTATGTTCCCTTCACCTTTGATATTACGGACGAGGTTGTAAGCGGAGAGAACAGGATAAACGTTACCTGCAAGAACGATGTGAAGAATCCTCTCCAGCCTTCAGGTAAGCAGTGCGCTCAGTATGCAAACCACGGTTGCTTCTACTCAAGATGTACAGGCATATGGCAGACTGTTTGGCTTGAATATGTTCCCGAAACATATATAAAAAATATAAAAATGCTTCCCGACGTTGCGGGAGAAAAGTTGGATGTAACAGTTACTCTCAGCGACAGTGCTGATGTGCGTGCGGTGGTTACATATAAGGGTGAGCATGTTTCAGAGGCATCTGTTAACAGCAGGTGCGGTGTTGCAAGATTTTCTGTTGACATCCCCTCTCCTCATCTTTGGAATGTTGGCGCGCCTGAGCTTTATGACATAGAGATCATTGCGGGAGATGACCGCATCACATCATATTTCGGTATGCGTGATATCGATATAGAAGGCAATAAGTTCAAAATAAACGGAAAGAGTATTTTCCAACGTCTTGTACTTGATCAGGGGTACTATGAAAAGGGTATATACACAGCAGAAAGAGACGAGGACTTTGTGCGCGATATAGAGCTGTCCATGTCTGTAGGCTTCAACGGTGCAAGAATGCATATGAAGATATTTGAGCCTCGCTTTATTTACCACGCCGACCGCATGGGATATATCCTCTGGGGTGAATATCCCAACTGGGGACTTGATATTGCACGCAGTGAGGCGATGGAGGCTATGCTTCCTGAATGGATAGACGAGCTTAAACGGGATGTAAACAGCCCTGCGATCATCGGATGGTGTCCCTTCAATGAGTCCTGGGCGAAGGACAGAGTTATTCTTGATACTGCATACCACGTTGCAAAAATGTATGACCCCACACGCCCTGTTATAGATACATCAGGCTGGGTACACCTGGGTGAGACTGATATTTATGATGTTCATGACTACGAGCAGAATGTAGATGCATTTATTTCTCACTATATGCCTCTTGCGACCGGTGATGGAGAGCCCTTCTGGAATGGCGAGGGATTCAAGTCTGCCTTTGCTAAATATGACGGTAAGAAGCCTTATTTCGTTTCAGAATTCGGCGGTTCGTTCTGGGATATAGATACAAAGACGGAAAGCGCCGGACAGGAATCCGGAGATCCCTGGGGATACGGAGAGGCACCTAAGAGTGCTCGCGAGCTTGAGGAGAGAATGATAGCTCTTTGCAGTGCGCTTATTGATAATCCCGGTGTTTGCGGCTTCTGCTATACACAGTTTACAGATGTTATGCAGGAGATGAACGGAGTATTCTCCTTTGACAGACGTTCCAAGGTGAACCTTGAGAGAGTACATGCCGCTCTTAGCCGTAAGGCGGCAATAGAAGATTGATATTTTTAGGAGTTTGATTTTTGGATACACTTGAAATATTAGAGCATATCCTTCATTCGCTTATTCATTCATTGAAGGATACAGCTCTTATGATACCGTTTATGTTTCTGGCGTACCTTTTTATAGGTGCGCTGGAAAGAGGCGGCAACAGATTTTTGATCCGTGCCATAGTGGGGACAGGTAAGGTAGGTCCCCTTGTAGGAGGAGTTTTGGGGCTTGCACCCTCCTGCGGCTTTTCTGCTGCTGCTTCAAATCTGTACGGAGCAGGACTTCTGACGGCAGGAACTCTTATATCTGTGTTTATCTCTACCTCAGATGAGATGCTTGCCATCCTTGTTTCAAGCAGAGTTGATATACTGACCATTCTGAAGATACTTGGAGTAAAAGCGGTGTCTGCAATAATTGCAGGCTTTACTCTTGACTTTGTTATAAGAGCATATTACAGAAAAAAGTATGCAGATGAGTATAAGGACAGTGACGGTGACAGCGACGGAGAGATATCGGATGAGGCTCTGGAGGCATGTGACTGCGGATGCGGGGATAGCTTTTGTGCGGCAAGTGGAAATATGCTTGTTTCTGCAATTGTAAGAACGCTTAGAGTCTATGTATTTGTGCTTATTATATCATTTGTGCTCAATGTAATGCTCGAATTTTTCGACATATCATCTGTTATAAGAAGCATTTCAGATATTCCCGTTGTGGGAAGCCTAATTGCGGGACTTATCGGCCTTATACCTAATTGTGCGGTGTCAGTTGCGATCACGGAGCTTTATGTGGAAAATGTGATTGGAGCTCCTTTTATGCTGACAGCACTTATGGCAGGCGCCGGAAGCGGACTTTTGATACTGTTCAGAGCAAACGACAATTTCAAAGAAAATCTGCTTGTTTGCGCCGAAGTATACGGTTTTTCCGTAATTTTAGGCACTATTTTCGGACTAATTTTATTTTGATTTAAGATAACTATTGATTTTTATGGAAATCCGTAGTAAAATATATTTAAATGACTAAGAATATAATAGCTATCATATAGGAGAAATCAAAATGGCACAGCTTAAAAGAATAGGAGTTCTCACTTCCGGTGGAGATGCACCCGGTATGAACAGCGCTATCCGCGCAGTGACACGTACAGCTCTTTCTTACGGAGTAGAGGTTTTCGGTATTTTGGGCGGTTACAGCGGACTTGTAAATGATAAGGTAAGACCTCTTACAGCAAGAGATGTTTCCGGTATTGAAAGTCTGGGCGGCACGATTCTTTATACAGACAGATGTGATGAATTCAAGACAGAGGAAGGTATGGCAAAGGCTGTTGAGACTTGCAAGAAGTATCATCTCGACGGTATCGTAGCCTGCGGCGGCGACGGTACATTCCGTGGTGCGACCGACCTTTCCAACAGAGGTATCCCCACTATCGGTGTACCCTGTACCATTGATAACGACATTGCATCCTCCGAATATTCCATAGGATACGACACAGCTATGAATACAGCTATCGAGGCTATCGATAAGCTTCGTGACACATGTGAGTCTCACGGACGTTGTAACGTAGTTGAGGTAATGGGTAATAAGGCGGGCGGCATTGCAATACAGTCTGCCATCGCTTGCGGAGCAGTTGGCTGCGTTATCGTGGAGCGTCCCTTTGATGAGGAAGCTCTTTATGAAAAGATGAAGCACCTTAGAGCTGACGGCAAGAGAGGCTTTATCGTTGTTGTAAGTGAGATGATCCCCTTCTATGCTTCCGAGGAGTTTGCTAAGAAGGTTGAAGCATCTACAGGCATTGAGACAAGATTTGCACGTCTTGCGCACGTTGTACGCGGCGGCAACCCCTCTCTCAGAGACAGAGTTACAGCAGCCAAGATGGGCTCTGAGGCAGTTAAGGAGCTTATCTGTGGCAAGACCAACCTTGTAATCTGCGAGAGAGATAACAAGATCGTGTCTATCGATATCAATCTTGCTCAGACAGCAGACCGTATCTATAAGGGCAAGGACGATTTCAAGGCTATGAACAAGTATCCTGAAGAGGATAAGGCCCGTATCAAGAAGATCGTTGACACCAAGAAGAAATTCTTTAAGGATATGACAGTCCTTCTTGCAGACCTTACTTGCTGATAAAGACTTAAAGCGGCGATTGATCTCGCCGCTTTACTAATTGGAGGAAAATATGGCAACAAAGAAGCCTAAGATAACGGATTGTGAATCCTGTATGTACTATGATTACGACGAATATATGGAGAGCTATATTTGTACTCTTGATCTTGATGAGGACGAAATGATACGCTTTCTCGGTCATCCCTACTCAAGCTGTCCTTATTATAAATTCTATGATGAGTATAAAACTGTTCAGAAGCAGAACTGAGTTTATAATTCATTAACTTTTTCTTTTCAAAAATATTCAATTTAGGCAAAAATATGTACATTGAATAATTTGTCTATTTATGTTAAAATTAGTTAAACGAATCAGAAAGGTCAATTTTAATATGAAATCACTTGGTATTGTAAGAAAAATAGATGAGCTGGGTAGAATCGTTCTTCCTATCGAAACAAGACGTTCTCTTGAGCTTAATCCCGGCGATGGAGTTGAGATCTTTGTTGAAAAGGATAAGATAATCCTCCAGAAGTATGCTCCCTCTTGCATTTTCTGTGGCGAAGCTGATGATGTTATTACCTTTAAAAACAAAAGGATCTGCCGCGCTTGCCTCGAGGAAATGAAAAAATAACGAATCAAAACGGTGCCGCATGGCACCGTTTTTGTATTTTGCGGGAGAGGGTAAGAAAGGTTCCTTTCTGATCTTGTGGGGAGCCTTTTGAGGAAAGGCCCCCACGCCCCTAAACCTTTTAGGCTAACGCTTATTTTTGTGGCTTGGATATTCTTCGGCTAAACGATATTGTAAGCTAAATAAGTGCCCACATAGTAATTCTGCATTCATCATTCTGCATTACTTTGCCTTTGAGCGGGAAGGCGCGAAACTTCAGCGCACTATATTTAGTTTACCCCTATTTAAAGTTCTCTGGAAGAGGGACGGGGGTAACCTCTCTCCGAAAGAGAGGTTACCCCGAAAAAGGAACGTTTTGCGAAAGCGATGTTCCACGAAATATTCCATCGCACAAAAATTATTACCTGAACATTGCCCGAGAGGAATCGTGGAAAAGCAAGCGGGGAATAATTATATTCAATTTTTCCCGATCATCAGCGGGGAAAAGATGCAAAAGACGATAGACTGCAAGCGACGCGCTTTTTACTTCAGACATGAGAAAATACGCTTACAGAGGAAAAAGAAAGGAAACGAAGCAAAAATGGATGGAAGTAAATTGAGAGCAAGACAAAAGGAACTTTTTGAGATGATCCCCACGCGTTTGGAGGCTATAGTCAGTAACAGAACTGTAGGGGCGGTGCTAACTCCTGTTCTGTGGGCGATTTTAGCTTTAGCCTTGTCGGGAACAGAGGCGATGCTTGGAACGGCTCCCTTCGGTATAGCAATTATATGCAGTGCCACAGGATTTATGAATAGCTCGGCGGCACTATGCGGAGCTGTTCTCGGAACATTGGGGGTAGGGGCATACGGTATCTGGCAGATAGGCATATGCGTAGGCGTATACATATTCAGGCTTGCGGTGTCGGCAGTTGTCAAGAAGGGCGATCAAAGCTTTTTGGTGTATGCATTAAAGGAGAAGATGCATATGCGTATGTTGGGAGCATTGACTGCGGCAGTTGCTTCAGGTGCGGTAGGTTTGATCTACGGATCAAATATCTATATTGATATTTATTCAGCACTTACAGGTCTTGTGCTTTGTCCTGCGTTTACATATGCATTTATTGTTGTTGGTTCTGTGAGTCAGACACAGATGAAACGATTAGCAGGCTTGTGTGCAGTGATGTACGCGGTGACGTTGACAGTTTACCAATGGGGTCTGCCATTTAACGCCGGAGCGGTGACAGCGTTTGTGGCAACGGTACTGATAGCCTTTCGCAACGGTGCTGTACCCGGTGCAGCTTTGGGGATATTCTGTGGAATGGCAATGGAAGCGGCATATGCACCGCTGTATCCTTTGGCGGCGTTTGCGGTGGGGATAATAAAGGAGCATTCGCGCTCAGGTGCTGTGGCTGCTGCATCAGCAGTAGGTATGTGCTGGGCTATACGCGCAGGGGGATTTCAGGCAATGGGAGAGCTGCTTCCGGAGCTTATTTTTTCTGCGGCAATACTTGCGCCTGCGGCAAATTTGGGGATATTACAAGGGAGAGCGCTGTTCGAAGCGCCAAAGGAGAAGCGTCCTACTGAGGATATTAAAGGAGATGAGCTTGAAAAGAGAATGGGGAAGCTGTCGGTGTCGCTCGCCGACATATCAAAATTGCTTATCAGCGTCTCAGATAAGGTGCAAAGGCCCACCCCTGAGGAGGCTGACAGCATATGCAGGTGCGCTGTTAATAAATATTGTAAGGATTGTGTACATAAAGAAATTTGCGCAGGAGTTGGCGCAGGTGAAAGGAAGGTGTTTTTCAAGTCACTAAAAGAAAAGCTTTGTCAGACGGGAAATGCAGGAGCAAATATAATTCCCGCACGACTTGCTTCAAGATGTCATAATGCCGACGGTATTCTCGAATATGTCAATACTGCGGCTAAAATAAACGGAAAATTGGCGGCTGAAAGCTGCAAAACAAGATTGTATGCCTCGGACTATAAAGCCATGGCAACACTGCTAAAGGACGCTTCGCGGCCAGATAATGAAGTTTGGGCGCGTGACAGAGAGGCGGAGCTTCAGCTTCGGGACAGATTATCGGAAATGGGCTCGGAATTTGCGGGAATATCCGTGTACGGAAGAAGAATACGGAAGTTGTATTTCAGGGGGATGGCTATGCCAAACCCGGCAGGGGAAAATGACCTTCGTTGCGAGGGAGAGAAAATCGTGGGCACGAGACTGTCCTCTCCTGAATTTACGATCGACGGCAGAGATGTGTCTGCATATATGTATTCTATTCCGAAATATAAGGTCGAGGGAGGACGGTATTCTGCCTCAGGGGAACGAGAGAAGCAAAGCGGAGATACGGCGGTGTCATTTGAAAATGAGGAGGGATATTATTATACTCTGATTTCCGACGGTATGGGAAGCGGAAGAGAGGCGGCGCTGACAAGCGGGATCTCTGCTGTGTTCCTTGAAAAGCTGTTGATGGCGGGCGCTCCTATGAAAAGCTCGCTTGAAATGTTAAATGCCTTCATCTGCGGTGGAGATGGAGAGTGCTTTACAACTGTGGATCTTATGGAAGCAGATCTGTATACAGGAAAGGTAAGCTTTATAAAAAGCGGCGCGGCGCCTTCATTTGTGCTTCGCGACGGAAAGGTATTCCGACTTCATTCAAAAACTGTTCCCGTGGGAATTATACGTGCGCTTGACGCAGAGGTGATATCTTTTGAGATAAAGGATGGGGACAGGATAGTAATGGTCAGTGATGGCGTTACGGGCAGCTATGAGGCGTGTCCGTGGCTTTATGAGGCTCTTGAAAGCTGTGAGATAACAGATCTGCCTCCTGCAAAGGCGGCAAGAAAAATTGGAGAGCTGGCGGCGAAAAAAACAGGGAAGGAGGACGATATAACAGTTGCCGTGATCGGCGTTAAAAGTGCTTGAGTGTGTGATATGTGAAGAGTGGAACCTCTCTTTCGCAGAGATGTTCCACTTTAGACCACCTCCAAAGAACCTGAAATAGGAGAGTTATTCGCATATGTGTTTAGAGTCAATTGACAAATGATACAGGGTACTGTACAATTAAAACAGAAACACCGAAAATGCGGAACGGAGGGGTAATATGTTTTTCAGAAAAGAGGTTGCAATAACAAGAGATATGAAGCGTTGCGATGAGATAAGGCAACGTCTCAGTGCCGTCGGTATTGAAAGCTTTGTAACGGTCAATTCTCCCACCAATCCAGGCAGGTATCACGGGGTTCCGTTCGCCAAGGCTGAGAATTCCTACGAGTATCGTATTTACGTAAGGCGCAAGAATGGCGACAGGGCATGCGCTGTGCTCGGTATTAAGTAACAGCAAAAAACAGGAGATTTTATGGAACAGAAGATCAGATGCGATTTGAATATGGGTGATAATCTGAGAAGATTGCGTCTCGATCACAAAATATCGCAGGAGAAGCTGTGCGCAGAGCTTCAGCGCAGGGGCTGTGATATCGGCAGGTCCACTTATGCGAAGTATGAAGCAGGAGAGCTTAATATTAAAGCAAGTGTGTTGGTTGAGCTGCACCGTATATACGATTGCTCATATGAGGATTTTTTTGCGGGCATAGGAAATAAAGAGTAAGCAAAAAAGGACTGCAGATGCAGTCCTTTTAATTTTTTAATTTGACCCGCGATGCCGTGTAAAGTCACAATGTGAAACCCTGCCAAAGCAAGGTGGTGTGCGTCGTCCGTGCTTTGTGCTTCCAACGTCCGCTTCTCCTGTCAAAAGAGAGGAGGGCGGGAGGCCTGCATTCCTACACGAAGTGTTCACTCCATTAATCAACTGTGGGTTCAATTAGCAACCCTATCACCAACATCGCAGGACATAAGCGCGATCAATTACTCAGCGTCTTCCTCAAAAGCTGCTGCGGAAAATTCGTCGTCGAAAATGTCGGCAACGCGGTCAAACTCATCGTCGTCGTCGATGGAAACGAGAATGTCTTCGCCGTTATCGTCCTTTTCGCCGCGAAGAACGATGTATTCTTCAACCTCTGCATCTTCGTCTTCAGTATAAGGAATAAGCGCATAATATGTTACGCCCTCAAGCTCAACTGTGCCGATAAGCTCGAAATCGCTTTCAACGCCGTTATCGTCTGTGAGAGTGTATATTTCGCTTTCAAAAATTTCGTCTGCCATGATAGGTCTCCTTTGTGATATATAATATGCTTCGATACTACTATTCTATACATCTTTGTGTGATTTGTCAAGAGGAAAACTATTTCTAAAGAAGTTGGTGCTGTTTATGCATCATATATTATCAAAAAAATCTTCGGTTTGTGTAACCTTTTGGCTCTATATTATTACTATATTGTTAGGAAACCTTTTAGAGTCATTGAATATTGTATAGAAACGAGAAAACATATATAATATACGTGAGGAGGGACGGATGATGACTGATGAAAAAATAGTTGAAATGTATTGGCAACGCACAGAAAAAGCAATTAAAGAAACTGAGAAAAAATACGGAAAGTATTGCTTTACCGTTGCATTTAACATATTAAGGAACGCTTCAGACTCTGAAGAATGCGTTAATGATACATATATGAGCGCATGGAATTCAATGCCTGAGCAACGTCCGTCCAAATTGAAGGCTTTTCTTGCAAGAATAACAAGAAATATATCGCTTGCAAAATACAGATATTATAATGCGGAAAAAAGGGGCGGAGGAGAGACAGATCTTGCGCTTGATGAATTATTAGAGTGTGTATCAGGATGCGATAATACCGAAGATATTATTGACACTATTCATTTTGCGGCGGTGATGGACGGCTTTCTTGACAGTATCGGTGAAATGGCTGCTAAGGTTTTCATTTGCAGATATTGGTATATTATGTCTGTAAAAGAAATTGCAGTTAAATACAATATGACAGAAAACAGAGTCAAGGTGTCTTTGCACAGATCAAGAAATGCTTTGAAAGAAATACTGACAAAGGAGGGACTTTACTGATGACAAGTGAAAAATTGCTCGGTTATCTGTCATTTATAAACGACAGATATGTGGAAATGATAGATCCGTGCGTGCAAAGCAGCGGTAGGAAAACTCCTTACAAAGCCATAGCGGCTATAGCTGCAAGTGTGTGCGTGATCGTTGGATGTGTTTTGCTATTTAACTATTTGGGCAGAGTAAATCAAAATGATTTTATAATCGAGAACGGAATTCTCATTTCTTATTGTGGAGATGAAACTGAAATAGTTTTACCCGAAGGAATAAAGACTATTACTGCAAAATCATTTGAAAACAGTAAAAACGCACATAGCATTACTTCTATACATTTAAGCAGTGATGTTGAGACCATTGAGAAAGACACTTTTTCAGATCTAAGATCACTTAAAAATGTTACTGTTTCAGCGGATAACCCTTATTATACTTCTGTTGAAGGTATTCTTGGAAAGACGGACGGTGCCGTGTACTTTGGCTTTGTGGATTCGTACGTGGATGCTCTGGCATTTGCAGAATCTATTGAAGCTATGCAGGAGAACACAGAGAATTTTGGAAAGATAACAGATATTGTTATAGGAAAAGGTGTTGTACAGATATGCTTCTCGGAGGATAAAGAAGCGGTAACGTGCAAGGCTGTGTCGGTGTCTGCATACGGGCATCAAAAGAATTTTGAGCCTCCTCTTCAGCTATACGGCAATCAGCTTATATATATTTATCAGACCGAAAAAGAATTTGTTTTTTCAAGAGTAGTAAACGGTTTTGGAGAAAACTGGATATTCACCTCGGATGGATTGTATATTGTAGATAATAACTATGACGGAGAAATCGATTATCAGTCTGCGAAATGGTATAACGAAAGCTGTTATGCCTTTGAAACTCGAGAAGATGGAAAGCTGGGATATATCAGAATGCCGAGAAAGTATTTACAGTCTCAGGTCTTATTTGAGCAGATAAGATACTGCGTTGCTTCTGACGAGTTTTGCAAAGAGACTGGGTATGTTGAGTTTGTCGGAGGGAATATCAGGTATATTCCTGAACAGAAATATACGGTATCACAAGTATATGACATAAATGTCATATATGAAGAATGGCATAGCTATGCTCAGACTATGGATGAGCAATATTTTGAAATAAACGGAATACCCAAAACAGACAGCCTTGATGAGCTTTTGGAATATAACAGCAGAATTTACGAAAGAGCTGAATAATTAAACACGGCGTCCTATTTACGAACAGGACGCCGTGTTCTTTTATTTCTTAACTATCTCAAGCCCTTTGATCTTGTCTCTGAGGTAGGCGGCTTCCTCGAAGCGGAGCTCTCTTGCTGCCTTCTTCATTTCTTCTCTCAGGCGTTCGATCTCGGCTATGCGGTCGGTTTCCGACAGCTTCTTCTTATCGCTCTTTCCTCGCTTTGAGCCTGTGGTACCGATCTTGATAAGCTCGCCGATATCCTTTTTAACGGTGCGGGGGGTGATACCGTTTTCCTCGTTATATTTCTGCTGTATCTCGCGGCGGCGGTTGGTTTCTCTTATGGCCGCATCCATAGAGCGGGTAATAGTATCGGCGTACATAATTACCTTACCTCCCACGTTTCGGGCTGCTCTGCCTATGGTCTGGATAAGCGAGGTCTCGCTTCGAAGCAGGCCCTCCTTATCTGCATCAAGAATGGCAACCAATGTGACCTCGGGAAGGTCGATACCCTCTCTCAGCAGATTTATTCCAACAAGCACGTCGAAAAGTCCCATTCGAAGGTCACGGATAAGCTCGCTTCGCTCCATGGTCTCAACGTTATGGTGGATATATTTAACTCTTATGCCCTGCTCGTCCATATATTCCGTCAGGTCCTCTGCCATTTTCTTGGTGAGGGTGGTGACGAGAACTCTTTCTCCCTTTTCCGTTCTTGCTCTTACCTCGGAGAGAAGGTCGTCTACCTGGGTTTCCACGGGGCGCACCTCGATCTCGGGGTCCAGAAGTCCTGTGGGGCGGATGATCTGCTCAACGGTCTGCTGAGAGTGATCCTTTTCATACTGGGCGGGTGTTGCGGACACCATTATCATCTGGTTTATCTTGCTCTCAAATTCGGAGAAATTAAGAGGGCGGTTATCGTAAGCAGAGGGAAGGCGGAATCCGTAGTCTACGAGATTCTGCTTTCTTGCCCTATCTCCGCCGTACATTCCTCTCACCTGCGGAAGCATAACGTGGGATTCGTCAACGAACATTATAAAATCCTTGGGGAAATAGTCCAGCAGTGTATAGGGAGTTGAGCCGGGCTCTCTGCCGGAAAGTACTCGGGAATAGTTTTCAACTCCGGAGCAAAATCCTATCTCACGGAGCATTTCAAGGTCGTATCGTGTACGCTCCTCGATCCTCTGGGCTTCAAGCAGCTTGCCCTGACTCTGAAAATATTCAACTCGCTGAATCATTTCCGCTTCGATCTCGCGAAGGGCTTTTTCCTTGCCCTCGGGAGCCACAACGTAATGGTTTGCGGGGAAAACAGCGGCATAGTTAACGTACTGAAGCACAGTTCCTGTCAGTGGGTCGAATTCCGCGATTCGGTCGATCTCGTCGCCGAAAAATTCAACTCTTATAGCCTTTTCATTCTGGTTTGCGGGGAATATTTCAAGTGTATCGCCGCGCATTCTGAAGTTGCCTCGGGTAAAGCTGAAGTCGTTACGGTCGTAGCTGATGGCGATAAGTCGGGCTGCAAGCTCGTCTCTTTCAATTATAAGACCGGGGCGTACTGCTACCATTTGAGCCTGATATTCCTCGGGCGGGCCCAGAGAATAGATACAGGATACGCTGGCAACGATTATAACGTCTCGACGCTCAAAAAGCGCCGAGGTTGCGCTGTGGCGTAGCTTATCTATCTCGTCGTTGATGGATGAATCCTTTTCGATATACATATCCTTGCCGGGAACGTACGCCTCGGGCTGATAGTAGTCGTAGTAGGAAACAAAATATTCAACGGCGTTTTCGGGAAAGAATTCTCGAAACTCGCAGCAAAGCTGAGCCGCAAGTGTCTTATTATGGGCAAGCACAAGAGTTGGGCGATTTAAATTGGCGATGACGTTTGCCATGGTAAAGGTCTTACCCGAGCCTGTTACGCCAAGCAGCGTCTGCGCTCTCATTCCGGCTTCGATTCCTGCCGTAAGCCGTTCTATTGCCGCAGGCTGGTCGCCCGTCGGCTTATATTTTGAAACTAATTTAAAGCGGTCCATAGCGCTCCTTTTTAGGATAGTTTGATGTATATATATTATAGCACGAACATTATATATTTTCACTATTATTCCGCTATTTTTTCGCAGTTTACGGTTTACGGATACCGGGCAGAAATATTGTTTTTGTGATTTACAAGAGGGGGAGAATATGTTACAATCAAGACAAGAAGGGAGTTGGTGCTTTTGAAAAAACTATTTTGTGTAATATTTGCATCTATTATTCTTCTCTGTTCCTGTTCAACAAAAAATGAGATCGTGGGGACTTGGGAGGGTAGCTATTCCTATGTGGATATCAATGCAACTAACGTTACATACTACGGTATTTTAGGGGAATATGTTGATTTCACTTCGCTGTCTCTTTCCTTTACCTATGAATTTTCCAAGGAAGGCACCTATACTCTCTGTGTTGACTCCGAAAAATATTTAGCTGAATTTACTGACGTGATAGAAGCTGCCATTGAAAAATACTGCCAAGAGCATCCCGAAGAAAGCGGCACACACTCTGCTTCTGATTTTATTCCCCATGGGCTTGAAGAACAGATTGCGAGCCATGGTTGCAGCGGCAAATATCTTTTTGAGGATGGTAAGCTTTACCTTTCCTACGACTCTGAGCTTGAGGCAGACAAAAGCTCATACATTCTCTGTGAGCTTTCAGGCTCCACTCTCACTTTTCTTGAAAAATCAGATGCCACCGTTGCTCAGTCATTTCTTTATCCCGCTACGCTTACAAAAAAATAATATAAAAACATCCTCTTTCAAGCCTTTTAAGGCTGTAGAGGATGTTTTGTGATTTATATCAAGGATTGGGGCAATCAGTAATGATGCTCCACACCTTTTCCATAACGGGGTCTCGATCGATATTATTTATCATAATGATGTTATGACGGGTGGAATCAAATGCATAAACGCGGGAATCTGTCAACACGGGTGCAGGGATAATATCATACTGAACGCTATCGGGCATATCCATAACAGCGATAGCGCCGATATCCCAAATCGTCCTTGCCCATCCTTCAGGTCTGCCCACCATATTATAGGCATTTTCTGTAATATCGCACAGGTAATCTGCCACTGCGTTATGACCTCTGAGGCGGAGAGTATTATTAATATCGGATCTAAGCTTGCTGGTGACCCAGGATGCAGGCACTATTACAAGAGGTGTCCCGGAATTAAGGAGAATACGTCCTGCGTTATAGTCCTGATGAAGGTTGAATTCTACAGGATCGTTCCACACGTGTGTCTGGGCGCAGGCAAGCCACACGACGCATATTTTTTCCTTGATATCGGGAGCCTTCATGATTGCTGAGGTTACGTTGGTGGATGTGCCGATGGTGAGGACGTATATTATCTCGTCGCTTTCGCGGGCGATACGTATCAGGTTATCGGCGGCTTCGCTTTCGACGTAGGTGCCTGTGGCATCAATTGTGGTGGTACTCCCCTTCATAATGGGAGTATTATGATTTTCATCAACAAGGGAAAGGACCTTTACTATCTCGTCGTAGCTCTGATTCATGCCCAGCTCCATGCTGCTGCAATTTGCGTGCATGAAGGGTGCGGCGTGAACTGCCAGAAGCTCCATTGTTTCAGTTTTTGCGCAGTATGCAATAACGTATTGGTCATCGATCTCGTTAAATGCATCTGTATCAAGGACCACCTTCTTTTTTCTCGGGGTCTTTATATCTTCAAGTATTTCATAAAGTGTCATAATTATTTACCTGCTTTCAAAACCTCCCACGCCTTTTCATATGTTTTGTCACGGTCTATTTTTTTCAGTATCATTATCTTATGTCTTGTGGAGTCAAATGCATATTTTCTGTCGTCTGTCATAACAGGTGCTGTGATTATTTCTATCTCCGCGCAGTCGGGGTTATCAAGTATTGCGGGGGCTGCTATATCCCACAGGCATCTGTACCAGCCCTCGGGCTTGCCTGCTCCGCAGTAGTAGCCGTAGCCAAGGTCATATAGGCAATCGCAGGCGCTGTTATGTCCCTGCAGATCAAGAATATGGGATAAGCTCGCCTTAAGCTCCCACACCACGCTCCAGGCGGGGCACAGCAAAAGATTTACTCCAGAGTTGAGGAGGATCTGACCTGCTTTATAGTCCTGATTAAGGTTGAATTCGTCAAGGTGATCTGCGTGAGTTTCAGATGCCGCAAGCCAAATGACGCATATCTTATCCTTGATGGTAGGATCCTTCATTAGGGCGGATGCTACGTTGGTTATTGCTGCCATTCCGAAAACGTATATCATCTCGTTTGTTTCGTGGGCAAGCTTTATAAGATGGTCGGCGGCTTCACTGTCTACTGCCTTGCCTGTTTGATCTATTGATGCTCTGCTTCCCTTGAGCACAGGGACGGTAAAGCCCTTATCACAGCAGCCGAGAACTCGGATTATTTCGTGATAGCTTCTCTCCATTCCGTCCTCATAGCTTTTGCTGTTGCCGTTGAAGAACGGTGCTGCGTACACTGCCAGTACGTCCAGCTTCTTTGAAAGGTAGCTATATGCTATGGCGAACTGGTCATCTATCTCGTTGAATGCGTCTGTATCTATAACACATTTTTTTACTCTGTCGCTTTTGATATCAGCGAGGATTTCCTGTAATGTCATTATTTCCTCCGAAAAATGGGGAACCCTGTGAGAGTTCCCCCTTGATTATTATGCATTTTCTTTGTAGAGCTTCCAGGTACGGTCGAATACCATGTCGCGGTCGATCTTCTTGAGATACATCATCTCGTGACGTGTGGAATCAAATGCGTATACCCTTGCGTCTGTAAACACAGGAGTGGGAATGATCTCAATGTCAGCGGCGTCTGTATTGTCGATGATGGCGGGGGCTACGATGTCCCAGATAGTTCTGATCCACCAATGGGGTGCGCCGGCAAGCTCTCTGCATTTGCCTGTTATCTCAAAGAGATAGTCGCATATGGGGCTGACGCCTTCAAGCTCGCAGAACTTGTCCCATTTTGCTGTAAGCTCACTTACTACAAACCATGCTGGGCACAGTACAAGCGGTACTCCGCTATTGAGAAGCATCTGTCCTGCTGTGAAGTCCTGCACAAGGTTGAATTCACCGAGATTGTCAGAATCTATCTGGGTACCGCCGGGCCAGATAACGCACATGTTGTCCTTGATGGAAGGATCAAGCATAATTGCGGATACTACGTTTGTAATTGCTCCGAGGGCAAAAACATACACGATCTCGTCGGATTCCTTTACCATCTTTATAAGATTACGCGCTGCTTCGCTGTCCTGTATCTCTCCGCTCTTCTCAATGGACGCGCGGCTTCCCTTGAACACGGGAATACTATGATCCGGATCAATAAGCTTAAGCACCTTATGGATCTCCTCATAGCTTTTCTCCATTCCGTATCCCATATTGTCGCTCTTTTCATTTTCAAAAGGCGCGGCTTGTATTGCAAGTATATCTATTTTGTCGGAATAATAGCTGTATGCTATCGCGTATTGATCATCGATCTCGTTGAATGCATCAGTGTCAATGATGACCTTCTTTTTTCTGTCGCTCTTGATGTCTGCTAATATTTCTCTGACAGTCATTGTTTTTCATCCTTTCTGCTTTATGACGAACAATTATTGTTACTTTATTATATCAAAGCTAAATCCCCCTTGTCAACCCACTATCTTATTTCGGTTGTGCTGTATTTAAACTTTTTTATGTATTTAGGGGGAGGGACTTTTAAGGAAAGCCCCTCCCCCTATGACCCCCACCCAAACCTTTTTACACTGTCGTTTTGGGTTTGTTTATCGGTATCACTTAAAAGGTTCATAAAGATGTCGGGGGATTGAATAACATTTTCCGCAAATTGCCATAGGCAATTTGTAAAGATAAGGAGATAAGTCAAGACGGACGGATGATTTCATCCGTCATTCTTGACTTGCTCCTTATCACTGCGACTGTGTCGCAGACGGAAAATGTTATTCAATCCCCCGACATCTTTATAAACCTTTTCTGTTCCCATATAAGTAAAGCATAGACCATGGCATTTATTATAGGTTCTCTGAAGGGGCTCGGGGGAACTCTCTGCGAAAGAGAGTTCCCCCGAATTACAATCTGCTTCAATAAATATCAAGACAGAAGGACTCTGTCGTTAGCCAGCTCTTCGCCTGCAGATATCTTGAATTTTTCAAGGAGATCAGCGGTAGTGAGCTTTTTCTTTTCCTCGCCGCTTACGTCAAAGATTATACGGCCGTTATTCATCATAATAAGTCTGTTACCGTACTTGATAGCATCGTTCATATTATGAGTGATCATAAGGGTAGTCAGGTTGTTTTCCTCAACTATTTTAGCTGAGAGAGTAAGCACCTTAAGTGCTGTTTTAGGGTCAAGGGCGGCGGTATGCTCATCCAGCAGAAGGAGCTGGGGATTGTTCATAGTAGCCATAAGGAGAGTAAGCGCCTGACGCTGACCGCCTGAGAGGAGTCCGACCTTAGATGTAAGTCTGTCTTCGAGACCAAGGTCAAGGGTTTTAAGAAGCTCACGGTAGTGTTCTCTTTCAGCCTTGGTGATACCGATCTTCAGGCCTCTTGATTTGCCTCTGCGTGCTGCAAGGGCGAGGTTTTCCTCGATCTGCATGGTAGCTGCAGTACCTGTCATAGGGTCCTGGAATACTCTGCCGATGAATTTTGCTCTTTTATATTCGGGCAGCTTGGTCACATCATTGCCGCCGATGGTGATCTTACCGCTATCTACGGGATAAACGCCTGCCACCATATTGAGCATTGTGGATTTACCTGCGCCGTTGCCGCCGATAACAGTTACAAAGTCGCCCTCCTTGAGGTGGAGATTAAGGCCGCGGAGGACCTTCTTTTCATTGACTGTTCCTACGTTGAATGATTTATGTACCTTACAGATATCAAGCATTTTCTGTTACCTCCTCTTCATCTTCTGTTACCTTAACCGGTTTTGCGAAGTATTTGCTCTTGAGATGAGGGATAGCAAGGAATACAGCAACTACTGCTGCGGAAAGGAGCTTCAGAAGGTTTGCATCAAGTCCGATGGTGATGACCACCTGTACAACTACATAATAGATGACTGCGCCAAATGACACGGACAAAAGCTGAAGTGCGAAGTTTCTGAATATTTTGCCGAAAACAGCTTCACCGATAATGATGGAAGCAAGGCCGATAACGATGGCTCCGCGGCCCATATTAACGTCAGCAAAGCCCTGATACTGAGAAAGAAGAGCGCCGCTTGTTGCTACAAGTGCATTTGCGACCATGATGCCCAGCACCTTATTCATGTTTGTGTTGATACCCTGTGCGCGGCTCATTGCAAGGTTAGCGCCCGTTGCGCGGATACTGCATCCCATTTCAGTTCCGAAGAACCAGTAGAAAATGGCAATAATGGCAACTGTAATGATCGCAACTGTAATAAGGGGATTTTTCAGAGCAAGCTCTTTTACCCAACGCAGGGATACAAGGAGGTCATATTTATCAACATTGATAGACTGGTTGGATTTGCCTATTATCTTCAGGTTTATTGAATACAGTGCAAGCTGTGTAAGGATACCTGCAAGTATTGCAGGGATACCGAATGCTGTATGGAGAAGTCCTGTAACAAGTCCGCACAGCAGACCTGCTATAAACGCCATAAGCAGCGCGAGCCAGGGATTGAAGCCATTGAGCATAAGCACGATACACACTGCGCCTCCTGTGGCAAAGGAGCCGTCAACGGTAAGGTCGGAGACCTCCAATATTCTGTATGTAAAGTAGAGGCCTATTGCCATTATGCCCCATATAAGTCCTTGTGCAACGGCGCCGGGGAGTGCGCCGGGGATCTTGGCAAGTGTTGAGATGATTGCGTCCATTTGTGCGGTTCCTTTCTTATTCTATAGGCTCATAGCCTTCGGGGGGAGTGAGCCCAAGCTCGTCGCAGAGCTCTTTATTGTATCTCTTGGTTGCGTCAGCGTACTGAATGGGCATTTTTGATATATCGGCTTCGCCCAGCAGTATCTTTGCTGCCATTTCGCCTGTGGCATAGCCTACCTCATAATAGCTTACGGAAAGAGATGCTACTCCGCAGGTCATTCCTGCTTCTCCTGCAAATACCACCTTTTTCATAGGTCTGCAGATATTGTCTATGATGCCTGAGTTGCTTGCAACGGTATTGTCTGTGGGAACATAGATAACGTCGTTTTCCTCAGCCGCTTTTTGGCAGATACCGGAGAGGTCATTGGAGTCGGCGAAGGGATACTGAGTCGCTGTTATACCCTTTGCCTCAAGATATTTTTCTACCTCGTCCACCTGATACTGTGAGTTTGCTTCGGCTGAGCAGAAGAGAAGTGCTACGCTTTTAACGTCGGGTACCCATTCTACGATCATTTTCGCCTGCTCCTCAAGGGAAGCCAGGTCGCTTGTGCCTGATACGTTAGTGCCCACTGTTCCGTTAAAGTTTTCTATATCAAGTGCCACTCCGTATTCCGTAACGGATGTACCGAGAACAGGTATCTCGCTTGTTGCAGATGCGGCTGTTTGCAGCACAGATGTGGCGTTGGCAAGGATGAGATCCACGTCGTTTGCTACGAACTGATTGATTATTGCGGAGCAGGAGGATATATCGTTCTGCGCGCTCTGGACGTCATAATGTATATTTTCTTCTCCCAGAGCCTTATTGAGAGCATCCATGAAGCCTTTGGTTGCTTCTGTATGCGCTGTATGCTCCACAAGCTGGCATATTCCTATTTCATATTTTGCCTTGGTTGATTTGCCGCAGGCGCAGAGCCCTACTGCTGTAAGCAGAGCAAGGAACAGGGATAAGATCCGTATTGATTTTTTCATTATTGCCAGGTTCCTTTCATAAAACTGATCATGCTGAGATGAACATACACATATTGTAGCAAAAATCCGATGAGAATGGAAGCACTCTCATCGGATTTTTATTAACTTTTTGCGAAAAAATTATTCTTCGACCACGATAGCTGCGTAGCCTTCAAGGGGCTCGATACCCAGAGCCTTGCAGATGTCTGCGTTATACTTCTTTGTTACTGTTGTGTATTCGATCTTCATTTCGGAAACGTCAGCCTCATCCTTAAGGATCTTAACTGCCATTTCACCTGTTGTCTTACCAAGGTCGTAGTAGCTGATGGACAGTGTTGCTACGCCGCATCCGCCGCAGATTCCTTCTTCGCCTGCGATAACGGGAACTCCTGCGGGACGGCAGATGTTGTCTACGATACCGGTATTATCAGCAACCGCATTGTCTGTGGGAACATAGATAACATCGCTTTCATCTGCTGCCAACTGACATACAGACTGGAGGTCATTGGAGTCAGCGAAGGAATACTGCTTAACTGTTATTCCCTTAGCCTCAAGATACTTCTGCACCTCATCTACCTGATACTTGGAGTTTGCCTCAGCAGAACAGTAGAGAAGGCCTACGTTCTTTGCTTCAGGGAACCACTCTACAAGCATATCTGCCTGCTGATCCAGGGGAGCAAGGTCACTTGTACCGGAAATGTTGCCGCCTACTGTGCCGTTGAAATCGTCGATTTCAAGTGCTACTCCGTACTCTGTTACGGATGTACCAAGGATCGGGACCTCGTTTGTGGCTGCTGCTGCTGCCTGAAGTGCAGGTGTTGCGTTGGCAAGAATAAGGTCAACGTTGTCAGATACGAACTGGTTACAGATAGTAGAGCATGTATTGGAATCGCCCTGTGCGCTCTGGAAATCAAATGTTACGTTCTCTTCGCCGAGAGCTTCCTTAACTGCGTCCATAAAGCCCTGTGTTGCAGCATCGAGAGAGGGATGCTCTGTAAGCTGGCAGATACCGATAACGTATTTGCCGTCGTCTGCAGGCTCGCCGCAGCTTGCCAGTAAGGGCAGCATCATAAGAGCCGCAATGATGATTGCCAGGATCTTGCGTGTTTTCATTTGTATGTACTTCCTTTCTTTATTCCGTCTGTCTGACGTGACAGAGGACATGGGGATCCTCCCCAAAAATTTACTTATCAACAATTTCACGCTTTAGCGAATGAAAATGATGTGAAAACAATATCACAAATTTTTCGCCTTGTCAATAGGTTTCACAAAAATACGCAGATTTTTTTGACACTTTTGTCTCATTTGCATCAAATTAGTCGAAAAGTATAGCTATATATAATAATATGAAGATTTTTCCATTTGGGATAACAGGGGTATTATTAACAAAAACGACTTGGTGCACTTGGGTATACTATGTTTATTTTGACGAAAGAAGCACTTTACAATTATTTCCATTTATAGGCGATGCTTGTCGGTTTTTGGTGATAAAATACCAAAAAAATTTATCGAAAATAATAAATAATGCGCCTAAACATATTGAATTGTTTGGTGCGACATGCTATAATTATTAAAAGAATATGTATGGTGCAACAGGTGGAGCAGATGAAGGGACAAAAAAGCAACCGAGAAGGGTATCTTTTTCATGAAGGTACCAACTATAAGGCATATGAATATTTCGGAGCGCACCGTGATGATAAGGGCTATGTTTTCAGGGTTTGGGCACCCAATGCCGAAGCCGCTTACGTAACAGGTCTTTTTAACGGTTGGTCTGAGAGCGATCCTATGAAGAGGGTTGATGACTCAGGCGTATGGGAGGCTCGCGTTGCGGCCGACCGCTTCGGTGACGGATATAATTACAAATTCAAGTTCAAGACTCCCTTCGGCGATATCTACAAGTGCGACCCATATGCATTTTACAGCGAGACTCCTCCGGAGACGGCATCAAGATTTTTTGACCTTTCGGGTTATAAATGGAATGATGCCAAATGGATGAAGCAGAGAAAGAATAAATTCACAAGAGAAAAGGTAATGAGCCAGCCCATGAACGTGTATGAGGTTCATGCGGAATCGTGGAAGAAGCACGATAACGGAACATTTCTTTCCTACAGAGAATTGGCAGAGGAACTTGCCCCCTATGCTCTTCAGATGGGCTATACTCACGTTGAATTGCTTCCTATTTCCGAATATCCCTTCGGCGGTTCGTGGGGATATCAGGTGACGGGCTATTATGCACCTACCTCACGATTCGGCACACCCCACGGATTTATGGAATTCGTTGATATTATGCATAACGCAGGCATCGGTGTTATTATAGATTGGGTGCCCTCTCATTTTCCCAAGGACCAGCACGGTCTGTATGAATTTGACGGAGGGTATGTATACGAATATCAGGGAGACGGAATGATGGAACAGCAGGTCAGAGGCACGCGCCGTTTTGACGTTGCAAGACCTGAGGTGCAATCTTTCCTTGTGTCCAATGTTATGTATTGGGCTGAGCATTACCATATAGACGGAATAAGAACAGATTCAGTGGCATCAATGCTTTATCTGGACTTCGGCAAGCAGGACGGGGAGTGGACTCCCAACCGCTACGGCGATCACCGTTGCCTTGAGGCGGTAGACTTTTTCCGTAAGCTCAATTCAGCAATGGTCACATACTATCCCGATGTCCTTATGATAGCAGACGAGACTACATTTTGGTCAGACGTTACCAACTTCTCAAGAGAAGGACTGGGCTTCTCCATCAAATGGAATATGGGATGGGTGGAAAACACCCAGAGCTATGCAATGACGGAGGCGTCGCAGAGACGCTTTAACCACGAAAAGATAACCTTCCCCATGCTTTCTGCGTACGCAGAAAAATATATCCTCCCCATTTCTCATAATGAGGTGGTCCATGGCAAGGGAGCATATCTGAATAAAATGCCCGGTGACTACGATCAGAAGTTCAGCGGAGCCAAGAATTTTATGACCTATACTATGACTCAGCCCGGTAAGAAGCTGGTGTTTATGGGAGCGGAGATAGGTCAGTTTGACGAGTGGAATCATGCGGCAAGTGTGCAGTGGTTCCTGCTTGATTTTGAAAAGCATGCTAAATATCAGCTTTTCTGCGCAGAGCTAAATAATCTGTATTTGCAGACACCTGCTCTGTGGGAGAACGACGGCGGCTGGGAAGGCTTTAGCTGGATAGATGCAGAGAGCAGAGAGAAGAGCATACTTTCTTATCGAAGAATAGATAAATCAGGCAATGATGTTATCGTTGCGCTGAACTTCAGCGATGTTGACAGAGACGAGGTGTACGTGGGAGTACCCTATGCAGGCACTTATGAAGAGATACTTGCTTCCGACGACGAGAGATACGGCGGCAGCGGCAAGGTCAACGGAAAGGTGAAGACGGTGAGCGATGACATACACGGATATGAGCAGGCACTTAAGATAAAATTGGCAGGACATAGCTCTGCAATCTTTAAGTGTATCAGAAAGGCAGCCCCCCGTAAGAGACCCGTTAAAAAAGCTGAGGATAAAAAATAGTCCGCAGCATGTAATAATAACCAAGTTGGCAAATATAATTAATATACTGTAATCTACAAGGAGGAATTCTAAAGTGTTCAAAAAGAAAGAGTGCGTGGCTATGCTGCTTGCAGGAGGGCAGGGAAGCCGTCTTTACGCACTTACACAGAAAGTGGCAAAGCCCGCGGTTCCTTTCGGCGGAAAGTACCGCATCATCGACTTCCCTCTCTCTAACTGTACAAACTCCGGCATTGATACCGTAGGTGTCCTCACCCAGTACCAGCCTATGCTCCTTAACGAGTATATCGGTAACGGTCTTCCCTGGGACCTTGACAGAACCTACGGCGGCGTAAAGATCCTTCCCCCTTACCAGGGTACACATTCCGCTGACTGGTATAAGGGTACTGCAAATGCAATATATCAGAATATGCAGTTCATCGACCGCTATGATGCAGAGTATGTTCTCATCCTTTCCGGTGACCATATCTATAAGATGGACTATGCTAAGATGCTTAAGTTCCATAAGGCAAACAATGCTGACTGTACTATCGCAGTTCTGGACGTTCCGATCGAAGAGGCAAGCCGCTTCGGTATCCTCTCCGTAGACGACGAGCAGAAGATCTTCAAGTTCTCCGAGAAGCCCAAGAATCCCGATTCCACAAAGGCTTCCATGGGTATCTACATATTCACAAAGAGCAAGCTGGCTGAGTATCTCAATGCTGACGCTGCTGATCCCGAGTCCTCCAACGACTTCGGTAAGAACATTATCCCCAACATGCTTAAGGCAGGCGAGAGAATGTATGCTTACGAATTCGAAGGTTACTGGAAGGACGTTGGAACGATTTCTTCACTTTGGGAAGCAAATATGGACCTTCTCGGCCAGGCTCCCACATTCTCTCTCGCAGACGAGAAGTGGAGAATTTATACACGTCACCAGGTTCTCGCACCCCAGTATATCGGTAACGACGGTGAAGTTGAAAACTCCATCATCTCCGAGGGCTGTGAGATCTACGGTACAGTTAAGAATTCCGTTCTGTTCCCCGGCGTAAAGGTAATGCCCGGTGCAGTTGTACGCGACAGCGTAGTAATGAGCGGAACAGTTATCGGTGAGGGCACAGAGCTTAGCTATGCACTTATCGATACCGACGTTGAGATCGGTAAGAATTGCCGTATCGGCGGCGAGGTTGGCAACAGTGAAGATATCACAGTCCTCGGAGAGGGCACAGTGATTGCCGACGGTGAAAAAATTGAAGCCGGAGTTATGATCCCCGAGCTCAGAAAGGACAAGAAGTGATACTATGACTGCTGCAGGACTTATTTTTTCTAATATTCATGACAGAAGCATCCCCGAAATGACAGCGGAGCGCACAATGGCGTCCATCCCCTTCGGCGGAAGATACAGACTTGTTGACTTTACACTTTCCAATATGGTCAACTCCGGAATCGATAAGGTTGGTATTATTACTCATAATAACTACCGCTCCCTTATGGATCACATCGGTAACGGTAAGGACTGGGACCTCGCAAGAAGAAGCGGCGGCGTCAGAATCCTTCCTCCCTACGTAAGCGCATCTGACAGCCCCATCGGCGGAAAGCTCTATACTAACCGTCTTGAGGCTATGCTCGGCGCCATCGATTATATCAACCATTGCGACGAGGACGTTATGGTCCTCTCCGATTGCGATGATATCTGCAATATCGACCTGAACGCTGTTCTTGATAACCACGAGGAAACAGGCGCTGACGTTACATTTGTAACTAAGAAGATGGAGCTTGATGGCGGCAAGGCAGGCGCTCATACCATCATCGTAGCAAACGAGGACGGTACAGTTAAGGAGATCGTTGATTCCTCTCCCATGACACGTGGAGAGTACGACGTTTGCACAAACATCGTAGTTATCAACCGCGGTTTCCTTGTAAGCCTTCTCCATTCCGCAGTTTCCTACGGCTGGAAGAACTTCTACACAGAAGCTCTCGCAAGCGTTCTTGCTTCCTCCAAGATGGTAGCTTATAACTTTGACGGCTATTATGCTGAGATCGGTGACCTTGCAAGCTACTATGCAGCAAATATGCAGATCCTCTGCGGCGACGTTCGCAGCGAGCTCTTCGGTGAGAAGAACAGACCTGTATATACAAAGGTTCGTAACTCTGCTCCTACAAAGTATGTAGACGGAGCAAAGGTTAAGAATTCTGTTATCGCTGACGGATGCGTTATCGAGGGTACAGTTGAAAACTCTATCCTCTTCCGTGGTGTAAGAGTTCGTAAGGGAACAGTTGTTAAGAATTCTATCATGCTTCAGGACTCCGTAACAGGCGAGAACGTAACACTTAACTGTGTTATCACAGATAAGAATGTTACGATCAGAGATGATGTAACTCTCTCCGGTCACGAGACACAGCCCTTCTACATTTCCAAGGGTAAGATGATCTGATAGACCCCGTTGCCGTAAGGCGTAATGGGCGATTTTATGTAAACTACGGGGCGTGTTACGCACGCCCCGCTAAGTTTTTTTTATGATTAAATACCATTTTGTCGAGAAATATATATAAATGTTACAACAAGTCGCAAAATAACACTTGAAGTCTAAAAGAATGATTGGTAATATATGAAGAAGATACTTTATGTTAGTTCTGAATGTATGCCCTTTGCCGCCACAGGCGGTTTAGGTGACGTTATAGGCAGTCTCCCTGAAGCGGTAAGGGAATATATGGGAGACGGAAGCGATATAAGAGTGGTGCTTCCTTTATATGAGAATGTCAGCAGTCAGTGGCGTTCTCAGATGAAGGAGGAAGCCGTGTTTACAGTGCGCCTTGGATGGCGTAATCAGTATTGCGGAGTTCTCAGCCTTGAGAAAAACGGCGTTACATACTATTTTGTCGATAATGAGTATTATTTCAAGCGTGCGGAGCTGTACGGTCACTGGGACGATGGCGAAAGATTCGCCTTTTTCAGCATGGCGGCGGTGCAGATGTTGTCGGAAATAAACTATTTTCCCGACATTATCCACGCAAACGACTGGCAGAGCGCGTTAAGTGTCGTTTATTATGACCTGTTCTTCAAGGAACTTAAGGGTTATGAGAATATTAAAACAGTGTTTACCGTGCATAATATAGAGTATCAGGGTAAATTCTGTATGGAATCCTTGAATGAGCTGTTTTCAGTTCCGTGGAAATATGCAGGGCTGCTTGAATGGGAGGGTTCAATGAACCTGATGAAGGCGGCGATCGTTTCCTGCGACAGATTAACAACAGTGAGTCCCACATATGCAAAGGAGATACTGACTCCCGAATACGGAGCAGGTCTGGAAGGAATACTTTGCGAAAATTCATATAAGCTGTGCGGAATACTTAACGGTATCGATACGGAGCTTTATGATCCTCATAATGATGAGATAATTGCAAAGAAATATATGTGGCGAAGCATAAGCGCAAAGAAAATTGATAAAACTTCTCTACAGAGAGAGCTTTCGCTTCCCGAAAGAGATGTGCCTGTTTTTGCAATAATAACAAGACTTGTGTCGGCTAAGGGAATGGATCTTGTGCGCGCAGCAGCGCATATGATGCTTTATAAAAACGACGTACAGCTTGTAATGGTGGGCAACGGTGAAAAGGAATACGAGGACTTTTTCCGTTGGCTTGAGGAAGCATATCCGGAAAAGGTCAAAGCACTTGTCACATACGACAGAGCCCTGTCGCGCAGAGTATATGCGGCATCTGACTTTTTCATAATGCCCTCAAAAAGTGAGCCTTGCGGCATTGCACAGATGATAGCATCAAGGTACGGCTCAGTTCCCATAGTCAGAGAGACAGGCGGACTCAGTGATACCATCAAGGACTATAGTGAGGACGGCAAGGTGGTCAGCGGTAACGGACTCACCTTCAGTCAGTACTCTCCGAAGGCGCTTTATAAGCAGATCGAGCGTGCAGTTGCACTGTACGGAGATCAGAAAAAGATAAGAAGTCTTCAGCAGAGAGTTATGAAAATTGATTTCTCTTGGGCAATGTCAGCCGAGGAATATGCCGATCTGTATGATAATTTGTGATCCTGTAACATCGGCAATATATATATTTAATCAACATCCGGAAGGAATTATAAACCAATGAACTACAAACCTAATACAGCAGAAGTAAAAGATAGTATTGAATCCAAGCTCTCCAGATATTTCGGTTGCACACCTGAGGAGGCTTCCAAGGAGCAGGTATACCGTGCCGCAGCTCTTACAGTACGTGATATTCTTGCCGCAAAGCGTCAGGAATTTAAGAAAAAGGTAAACGAAGCAGGCGCAAAGCGTGTTTACTATATGTGCATGGAGTATCTTGTAGGCCGCAGCCTTAAGAATAACCTTTGCAACCTTGGCCTTGCAGAGACATATAAGAGAGCACTCTCTTCTATGGGCTTTAAGCTTGACGAGCTTTACGATTGCGAGCCCGACGCAGGTCTCGGCAACGGCGGTCTCGGCCGTCTTGCGGCTTGCTTTATTGACTCCCTTTCTTCTCTCGACTATCCTGCAACAGGCTTCTCCCTTTGCTATGAGTATGGCCTTTTCAAGCAGAGAATAGTTGACGGTCACCAGGTAGAGCTTCCTGATAACTGGCTTCCCGGCGGCGGCGTTTGGCTCACACCCCGTGAGGACAGATGCTATAAGGTTCGCTTTGGCGGTCAGGTAAAAGAGATCTGGGACGACGGCAGACTTACTATAGCATATGACAACTGTGAAACTATCGAAGCTGTTCCCTATGATATGATGATGAGCGGCGCAGACAGTGAAGCAGTCAGCCAGCTTCGCCTGTGGAAGGCACGTGCTGCAGCTCCCGACCGCCTTGCTATCGGCGACTATACAGGCGGCAGCGACGATAACGTAGCTCACAGATCCCTTGCAGCAGATATCATCTGTAAGCTTCTTTACCCTGCAGATAATAACTATGACGGTAAGGTGCTCCGTCTGACACAGCAGTACTTCATGGTAAGTGCATCCTGCCAGAGCATCATCCGTGACCATATGGCAGTATACGGTAATATCGAATCCCTTCCCGATAAGGTAGCTATCCACATCAACGATACACATCCCGCAATGTGCGTACCCGAGCTTATGCGTATCCTTCTTGACGAGTACTGTCTCGATTGGGATAAGGCATGGGATATCGTTTGCCGCACATGCTCCTATACAAACCATACAGTTCTTCCCGAAGCGCTTGAAAAGTGGAGCGAGGAGATATTCAAGCTCCGTCTGCCCAGACTTCATATGATCATTAAAGAGATCAATGAGCGCTTCTGCCACGAGATCTGGGAGAAGTATCCCGGCAATTGGGACAGAATCTCCGACATGGCTGTTATTGCTAACGGCCAGGTTCGCATGGCAAACCTTTCCATTATCGGTTCTCACCATGTTAACGGCGTATCCGAGATCCATTCCGGTATTCTCCGCGATATCACATTTAAAAACTTCTACCGTATCTGGCCTGAGAAGTTCGATAACGTAACTAACGGTATAGCACACCGCCGTTGGCTCTGCTATTCCAACCCCTCTCTTACAAAGCTCATTACCGATTGCATCGGCGACGGCTTCAAGAAGGATCCCACAGAGCTCATGGGCCTGCGCAAGTTTGCAGAGGATGATGAGGTTCTTGAGAGACTTGAAAAGATCAAGAAGCAGAACAAGGTCAACTTTGCGAAGCTTATGAAGGAGAAGACAGGCGTCATTCTCAATACAGACTCCCTCTTTGACGTTCAGATCAAGCGTCTCCATGAGTATAAGCGTCAGCTTATGAACGCTATGAACATTATTTATATGTATCAGCTTCTCAAGGAGAATCCCGATCTCGATATCCAGCCCAGAACATTTATCTTCGGTGCAAAGGCAGCTCCCGGCTACCACATGGCTAAGGAGATCATCAAGCTTATTTGGTGCCTGAGCCAGGAGATCGCTAAGGATAAGCGTATCAGCGAAAAGCTCCGCGTTGTATTTATCGAAAACTATTGCGTAACTATGGCCGAGGCCCTTGTTCCCGCGGCTGAGCTCTCCGAGCAGATCAGCCTTGCAGGTAAGGAAGCGAGTGGTACAGGTTGTATGAAGCTTATGATAAACGGTGCTCTTACGATCGGTACACTTGACGGTGCTAACATCGAAATGATGGCTGAAGCAGGTGAAGAAAATATGTTCACCTTCGGTCTGAAGGCTGACGAGGCTCAGTATATTTGGCAGATGGGCTATAAGAGCTCCAAGTATTACCATGAGAATCAGATCCTGCAGAAGGTAGTAAACAGCCTCAGCGCAGGCTACAACGGAGAGTCCTTCTCTCACATCGCAGAATATCTGCTCCACTCCGATCCCTTCATGTGCATGGCAGACTTCGAGTCATACAGAAAGACTCAGCTTGAGGTTGCACGTGTATATGCAGACCGTAAGGAATGGAACAAGAAGAGCCTTTACAATATCGCAGGTGCAGGAAAGTTTGCGGCTGACAGAAGTATCGACGAGTACGCAAGCCGTATCTGGAATATCGAAAGACTTATCAAGGGTTAATCAAACACACAGATTCAGGCACAGTTTTACCGCTGTGCCTTGTGCTGTGTTTAGGAGGATCCTTAAAATCAATAAATTGTTAGGAAAATTGCCGATTCAGGCAGCAGTAAAAATATATGGTAGTTAAACTGTCCGGTAAGCTGGCAGCAAATGCTAAGATAAAAATAGAGAAATACTGCGGAGACAGAGATGTCTCTGTATACGGAGCTTTTTCCGATGCGGAGAAGATCAAATGGGTGGTAAAATGCGACAGAGCCATAGGAGCAACGGGCGTTACCATGAGATTGCACCGCGACGGAGAGGCGGACCGCGATATCCGACTTGATTGGGTAGGCGAGGGAACCTATGAGACCACTCTTAAAATGAGTGAGCTGGGAGTAGGTCTGTATTTCTATACCTTTGTGATGTGGAGGGGCAGAAATGCACTCTTTACAAGCACATATGATAATGTGAATTTTCATTTGACCGATAAAGCCGGTAAATACTTTATGTTGACGGTGTATGATCGGAGCTTCACCACTCCCTCTTGGTTCCATGGCGGAACGATGTATCAGATATTTCCCGACAGATTTTATAAAAGCGGAAGAGCAAAGCAGGACAGAAAAGATGCAGTTTATGAGCAGAACTGGTCTGCTCCCATTTCCCAGTATTCTCTGTATCCCGGCGGACCGCTTGAAAACAACCTTTTCTACGGCGGCGACCTTTACGGAGTAGCTGAAAAACTGGAATATCTCAAGTCAATGGGCGTTACCGTCATATATCTTAACCCTATTTTCAAGGCGTATTCCAACCACCGCTACGATACGGGTGACTATACACAGGTAGATCCCGGGGTGGGCGGAGATGAAGCTCTTGATGAGCTTATAAAAAAGGCGAAAGAATACGGTATCAAGGTCATTCTCGACGGTGTTTTCAACCATACGGGAGATGACAGTATCTATTTTAACAGAAAAGGTAAATACGATGCACTCGGCGCTTATCAAAGTGAGGGATCACCATACTATGATTGGTTCACCTTCAGAGGCAGCCGCGATTCCTACGACTGTTGGTGGGGCATCGATATTATGCCTCGACTTAATCATTATACAGACGCCTGCAGACAGTATTTTACTGCAGACGAGGGAATATGCG